>CAKUYM010000453.1 GCA_934716785.1 uncultured Bacteroides sp. | reverse complement strand
GATACCATCTTTTACAAACCAATGTAAACGCGTACTTCTTTTTATTATATCAAGAACTTCATGGATAGGTTGCGAGCCATAAAAAGACCCTGATACATGTATTTTTTTTATATCATCTTGATTTGACAATATAATTCTAACCTTATATTGTCGCTCCAATTTTTCAATAAATTCCTGCAATTCAATTGATTTATATTTATATAAATCATCTTTCCAAGCTATTGCATAATCTACATCTACAGTGTCAATAGTTACGTTTGACGACTTCTTATTATATTTCAATTGTTGGTTAGGATTAATTCTTACCTTTTGATCTGTATTCTCAAATTGAATAGAACCTTTTATTAAAGTTGCTGTTATATATTCATTCTGCAAAAAGGCTCTTACATTAAAAATAGTACCCAATACCGTTATTTTCGACTCCCCCATTTCAACTTCGAACGGGCGTTCTTTATCAGGCATTACATCAAAATACGCTTCTCCATCCAACTGCACCGTTCGTGTATTTGTACCATACAGATTGGAATAAGTCAACTTACTGTTTTTATTCAATATAATTTTAGTTCCATCTGACAATACAATATCTGATTTACTATCTGAAGTAACATATGTATAATATTCTTTTGTAACTATCAAGTTTCGTTCTGTCAGCCAAAATAATTGCAGAACAAAAAGAATACATATTACTGCCGCAATTCCTATAAACTTATATAATATTTGCCTCTTTTTTTTCACATTTTCGTGATCGGCAATTTTGTTTAGGACAAGATCTACAGACTTATCAGCCTGTGGTTCCTCTATGATTGATACTTTCGCATTCCAATAAGTTTGTAATAATTGGAATTCTTCTTTGTGACATTTATCTTCATCCAACCATTGGGACAGCATATAATAATCTTCTGCCGAAGCTTCACTCGACAATATTTTGGCTATGTGGTTATCAATATCATTCTGCATATTCATATTTCTTTTATCATAATAGTCGTAAAATAGATTATAATCCCTATTCTTTGGGACGTTTTTTATTCAGATTCCATATTTTTTTTCAATGACTCTCTTAGAATCTTTACACTGGAAGTAATATAGGCTTCTATCGTTTTAGTTGAAACATTAAGAATTGATGCAACTTCTTTATATTTCATCTTATCTTCCCGAATGAGTTTGAATGCCAACTTGCACTTCACCGGTAGCTTATCAATTGCTTCATTCAACAGATTTATATTTTCTTTAGATATCAGGTCATTTTCTGGAGTAGTCATGGTACAAACAAATGCGTCAATAGGAATTTCCCCCAACTCAAATTGTCTCATTTGGCGACTACGTAGATAATCTATAGATTTATATTTTGCAATTTTATAAACATAACAGTTAAAATTGTCAATGTCTCTCAAAGCCTTCCTGTTATTCCATACTGCAAAGAATACATCTGACACAATTTCTTCTGCTACGACAGTAGAATCAACATATAATACAACAAACTTGATTAGTTGATTAAAATAGGCCACATATAAAGATTTTAGTGCTGATTGTGAACTATGAGCAGATAATTGAAAAATTATATCATCCATATTTTCTTTACGTGTTCCCATGTCAATATTAGCTTTAAGTATATATTGTATGTATAGTCGAGACAACAATTGTCTTCCCTATTTCTTTAACCTTTTTTAATCCTATGGAGATAAAAATAATAGTAATATACAGAGAGAGCTATATTTTCTTTACAGTAATAATATTATACATGTTTGATTATTAGATTTTAGGCTTCATATTTATTAGTCTGGAAAAGTACTATTATTTTTCGATATTCCACTAAAATTATACATATTTTATGCAAAATAGCTAGGCTGGACATGTTTATAAGATGTAGGATTGGCAAAACATTTATTATTTTTTTCATTAGTATTTCTTTCCTTAGATATTTATATCTATTCTAAGACGATAAACAATTATTTGATATCATCTATTTGCCTCTACTAATTAAAGATAGAACAGTTTTCGTTTAATTCCTCATCCCTAATATCTTCACAAAAGAAACTGGGTGGAAAGAAAAATTACATCAGAAAAAGCATAAGCAATAATTACTATACAAAAACACTTCGTTCACATATATTATGTCAGTAGTAAATTACATATCTATCCGTATATCCGCGCAAGTAAACAACACATATAGCGCTACATTTCAACACATTACAAAATATTCCATCAAAAAGTTACTGACACTATTGACAACTGACATCTACATGGTCTTTCTATCGGCAAGTAAGGTAAAAGGCTACTGACAAAAATTTATAAATGAAATATTATACCGTTTTCAGCTGCATTCAAGCACAACGATATCACATTGATTACCAATATATAGCAATCAATTTCATTCACAAACTCGCTGACAAAAGGGCACTAAGTATCAGTTGTCAATAGTGTCAGTAGAAAATGCAAGCATTAACGGTGTAAAATGTAGACAAATACGGATTCAAATCTGAATAAGCATATGAGTAAGACAAAACAAGTACTAAAAAGAACAGGAACAAGTAGGACACCTGAGTGAATCAAGTGCTGAATATCCGTGAGTCAAGTACTAGTACTTCTTATACTCGTACTCCTTGCTTTTTAGCATACTATTCGTAAAGATAAACAATTGACTACAATTCTCTCAAATTACAATTCTCTCAAAATACCTTCATCACCGACAACGTAATAAGTATTCCTATCTATCAGTATGGCACGTCCCCTCTTCTTTTTCCGATTTTCCTTGTTATCCACATTAACGGCAATCACTCTTCCGTTATAGAAAGTTGATATATCCTTAAAGACAGTATGCCCTACAATGATATGTTCCACCATATAGCGTTCCAGCATCATCTGCAAAGAATCCTGTGCCAACGGCTTGTATTTAGGTTCTTCCTTCACAAGACCACGATACCACACAGGACCGTCATTCCCATACAGAAAAGCCGTCAACGGAGAAAGTTCCTTCCGTTCCCGCTTGCTCATAAAGAGTGCCTTGCTCATTTCTTCATTTACAAAGGGAATACTCAACTCTTTGTCATAGAAGAGTTTCCCCAGTCCGGCATGCACATACAAGTCTGTGCCGATGATTTGCATGGTGTTGCGTGTTGCAAGCCAACGCCCCAGTTCCGTATCAGTGCCGAATAGCTGTGGATATTTTACACCTAACTTCTCGGCCAATAGTTTATATTTCTCCTTTGTATAGCGAAGATCATTAGATAAGACCAACGGTTCATGATTCCCCAAGAGAAAAGATACATGGCCACCTACTTTGGCAGCCTCAGCTTCCAGTTTGTAGAGTAACCAAAATATTTGCACTACATCCTTGCCCCTATCGAAAACATCTCCGATAACGACCAAATGATTATTTCCAAAACTCCAATGATATTTATCATTGATAACTCCATTCCCTTGCAGC
>CAKUYM010000452.1 GCA_934716785.1 uncultured Bacteroides sp. | reverse complement strand
AAGACCGGAGCATACGACTGGATACGAAGGGTTCTATCATCTGATAGGGATTCAGGGTGACGTGGAGCAAAGTACTGTCTCTTATATTATCCGTGACCACAACCGTGCAAAATTTGAAGACCGAAAGAAAAAGATGGAACGCTTGGTTGCTTGGATGAATGCGGAATATGGCGAAGGTACGGTAACTCTTGAGTTGCGCGACCAATATTATAATATGCGTGAGAAGATAGAACCGGTGATGCATATTATCGACACTGCCTTTGCCGCAATGGAAGCTGTTGGCGTGAAGCCGAACGTGAAGCCGATTCGCGGTGGTACGGACGGTGCACAACTTTCTTTCAAGGGGTTGCCTTGTCCGAATGTCTTTGCCGGTGGATTGAATTTCCACGGACGCTATGAGTTTGTTCCTATCCAGAACATGGAAAAGGCAATGAAGGTTGTAGTGAAGATTGTCGAACTGGTTGCTTCCAGATAAAAAAACGTAGATACCGACTTGTTATTACTTGAAACTTAATACTTAAAAGAATATGAAAACCACTCCGTTTACAGAGAAACACATAGCACTTGGTGCTAAAATGCATGAATTCGCAGGTTATAATATGCCTATTGAATACTCCGGTATTATTGACGAGCATCTCACGGTGTGCCAGAATGTCGGTGTGTTTGATGTGTCCCATATGGGCGAATTTTGGGTGAAAGGGCCTAATGCACTGGCTTTTCTTCAAAAGGTGACTTCCAATAATGTGGCGGCACTGGTGCCGGGCAAGATACAATATACCTGTTTCCCCAATGAGGAGGGTGGTATTGTAGATGACTTGCTGGTATATCAATACGAACCGGAAAAATATATGTTGGTGGTCAATGCAGCCAATATTGAGAAAGACTGGAACTGGTGCGTTTCTCATAATACGGAGGGGGCGGAATTGGAAAATGCTTCGGACAATATCGGGCAGCTTGCCGTGCAAGGACCGAAGGCGATTCTTGCTCTGCAAAAGTTGACGGATATTGATTTGTCCTCTATCCCGTATTATACATTCAAGGTTGGAAAGTTTGCGGGTGAAGAGAATGTGATCATTTCCAATACCGGCTATACGGGTGCGGGTGGCTTTGAGCTTTATTTTTATCCGGATGCCGCTGATAAGATTTGGAAAGCGGTTTTCGAAGCGGGTGAAGAGTTTGGCATCAAGCCTGTCGGTTTGGGAGCCCGTGATACGCTCCGTTTGGAAATGGGATTCTGCTTGTATGGCAATGATTTGGATGATACGACCTCTCCGATAGAAGCCGGATTGGGATGGATCACTAAGTTTGTGGATGGTAAGGACTTCATCAACCGCCCTATGCTTGAGAAGCAGAAAGCGGAAGGCACTACACGCAAGTTGGTAGGTTTTGAAATGATCGACCGGGGGATTCCTCGCCATGGTTACGAACTTGTAAGTCCGGAAGGCGAGAAGATTGGAACGGTTACTTCGGGCACCATGTCGCCTACCCGCAAAATAGGTATTGGCATGGGATACGTGAAGCCGGAATATAGCAAGCCGGGTACGGAAATATGCATTGATATGCGTGGACGTAAGTTGAAGGCGCTTGTCGTAAAACCGCCTTTTAGAAAATAAAGATATCTCATCTTGTGTTTGATTCAGCCCCGGATAAGTTTATAGCTTGTCCGGGGCTGATTGTTTTATATCGTGATTAGCTTGAAATTTGTATCGGTTATCATGGAAAAAACATATACGTAAATGTGTTGTCTATATCATGGATTTATTATAATTTTGTCAGCAAATATGATTAATTATGTCTCAATTACCTACTTTGATAGCTGATTTGGCACTGATATTGATCTGTGCCGGAATTATGACTTTATTGTTTAAGAAGTTGAAACAACCTCTTGTCTTGGGATACGTAGTAGCCGGCTTTTTGGCAAGTCCGCATATGCCCTATACACCTTCTGTAATGGACATTGCGAATATAAAGACATGGGCGGATATAGGTGTCATCTTCCTGCTGTTTGCACTCGGGCTGGAGTTTAGTTTTAAGAAGATTGTGAAAGTGGGCGGGGCTGCTATTGTAGCTGCCTGTACTATCATCTTTTGTATGATTTTGTTGGGAATAGGTGTCGGCATGGGATTCGGTTGGTCCCGGATGGACTGCCTGTTTCTGGGGGGTATGATCGCGATGTCCTCTACTACCATTATTTATAAGGCATTTGATGACCTTGGGTTAAGAAAGAAACAGTTCACCGGTCTGGTATTGAGTATCTTGATTCTTGAAGATATCCTTGCCATAGTGTTGATGGTAATGCTTTCTACTATGGCGGTAAGTAATAATTTCGAAGGAACGGAGATGTTGGAAAGCATCGGCAAACTGTTGTTTTTCCTCATCCTGTGGTTCGTGGTCGGCATCTATTTGGTTCCGGAACTTTTGAAACGTTGCCGCAAGTTGATGGGGGAGGAAACCTTGCTCATCGTGTCGCTCGCACTCTGTTTCGGCATGGTAGTGATGGCTGCCCATGCCGGGTTCTCTGCCGCATTCGGCGCTTTTATCATGGGATCCATCTTGGCGGAAACTATCGAGGCGGAATCCATAGACCATTTGGTGAAACCGGTTAAGGATCTTTTCGGCGCCATCTTCTTCGTGTCGGTGGGGATGATGGTAGACCCGGCTATGATTGTGGAATATGCAGTGCCTATCATAGTGATAACCTTGGCGGTTATCATAGGGCAATCCGTTTTCGGAACTTTCGGCGTGATGCTTTCCGGAAAACCTCTGAAGATGGCTATGCAATGCGGATTCAGCTTGACACAGATTGGTGAATTCGCGTTTATCATAGCATCCTTGGGAGTCTCCTTGCATGTGACGAGCGACTTTCTGTATCCGATAGTGGTGGCGGTTTCTGTCATTACCACTTTCCTTACTCCATACATGATTCGGCTGGCGGAACCAGCTTCTTCTTTTGTAGACGCTCATCTTCCTGCTTCCTGGCAGAAATTCTTGATGCGTTATTCTTCCGGTTCGCAGACTGCGCTCAATCACGAGAGTTTATGGAAGAAACTGATATGGGCAATGGTGCGCATTACCGTAGTTTACTCTATTGTCAGCATATCCATCATCGCACTCTCTTTCCGTTTTGTCATACCTTTCTTCAAGGCGAATCTGCCGCATTTCTGGGCATCATTGCTTGGTGCGGTATTTACGATTCTCTGCATAGCTCCTTTCTTGAGGGCTATCATGGTGAAGAAGAACCACTCGGTAGAGTTTACGACTTTGTGGCATGAGAGCCGTATTAACCGGGCTCCGTTGGTGTCAACAATCGTTATCCGTATTATGATAGCGGCTCTTTTTGTCATTTTTGTCATTTCCGGTTTGTTTAAGGCATCTATCGGACTGGTTATCGGAGTTGCCGTACTTATTGTGTTGCTGATGGTATGGTCG
>CAKUYM010000451.1 GCA_934716785.1 uncultured Bacteroides sp. | reverse complement strand
GACAAAGACATAATCTCCTATTGTTCAAATGAAAATTATGAAATAGTAGCGACTAGCAAAGATGTGTTTTTATTCGACCATTCATGGAAATTTATCAACAGATCAGTCATACATCAAGGTATATTGGATAATCATATCATTTGTATGGTTATTGATTCTAATCAGAAGATATGGATAGGTACGGAGTCAGGATTGTCAACCATTAGCATTGGACTTAATGGAAAGATGAAAGTTGAAGAAGTATATTCAGGCAAGAGAGTTGCAAAAATATACTTTGATAAATACAACAACATCTGGATATGCCGTGGAGAAGAAATACTGTATGGCAATTATGATGAAGTTTCCACACAAGGTATCAGCAATATGCAGCACATAGCTTTCAACCATGAAGTATTGTCTATCTTTGAATACGAAGATCAAGTATGGATTGGGACAAGAGGTTCTGGCATATCTGTATGTGAAGCAAATGAGAATGGTATATTCGCTCTAAAGAATAATCTTCTGATGGATGAATTTAGAGAAAGCGATCTCAAAAATACCATCTTTGACATATATAAAGACTGCTACGATAACATCTGGATATGTACATTAGACGGACTCTTTCTATATGACGGAGAAGATAAACGCAATTTCCATACTGTAAAATTCAATAAGCACAAACAGAATGTACCTTCCAGTAACATCATTTCTTCTATTTATTGTGACTATAACAATCGGTTGTGGCTGGCTACTTCAAATGGCATCAACCAACTCGAATGGGTGGACGAACAAAATTATACTTTCCACCAATACATGGATACAAGAAATCCCAATGATCTGATGGCAAACAATAAAATACAATGTATCACTCAATATAAAGGAGACACACTGTTGGTCAGTACAAAGAATACCATTAAATTTTTCGACACTAAAAAGAAACTATACTATGATAATAAAACACTGAATGATACCCTAAATGCATACGGAATGAGGTATGTACGTTCTACGTTCAGAGATCAGAATAACAATATTTGGTTAGCATTTTCAGAAAGCGTCGGCGTTATCAATCCCAGTAATAATAAATTTACCCGAATTGATTTTCCTTCAAGTATCATTGCACGGCATAGAGCCATCAGCCGTGACGCAAGAGGTAATTTGTGGATTTCTTCTGATGATTTTGGGTTGTACTGTCTGAAATTAAATGATAAATTCCAAATTACGAATATCATACTTTATCCCAAAGAATTATTTGGAGACACTTGGATCAATGCACTGTTTATAGACCAGCACAATAGAATATGGGTAGGCACCTCAAATGGCTTATATCAATATAAAACCGGTAAAAATACATTTGAAAAGGTTGAGTTCCCTTATTCACGGAAAGATACTTATATCGGAGGTATCATTCAGGATCACCTTGATAATATATGGGCGGTAGGTATGCACGGCATTTATAAAATCAGCCTCAGCGACAACACTTATTATTATGAACTGAATGTTACTGAAAACATTATTAAGACTTGGTATATTCTGGGAATTGGTGTAAATCAAACTGGGGAAATTTTTATTGGGGGAGTTAACGGATTAAATTTCTTCAATCCAACCAAATTAGAGTTTGACACTTACCAACACCATATCAATATATCAGATGTAGAAATTATGAATATGCGGATTCTGGCAGATTCAAAACACACGCCAAAAGAAATCAACTGTTCGAAAGCATTGCACCTCTCTTATAAAGATCATCAATTCTCCCTTACATTTAGCTCCATGTACTATAAAGAGCCCATGAAGATTGAGTATGCGTATATGCTTGAAGGTTATGATACCGAATGGATTATAACCGATGCTTCAAGGCACTTTGCATCTTATTCTAACTTGGAAGCCGGACATTATACATTCAAAGTTAAATCCACTAATGCTTCGGGAATGTGGCTGGACAATATAAAAACGCTTCCTATTATAATAGAAGCTGCACCGTGGAGAAGCTGGTGGGCTTATATAATATATACCTTTATCATATTGGGAATTTTGGCTTTGATTGCAAGAATCTACAATCTCAGTTTTATTCTTAGGCGAAGAGATGCTCTCAACAAGTGGAAAGTAGATTACTATACTAACCTTTCTTATGGATTAAAGGTACCGCTTACTCTTATTTATGCTCCACTGCAATATTTACTGAAGAATTTTGATAAGATGCCGGAAGCGGATACAAAACAAATGCTATATACAATGGCACGTAGTGTTTCCAAACTATCGGAGCAGGTATCACACCTAATTGATTTCAAGAAAGTGTCTTCGGGACAGACTGAGCTTCAACTCTCTAAAGTAGATGTATTACCAGTCATTAAAGGTATCTACAACTTATTTTTGGACGAAATGAATGGAAAGCAGATCGCCAATTCATTCGATTCGAATATTGATACAGTGATGGTATACATAGATGTGACCAAGATAGAGATAGCTTTATATAACATTATGGAAGATGCCATAGCGCATGCTTCAGACAATGGATGTATTGAAATATTATGTACACTGGATTCTGAAGACTACAGGTTGAAAGTGGAGATTATGTCTACCAGGGATAAACAACTCGAAATGAAAACCAGTAACTTAAATACCCGCTTCTCCATCGCATACGACTATATAAAGCTGCACCATAATGAACTACAGATTAACAGTAAACAAAACGAAAAGGTACTAAACTATACATTTGGAATATCCTTAGGTAGTTCGCATTACTCCATAAAAGAAATGAAATCTTTGGATAACAATAAATCCGTCTCATTGCTACCTACCAATAGTTCACGAAGAAGCCTTGTTAATGCATCAATAACATCTGCAAATAAACCCCTTCCTATTATATATCTGTTTGAAGGAGATTCAGAGATCGATTTATTTATCAAAAGCGTATTTACTCAACAATTTGATGTACAGATCATCCCAGAATCATCAGGAATAAAACCTATGTTGAAAAAGCGACCATTTATTGTTATATGCGACATTACAAAAGAAGAAGATTTCAAATTTGATATATGTCGTCAAATAAAAACGCATCAAGAATTATCTGTTACTCCGGTTATATTCATATCATCGTTATCCACCACTGTTATTGAGCATAAGGCATACGAAGTTGGCGCTGATATGTTCATGACTAAACCCTTTGATATTTCTACACTTGAAACACGTATCAAACAATTACAGAATATGCAAGATGCAATCAAAGAGCATATAAGGAAAGAGTTAATCGTTAATCCTAAGGAAGTACTGATAACTTCTGATGATGAGAAATTTATAGTTGGTGTAACCAAAGTCATTGAGGATAACATTGCCAATACAGGATTCAATGTTGACATTCTTGCAGCTAAACTGAATATAAGCCGTTCCACTCTATATCGTAGAACGTTGGAGACGATCAATACGACTCCTATCGATATGATTAGGAACATACGTATAAAA
>CAKUYM010000450.1 GCA_934716785.1 uncultured Bacteroides sp. | reverse complement strand
GCTCCATTTTACCGGATGAGGCCGAGAGTCTATTTGAACGACCATAACGAACCCCGTCCGCTGGATGATTTGGGCATGAAGGAACCGGACTTCCGGATGTTGAAGCAGAAGGGGATAGGCTATTGAGTGTCCAAGTATTATACTATTCTTAATACTTGCTAAAATTGGCATCTAAAAACAAAATTGGCGTGTTATTTGCTGTATGATATATAAACGATTAAATTCATAAAACATGGCCTATATAGATTATTATAAGATTCTTGGAGTTGACAAAAGTGCTTCTCAGGACGATATCAAAAAGGCTTTTCGTAAGTTGGCCCGGAAATATCATCCCGACCTGAATCCCAATGACCCGAGTGCAAAGGATAAGTTTCAGGAAATCAACGAAGCTAATGAAGTGCTGAGCGACCCTGAGAAACGTAAAAAGTATGATGAGTACGGAGAACATTGGAAGCATGCCGATGAATTCGAAGCACAGAAGCGGGCGCAGCAACAAGCCGGCGGCTTTGGTGGTTTCGGTGGATTTGGCGGTGGCGGACAAGGGTTCTCTGACGGTAACGGAACGTATTGGTACAGCTCCGATGGCGAAGGCTTCTCCGGAGGTAATGCCAGTGGTTTTTCCGATTTCTTTGAATCAATGTTCGGCGGGCGTCGTGCCGGACGGGGACAAGGTGCTGCGGGATTCCGCGGACAGGACTTTAATGCCGAACTGCATCTGTCTCTCCGTGATGCTGCTCAGACGCATAAACAAATATTGACAGTCAATGGAAAGCAAGTGCGTATCACTATCCCTGCCGGTGTGGCCGACGGACAAGTGATTAAACTGAAAGGATATGGAGCCGAAGGTGTAAACGGCGGGCCTGCGGGCGACCTGTACATCACTTTCGTCATAGCCGAAGACCCGGTGTTCAAGCGCCTGGGCGACGATTTGTACGTAGATGTGGACGTAGACCTTTACACGGCCGTATTGGGTGGCGAAAAGGTAGTGGATACATTGGACGGTAAAGTGAAACTGAAGATAAAGCCGGAAACTCAGAACGGTGCGAAAGTCCGTCTGAAGGGCAAAGGATTCCCGGTTTATAAGAAGGAAGGACAATTCGGTGACTTGATTGTGACCTACTCTGTCAAGATTCCTACGAACCTGACGGACAGACAGAAAGAGTTGTTCCGTGAGTTACAGAGTATGAACTAAAAAAATGAGAGTACTATGCAGACCGAATTAATTATTGTCAGTGAATACTGTCACAAATGTCATATTGAGCCTTCGTTCATAGATATGCTGGAAGAAGGCGGCTTGATCAACGTACATACCGAGGGCGGCGAACATTACCTGCTTTTGTCGGAACTGCCGAGTGTGGAGCGTTATAGCAGAATGTATTATGACTTGTCCATCAACATGGAGGGCATTGATGCCATTCACCATTTGCTGGAAAGAATGGAGAACATGCAGCGCGAAATGAATTCGCTCCGCAAGCAGCTTTTATTGTACCGCAAGCGGGAAATAGAAGATGCTGAGTGGTAAAAAAATGAAGGCTCTGTTTGCACCAAACAGAGGGTCTATTTATATAAAACAGAGGCTCTGATTCACCCAATCAGAGCCTCTGTTTTTTTTCATGATAACTGCACGGTAAGGATTATCTGACGTATGTACAAATTTCTTCCAAATAGCGGGCATCAATCGTATCGAAACTATCCGGCGAATCACTGTCTATATCCAATACTCCGATGACTTTTCCTTGTTTTATTATCGGCACTACTATTTCCGACTTTGAATCCGAACTGCATGCAATGTGTCCGGGAAACTGCTCTACATCAGGAACAATCAGAGTGCGTGCTTCTTTCCATGCCGTGCCGCAGACTCCTCTGCCGATGCGGATACGTGTGCAGGCAATAGGTCCCTGAAACGGACCTAATACGAGTTCGTCTCCTTTTACAATATAGAAGCCTGTCCAAAAGAAATTGAAAGTCTGCTTCAGAGCTGCTGCCACATTGGCAAGGTTGGCTATGAAATCCGTTTCCGTACCAACTAAGGCATGGAGCTGTGGAAGTAGTTCGCGATATTTGTCTTCTTTGCTTCCTGCACTAATCAATAAATTTTCTGCCATATTGTCTTCTTTATTTTGTTTTAGAATAAATAAAAAAAGCATCCGCTTCCAATAGAAGGGATGCTTCTTTTTAATGTGATAATGAGTTTGTTACTTCCTATAGAAAGCGAGGTCTTCTTTATCGAATTTTTCGATGAAGTTGGCATGCTTCTCTACTTCTGCTTCGGCATAATTTAAATATACGTGGGCTGACTTGGAGAACAGTTCGGGAGCCTTGCCGGCATCTTGAATCAACAGATGACACATGATGATGTCAGCAGCCATTTCCATCAGTCGGCGTGCAACGAAGTCCAGTAATTCCTGGTTCTGTGCTTCTTTTACGGCATTGGTGCTTGCTTCGAACTTGTCGGCCATCTTTTTCAGACGAGACATCAGCGGTTCCATCTCCGGTGCGCAAGGAATTGTTTCAAACTCGCGGATGGTAGCAAGATAAGAGCCGTTCGTCACGTAGCGGATAGCGGCTACGGTCTGCAACTGGGTTGTTCCCTCATAGATGCTGGTGATGCGTGCGTCGCGGTAGATGCGCTGGCAGGCATATTCCATCATGAAGCCCGAACCACCGTGTATCTGGATACAGTCGTATGCATTCTGATTGGCATATTCGGAGTTCATACCTTTGGCGAGCGGAGTAAAGCTATCTGCCAGTTTGGCATATTTCTTCTGCTCTTGACGCTCTTCCGGAGTCAGTTTACGTTCGCGGGCGATGTCGTCCAGTGCTTTGTAAATGTCCACGTAGCGCGCTGTCTGATACAGCAACGCACGTCCTGCATCCAATTTACCTTTCATGATGGCAAGCATATCGTATACTGCCGGGAATTCGATGATTGCTTTTCCAAACTGCTTGCGGTCTTTGGCATAAGCCAGTCCTTCATTGTAGGCAGCTTGGCTCAAACCTACGGATTGCGCTGCAATACCCAGGCGGGCACCGTTCATCAGGGCCATTACGTACTTGATCAGACCGAGTTTGCGGTCACCGCAAAGTTCGGCTTTGGCATTTTTATATACCAATTCGCAAGTGGGCGAGCCGTGGATACCGAGCTTGTTCTCGATGCGGCGAACGTTTACGCCACCCTGACGTTTGTCATAGATGAACATGGAAAGTCCGCGACCGTCTCTTGTTCCTTCTTCCGAACGTGCCAGTACGAGGTGGATATCTGCATCACCGTTCGTGATGAAACGTTTTACACCATTCAGCAACCAGCATCCGTCTTTTTCGCTGTAAGTAGCCTTCAGCATAACTGATTGCAGGTCTGAACCGGCATCCGGTTCGGTCAAGTCCATAGACATCGTTTCGCCTTGGCATATGCGAGGGATGAAGCGGCTGTGCTGGTCGGCAGTACCGAATTCGTACAGTGTCTCGATAC
>CAKUYM010000449.1 GCA_934716785.1 uncultured Bacteroides sp. | reverse complement strand
CCGCTAAGTTCTGGATGAGGCTTTTCGGCATAAACTTTGCCATTGGTGTGGCAACCGGCTTGATTCTTGAGTTTGAATTTGGCACAAACTGGAGCAATTATTCTTGGTTTGTGGGAGATATTTTCGGTGCCCCGTTGGCTATCGAAGGTATTTTGGCATTCTTTATGGAAGCCACGTTTATAGCCGTGATGTTCTTCGGATGGGGAAAAGTAAGCAAGCGTTTCCACTTGGCTTCTACTTGGCTGACGGGGCTGGGAGCCACTATCTCAGCTTGGTGGATTCTTGTAGCCAATGCATGGATGCAGCATCCTGTGGGGATGGAATTCAATCCGGATACCGTTCGTAATGAGATGGTCGACTTTTGGGCGGTGGCTACTTCGCCCGTTGCCGTTAATAAATTCTTCCATACCGTATTGTCCGGCTGGGTACTTGGCGCCATCTTTGTGGTCGGTGTCAGTTGTTGGTATTTGCTGAAGAAACGCAACAGCGAGTTTGCGTTTGCCAGTATTAAGATTGGTGCAATATACGGACTGATTGCATCGTTGTTGTCAGCGTGGACAGGCGATGGCTCCGGTTACCAAATCGCACAGACGCAGCCCATGAAATTGGCGGCTGTGGAAGGTTTGTATGAGGGCGGTACGAATACCGGATTGGTGGGAATCGGTATACTGAATCCCGAAAAGAAGACGTATAATGATGGAAAGGAACCGTTCCTCTTCCGTATTGAAATACCGGGCATGCTTTCTCTCCTTGCCGAACGCGATGTAGACGGCTACGTGCCCGGCATTGCGAATATCATCGAGGGCGGTTATGAGATGAAAGACGGCACGAGAGCTATTCCGGCTGCCGAGAAGATAGAACGGGGAAAAACGGCAATCAGTGCCTTGGCTGCCTATCGTGCGGCAAAGAGTGCAAGGCACGAAGAGGATGCGCAAGTGGCTTACAAAGTATTACAGGAGAATATTCCTTATTTCGGCTACGGATATATTAAAGATGTAAACCAATTGGTTCCGAATGTTCCCCTGAACTTCTACGCATTCCGTGTAATGGTAATTTTGGGCGGATACTTCATCCTTTTCTTTATTGCGGTTCTTTTCTTTGTCTATAAAAGAGATTTGAGCAAGATGCGTTGGATGCATTGGATGGCTCTATTGACCATTCCTTTAGGATATATTGCCGGACAAGCCGGATGGGTGGTTGCCGAGTGTGGCCGCCAGCCGTGGGCTATTCGGGATATGCTGCCCACATCGGTGGCTATCTCCAAATTGGATGTGAGTTCCGTACAGATTACCTTCTTTATCTTCCTGCTTCTATTTACGGTAATGCTGATTGCTGGTGCAGGAATTATGGTAAAGGCCATCAAGAAAGGGCCGGAAATGGAAGATAATACAAATAATTAACCCTTAATAGTAAAGACATTATGTATATATTTCTACAACAATATTGGTGGCTTGTCGTCTCCTTGTTAGGAGCTATCCTTGTATTTCTATTGTTTGTGCAAGGCGGTAATTCATTGCTGTTCTGTCTCGGCAAGACGGAGGAACAACGTAAAATGATGGTGAACTCTACCGGACGCAAATGGGAATTTACATTTACTACGTTGGTAACCTTCGGTGGCGCTTTTTTCGCCTCCTTCCCGTTGTTCTATAGTACCAGTTTCGGTGGGGCTTATTGGCTATGGATGATTATTCTTTTCAGCTTTGTATTGCAAGCCGTCAGCTATGAGTTTCAAAGTAAGGCGGGCAATCTGTTGGGTAAGAAGACATATCAGACTTTCTTGGTGATAAACGGGGTAGTGGGGCCCTTGTTGCTTGGCGGAGCGGTGGCTACTTTCTTTACGGGTTCTGATTTCTATATCAATAAAGCCAATATGACGGATACCGTTATGCCGGTTATCAGTCATTGGGGAAACGGTTGGCATGGGTTGGATGCGCTGACCGATATATGGAATGTGATATTGGGATTGGCTGTATTCTTCTTGGCTCGTGTGTTGGGAGCGCTATACTTTATTAATAATATAGCAGACAAGGAATTGACGGACAAGTGCCGGCGTGCTGTACGGAATAATGCAATCTTGTTTCTTGTATTCTTTTTGTCGTTTGTAATTCGTACATTAGTTTCCGATGGCTTTGCGGTGAATCCTAATACGCAGGAGATTTATATGCAACCTTTCAAATACTTCATTAACTTTGTCGAAATGCCGGTGGTTCTTATCTTGTTTCTGATAGGAGTTGTTCTGGTGCTGTTCGGCATCGGAAAGACATTGCTTAAAAAGACTTTCGATAAAGGTGTCTGGTTTGCAGGCATCGGTACGGTGCTCACAGTCTTGTCTTTATTGTTGGTGGCAGGATACAATAACACGGCTTATTATCCGTCTTATACAGATTTGCAAAGTTCGCTGACCTTGGCTAATAGCTGTTCCAGTAAGTTTACTTTGGAAACAATGGCTTATGTCTCTATCCTCGTGCCGTTTGTAATAGCCTATATATTTTATGCTTGGCGTAGCATCGACCGTCATAAGATTACGGAGAAAGAGATGGACGAAGGCGGGCATTCTTATTGACGGATTAACAATTGACGATTGGTGATTGAAGATATAAGGATGGCTGGAATGATTAGTGATTGACAGCTATAAATTGGCAGCTATAAATTGGTAGCTATAAAGTGATGGTTGTTATAAAGTGATTGACAACTATGAAAATTGATTGACAGATATAAATGGTGTAAAATCAAACCGGGGGGATAAGTCAAACGGTGGGCAAACTGGCAAGTCGAGCGCAGCATTGTCCACCGTTTATTCTTTGCATTATATTGGATACGGTTATTCTGTTAATCGTCCATTATTGATTATTCGTTAATCGTTCGTTAATAGTTTATTAGCTGCTCATTGACAGCTCATTAACGGTTTACTACATTTTCCGGTGTTCCGGCGATGTATGCTTGTACATTGCTGATTGCAATATTCATCAAGCGTTCGCGGGCTTCTTGGGTTGCCCATGCAATATGCGGGGTGATGTAGCAGTTCTTTGCAGTCAGCAGCGGGTTGTCTGCGTGAGGCGGTTCTGTAGAAAGCACATCTACTCCGGCTGCATAAATCTTGCCGTTGTTCAGCGCATCCGCCAAGTCCTGTTCGTTGATAAGCGGACCTCGACCGGTATTGATTAGGATAGCATTCGGCTTCATCATGGCAAGACGGCGCGCATTCACCATTTCGCGTGTATCGGGAGTAAGCGGGCAGTGCAGACTCACAATATCACATTCGCTGAATAACTGGTCTAAATCCAACTTTTTGATTTCCGGTGGCAACTGGAAGTGTGATTTTGAGGTAAATGCATATACTTGCATCCCAAAGCCGATGGCGACACGTGCAGTTGTGTATCCGGTATTTCCCAGTCCTACCAAGCCGATTTTCTTTTCTCTCAGCTCCATCAGCGGGGTATCCCAGAAGCAGAAGTCCTTGCTGTTTGTCCAACG
>CAKUYM010000448.1 GCA_934716785.1 uncultured Bacteroides sp. | reverse complement strand
AAGACAATACTGATGGCGGTGATGATATTCGTATGAAATACCGTTATCTGGACTTACGCCGTAATGCCGTTCGCTCCAATTTGGAACTACGTCATAAGATGACAATCGAGGTCCGCAAATATCTCGATAGCCTTGGTTTTATCGAAGTGGAGACTCCGGTTCTTATCGGTTCCACTCCGGAAGGTGCCCGCGACTTTGTCGTTCCGTCACGTATGAATCCGGGACAATTCTATGCACTGCCGCAGTCACCGCAGACCTTGAAGCAATTGCTGATGGTATCGGGCTTTGACCGCTATTTCCAGATTGCCAAATGTTTCCGTGACGAGGACTTACGTGCCGACCGTCAGCCGGAATTTACGCAGATAGACTGTGAGATGAGTTTTGTAGAGCAGGAAGATGTAATCACTACATTCGAAGGAATGGCAAAACATCTGTTCAAGACTCTGCGCGGTGTAGAACTGGCCGAACCGTTCCAACGGATGGCTTGGGCTGATGCCATGAAGTATTATGGCAGTGACAAACCTGACTTGCGTTTCGGCATGAAGTTCGTTGAACTGATGGATATCATGAAAGGTCATGGATTCTCTGTATTTGATAATGCTGCCTATATTGGCGGTATCTGTGCCGAGGGTGCTGCCACCTATACTCGCAAGCAACTGGATGCCTTGACCGAGTTCGTGAAGAAACCTCAGATTGGTGCGAAAGGTATGGTATATGCCCGTGTGGAAGCAGACGGCACGGTAAAATCAAGTGTCGATAAGTTCTATACGCAGGAAGTGCTTCAGCAGATGAAAGAAGCATTCGGGGCTAAACCGGGTGATTTGATCCTGATCTTATCCGGAGATGATGCGATGAAAACACGTAAGCAGCTTTGCGAGCTCCGCTTGGAAGTGGGCTCTCAGTTGGGATTGCGTGACAAGAATAAGTTTGCTTGTCTTTGGGTGGTCGACTTCCCGATGTTTGAGTGGAGCGAGGAAGAAGGACGTTTGATGGCCATGCACCATCCGTTCACGCATCCGAAGGAAGAGGATATTCCATTGTTGAATACCGATCCGGCAGCGGTACGTGCCGATGCTTATGACATGGTGGTCAACGGTGTTGAAGTGGGTGGCGGTTCTATCCGTATCCATGATGCTAAATTGCAGGCGAAGATGTTCGAAATTCTTGGCTTCACACCGGAGAAGGCAGAGGCACAGTTCGGCTTCCTGATGAATGCCTTCAAGTACGGTGCGCCTCCTCATGGCGGTTTGGCATACGGTCTTGACCGTTGGGTATCTTTGTTTGCCGGTTTGGATTCTATCCGCGACTGCATTGCGTTCCCGAAGAACAATTCCGGTCGTGACGTGATGCTGGATGCACCGTCTGCGATTGACCAGACTCAGCTTGATGAACTGAATTTGATAGTTGACACCAAAGAGGGAGAGTGAAAGAGTCTGTACGCATATTCCGTTTTATAGTAATCGGTACGATGAATGCCATCATCGTGGCATTGGTCGTATGGCTGATGATGAAGAATTTATCATTCAACGGTGACTATTTGGTGGCCAATATAACAGCGTACGTGATAGCTCAGACTCATAACTTCATTTGGTGCAAATACTGGATATTCCCTGTAGAGAACAAAAAGAACAGTCTCTGGAAACAGATACTGCTCTTTTGTTCTGCTTTCGGAATGGCTTATACGGCACAATTCCTATTCCTTGTTTTATTAGTGGAGGGACTGGACGTTAATGAATATTTAGCGCAGTTCTTAGGCTTATTCATTTATGGAGGTGCCAACTTCTTGGCTAATAAGAAGCTGACGTTCAAATAGGAATCCTGCCAACCAATCTTTTGTCGGATTAGTCCTAATTTCAAAGTATATAGAAAGAGAAAGGGCTTACAGCAAATTCAGCCCTTAATGGGGCACTTTCTATTCTTGGGGATTTAATCCAAGAAGCGTTTTGTCAGCCCTTCGTATTCGTCAATGCGGCGGTCGCGCAGGAATGGCCACCAACGGCGTACATTCTCCGAGCGTTCCATATCGACTTCCACTACAATATTTTCTGGACGGTCATTTCCTGCCTGTGCCAGGAATTCACCTTGCGGACCTGCCACGAAGCTGTTACCCCAGAATAGAATACCGTTGGTCTGTCCGGACGGATCAGGCTCGTGTCCGACACGGTTGACGGAGATCACAGGAAGTCCGTTTGCCACGGCATGGGCGCGTTGTGATATTATCCACGCATTGAGCTGGCGTGCTTTCTCCTCATCCGTATCACTGCTTTCCCAACCGATGGCAGTGGGGTAGATTAACAGTTCGGCACCTTTCAGCGCCATCAGACGGGCAGCTTCCGGATACCATTGATCCCAGCACACCAATACTCCCAATTTGCCCAGTGAAGTCTGAATCGGTTCGAAGCCTATATCTCCGGGGGTAAAGTAGAATTTCTCGTAATAAGCAGGGTCGTCGGGGATATGCATTTTCCGGTATTTGCCGGCAATACTTCCATCCCGGTCAAATACGACGGCTGTGTTATGGTAAAGTCCCGGTGCGCGTTTTTCGAAAAGGGAAGTCACAAGAACCACCTTGTTGGCTGCCGCCAGCTCAGAGTAGAATCCCGTAGAAGGGCCGGGGATAGGTTCGGCAAGATCGAACAGATTCGTATTTTCCGTCTGGCAGAAATAAAGCGAGTTGTGCAATTCCTGAAGTACGATGAGCTGTGCGCCATGTGCGGCACAAGCCTCAATGCTTTTGGCAAGGTTCATCAGGTTCACTCGGATATCTGGCGTGTTGGCTTGTTGGATAAGCCCTACTTTTATCTTTCTCATGATGAATGTATGTATTTTAAAATCTATTATCTGATAACTCCCATCGGATACTGCATGGTGACACAGTGCAGAGAACCGTGTTGCTTGATCAAGGCACGGCAGTCGATACCGACTATCTGCCGTCCGGGAAATGCTTCCTGTAAGACTTCTCCCGCCCTCCGGTCGTTTTCCGGCTGATTGTAGGTCGGGTAAAGCACAGCTTTGTCCATAATCAGAAAGTTGGCATATGTAGCAGGCAGGCGTTCACCGTCCACTTCGATCTTATCCGGCATAGGCAAGGCAAGCAAGCGGTAAGGCTCATCCTTGAGGGTGCGGAAAGTTTTCAACTGCTCCTCCATAGCGTGCAGTTCTTCGTAATGCTCATCTTCCTTGTCCTCACACTTCACATAAGCAATGGTGTCATAATAACAAAAACGAGCCAAGGTGTCGATGTGGCTGTCGGTATCGTCACCTGCGAGATAGCCGTAGTCCAACCAAAGAACCCGGTAGACATGAAGGGTTGATTTCAGATACTCTTCTATTTCCACCCGGTTAAGATGGTCGTTCCGGTTGGGAGACAACAGACATTTGCTGGTCGTGAGAATCGTACCTTTGCCGTCGCTTTCGATGGACCCGCCTTCAAGTACGAATTCGAGATGATTGATATAGCGACAGCGATCACTCATGACG
>CAKUYM010000447.1 GCA_934716785.1 uncultured Bacteroides sp. | reverse complement strand
TTCGCTAGCTCAGCAGGTAGAGCACAACACTTTTAATGTTGGGGTCCTGGGTTCGAGCCCCAGGCGGATCACTGAAAGACAAGTCAAAACAAGACTTAAAGAAGACAACTCCTACAATATCAAGGTATTGTAGGAGTTTTTTCTTTGTATATGTCCGTGACCAAAGACAACAAAAGGTCACGAAAAGACACACTTCTATGACCAATTCGTGACCAATACAAAAGCATGGAAAAATAAGTCACGGAATGTCCCAAAATGGCTAACCTCTGTCCACATTTGTCTACCCTGCAAATATCTCATTTACAATCAATAAAATTAATTTTGCAACCAAAAAAAATGAGATTATGAGGACTACTTTCAAGCTCCTATTTTTCGTCAAGCGAAATGCAGCGAAGAAGAACGGTAATGCACCAATTATCGCGCGTATCACCATCGACCAAATTGTGTCGCAGTTCAACACACAAATGGAAATAAACCCCGCCAACTGGAATGTAAGTACAGGAAAGGCTTCCGGCAGAAGTGCCGAAGCTGCAAGTATCAATTCAATGTTAGACAGCATCCGTAGCACCGTACACCAACATTACCATGCTCTATTGGAGCAAGACGGTTATGTGACCTCTGAACGGGTAAAAAACGCCTTTTTAGGTAAGATTGAACGGGGTAAAACCTTAATTGAGTTCTTTGAGATGCACAACGAGCAATATCTTCAAAAGGTAAAGATGAACACTACCGACAAGACGTATTCACGCTATGAGCTGACAAAGAAACGTCTTATCGAGTTCATGAAGTTCAAGTATTCGGTTTCGGATATGCTTATCAAAGAGATAAATGTTGTGTTCATTGATAATTTCCTGTTGTACATCAAAAAACATCATGGATGCAGCCACAACACAGCGATGAAGTTTATACAGCGTTTCCGCACGATTATAAACTTTGCTAAGAACACAGGGCTGGTTACTGCTGATCCTTAAAGGGAGATTAATTGTCGTTTTCGTCCATCTTCCGAAGAAGTTTTTCTATTAAGCTGTTAAGGAAGGCTGTTCTATTCCTTTTGCGTTCCCTGATGGTGAGATAAGTACGGTAGTAATCACCTAAGTCTATTTTGAAAGACGCTTCTATATAGGTCATTATTTCCTTTATATCGGCATTTCCATTATTCAGCACTCCGGCAGCAAATATGGCATATCCTAATTCAATGGCAGCGACCTTAGTACCCGTCCATCGAAATGGATTATCAGGAAGAGAAGCCCGACTGGTTTCTACTACTTCTATCCTTTCTACGTCTTGTAAACGCTGTTGCAGGTAAATTTCCAGCATATCATAAGCCAACATCTTGGCTACTCTATGGTCACAGCAGGTAGAAAACAAAGGATCTTTGTCCAATAGCCCACAATTATGACACAACTTGTAGTTCTCATGCCCTCTAAGAAAATAGTATCGGTCTAAATGTGTCGCTTTGGAGCGATAATACTGGTAAAAATCAAGATTATTATTGCAGAAATCTGTTATTGCAGTCTGTTTTTTCTTGTAATACTCCTTAACTACTTCTTTATTACCATTAGGCTTTCTCAATTCAAGCGTATAAATATCGTTATAGTATATTAATTTGCTTAGAATTAATGGTTTACTGTTTTTAAAGAAGTCTATCTCTTCCTCATTATCCCGAAAGTTATATTTATGTATATACTCTCTTAACTCTTCAAACAATGGTCTGATGAAATCAATCATATACAGAGCCTTATCAGAAGATATGTCACTATCTGTACAGGATGCTTCTATCTCTGTATTAATTTTAAATATTATTTCATCTGAAAATGATTTCATTAAAAGACTTGTATTTTTCATGTAATATTCGCTCACAATAACTTTATAATTAATGCCTTTAATCTGATTCTAAAGGCATTTTCTTTGTAAAAGGAAATTGTATCCTACTTAAAATGGTTCAATAGCCACGCTATATTTTGTCCGAGGTTTTTCATGTTGGTAACTGCTTCTTCATCTTTTAGAGCTTCTCCGGGCAGGCGACCGTAGGCAATGTTCCAATAAGTAGAGCCAACAAGATACATTTCCTTATTTAGAAAGAAATGATTGATTGTGTCGATAGTGTTCATTGCTCCTGCACGCCGTGCCACTGCCACTGCTCCTGCCACTTTGTGGCGGAACATTCCCGGATTGGTATCACTCACTACACTTGCTCTTTCGATTACTGCTTTCAATGTGGAGGAAACATCGGCTGAATAGGTAGAGGAACCTAACAATATAGCATCAGCTTCGGTCATTTTAGTATAGAGTTCGTGGAAAATATCATTGTCAAAAACACAATTGCCCTTTCCTTCACAAGCAAAACATGCCTTACAGGGATTTATCGTATTGCCTGCCAACTGAATCAACTCTGTTTTATGTCCCTCTTTTTCTATCTCTGCCAAGACCAAATTCAGCATATCTGCCGTATTGCCGTCTTTTCGTGAGCTTCCATTAATTGCCAGTACTTTCATTTTCTTGTCACTTTTCAAATTGAGATTACTTGCAGCAGTAAGTCCGCTTGTACTCAATGCTGCACCTGCGGCGAAAACTCCCATTTTTTTGAGAGCTTCACGCCGGGATATATTTTTATTGCTCATACTAAATTCTTATCGATATGATTCTGCGAAAATCTGCACAATATCCTCATCAGACATTTGTACACGGTCTGCTGTGAACATGATGCCCATTACTTCGCGGGTGTTGCGCATGAATTTCCCGAACTCATCGGGCATTATACCGTAATCAGACATTTTTAAATCGGCTACGCCGCAGGCTTCTTGCAGGCGGACAAGTGCAGTGATAAAATCTTCGGGTTTATTGGCTTCGGACATACCTAACAGGCGTGCAAGTTCTACAAAACGGTCATCGCAAGCATGACGGTTCACGAAATAACTGAAATACGCCTTGCTTATCATAATCAGTCCGGCTCCGTGAGGTAAATTCGGATGATAGGCTGATAATGCGTGTTCTAACCCGTGTTCGCTGGTAAGTAAGGTAAGTGTCATTACTGCTCCCGATAATGTATTAGCGAAAGCTACACGGGTACGTGCTTCCAAATCGGAGCCGTCCTTAACGGCACGGGGCAAATATTCGGCAATGTTGCGGATGGCTTCACGTGCGTTCATATCGCTGGCAAGGTTTGCACTGGCGGCAATGAAGCCCTCTACGCTATGAAACAACGCATCAAATCCTTGAAAAGCGGTAAACAGTGGTGGTACGGAAAGCATCAGTTCTGCATCGACGACAGCAAGATATGGAAATAATGCCGGGTGCATAATGAATGCCTTTTCATTGGTGGTTTCTTTGGTTATCACGCCGCAACCGTCCGTTTCTGAACCAGTTCCGGCGGTAGTTGTTATGGCGATAATAGGTAACGGCTTATTTGAAATCGGTTGTCCCTTGCCTGTACCGATAGGTACATAATCCCATAACTCACCATTGTTTGTCGCTAACAGGGCAATAG
>CAKUYM010000446.1 GCA_934716785.1 uncultured Bacteroides sp. | reverse complement strand
GATTACGAATTGTTCGTCCATGGCAAGGTTCAATGTCACATTGAGCGACTTAATAAATGCATCGCGGCAATCGGGATAACCGCTGAAATCTGTCTGGGAAACGCCTGTCACCAAATGATTGATGCCACGCTCGCGAGCATACACTGCGGCGATACTCAGAAAGAATAAGTTGCGCCCCGGCACAAAAGTATTGGGAACGCTATCTGCCGGTTTTTCCTGATCCATCACCATCGTGGTGTCGGTCAATGAGTTGTGTCCCAATTGCCCGATGAAGGATACATCCATCACATCAAATTCCACTTCTGCTTTACGGGCTATCTCCCGTGCAAGTTCCACCTCTTTCTTATGTTTCTGGCCATACAGAAAACTCAGAGCATACACCTTCTTGAAGTTGCGCTTTGCCCAAAACAGACAGGTGGTAGAGTCCTGCCCGCCACTGAACACGACTAATGCTGCTTTTCTATTCATACAATATTATTTAAATATCTTTGATTTTCAACACATTGTAGGATATTCCGGTATCATAAACATCGCTGCCGTCTATCCTCTTGATTGCTTTCACCACACGGATAGTGACCGGAAGGATTATCACTTCGTACATGGATTTCAGTACGATTTGAAGTCCCATCATAACGAGCAATTCCTGCCAAGCAATGATTCCGCCAAATGCTATCGGGAAGAAGATCAACGAATCGGCTGTCTCGCCTACCACTGTCGACCAAATGGCACGGGCAGAAAAGTTCTTCCCCTGACTGGCTATCTTCATCTTACTCATCACATACGCGTTGAGGAATGAGCCCGCCAAGAAAGCCATCAGACTGGCTGCCACAATACGGGGTGCCATGCCGAACACAAAATCAAAATGCTCTTCGCCTTCCCAGAAAGGAGCGGCAGGAATGGCAACCGCTATCAGCCCAAGGGCAACCACAAAGAAATTCATGGCAAAACCGCTCCAAATGATCAAACGCGCTTTCTTGAATCCCCATACTTCGGCGATGCAGTCATTAATAATGTAAGAGATAGGGAAAACCAATAATCCCGCTGTTACGGTCAAGCTACCGATTTGGATTACTTTCGTCTCAAGAAGATTGGCTGCTATAAGGCATACATTAAAAAGAATACCAAGCAGCATAAAAGGTACAGATACTTTTTCTTTCATAACTCCTGTTTTTTACGTGGTGTTCTAGAATACACGACCGCTATTCACGGCATCAAATGTCTTTTTTATTCTTTTTGCGCGGCAAAGATAGGAAATATCACTGCAATATTCGAATAATTTTGAAAGAAAATGCCTATCTTCAAACTTTCTACAGGATTCACCATTAAATTTGCGATTCACCATTAAATTTGCAATTGGTTTGTTTCATCCTTCATAAAGAAGGAAACTATCGTTTATTAAGAATGAAATCACTGTTTATAAGAAACGAGAGTACTGTTTATTAAGAAATAAAACGACTGATAATAAGGTATGAAATTACTGATAATAGAAGATGAACGGGAATTGTCTAACGGGATTGTCAGCTTCCTCAACCGGGAAGACTACTTGTGCGAACAGGCTTTCTCCTTTGACGAGGCAATAATGAAAGTCGGTATCTACGATTATGACTGCATCCTGCTCGATTTGATGCTGCCCGGTGGTAGCGGGCTGGACATTCTGAAGAGGATCAAGCAGCAATCGCCACAAACCGGAGTTATCATCGTGTCGGCAAAAGATTCACTGGACGATAAAGTGGAAGGATTGCGGCTCGGCGCTGACGATTACTTAGCCAAGCCGTTCCATCTGCCCGAACTAAGTATGCGGATTTTCGCCTTGTTGAGAAGAAAATGTTTCAACAACAACAATCTTCTGCAAAACGGAGCGATAAGCATCGACCTGCTCAGTAAGACGGTGACGGTGGAGAGTACAATGCTCGACCTGACTAAGACGGAATACGAGTTTTTGCTATTTCTCATCGAGAACCGTCGTCGCGTAGTGTCCAAAAGCGCATTGGCCGAACATCTCAGCGGTGATATTGCCGACATGATGGATGATTTCAATTTCGTATATGCACATATCAAGAACCTGAAAGCCAAACTGGCCAATGCAGGGGCAGCAGATTGCATCAAGACTTATTACGGAACGGGATACAAATGGACGATTGAAGAATAAATAGATAGGTAAACAAATAGATAGAGATAGATATAGATAAAATAAATAGATAGATAGATAGAAAAACAGAATGAAGAGCTTATTATCAAAAACGTTGTCGTTGTTTGTCATCTGCACGGTAAGCATATTCGTGCTGGCAACTCCGCTTTTTTATCTGCTTACCAAGCACTTCTACGCGGAGGATATGATAGACATCATCGAAGCCATCGGACAGGGAAAGGATATTCCGCCTCTGGACTTGGAGCAGGACATCATGGCGGGAGTGATGCTGCAATTCATACTTATCTTCCTTGTTATCAGCATTTCTATGTTCATCACAATGCGTTTCATCACACGGCGACTGTGGCATCCTTTCGATGACACACTAAAGAAGACGGAGCAGTTCAATCTGGCACACAGCGATATTCCCAATTTTACAAAAACGAATGTCAAGGAGTTTGCCCGCCTCAACCATTCACTGAAACGGCTGATGGAGAAAGACAAAGAGACGTTCCGGATTCAGAAGGAGTTTACCGAGAATGCTTCGCATGAGTTGCAAACACCTCTTGCCATCGTACGCAGCAAACTCGACCTGTTGCTGCAAGAAGAACCGGACGAACGGACGATGCGCATCATTGCCGACTTGTACGAGCTCAACACCCGCATGGAGCATCTGAACCGCAGCCTGCTGCTACTTGCCAAGATTGAGAATGCGCAATATACGAAGATGGAAAGTGTAGATCCGGGGAGCTGTATCAACAAGCTATTGGCAGCATATGGTGCCTTGCAGAAGGAAGTGAAGATCTCGTTTCGCGACCGGCGGCAACAAGTCGTTCCGTTATGTGCCAACATCATTTTATTGGAAAGTCTGCTGAATAATCTCATAACGAATGCCATCCGCCATACGCACACTTCCGACGGAGAGGTCGTCCTCTCGCTCTACGAAGACCACCTCACGGTCAGCAACCCCTCTGACGACGGACAGTCGCTTCCCGTTTCCGAACTGTTCCGCCGCTTCCGTCCCGGTGATGCAAAAACTGTGGGCAACGGCTTGGGGCTTTCAATCGTGAAGGCGATCTGCGATTTTCACGGATGGACGATAACATATAAATTTGAAGAGAATCGGCATTATTTCATCGTGCAGTTAAGTAAACAGTGACCGAAATTCAAAATGTCTGCAAAATTGCCTTTTACTTTTGTGACCGACAGTATGACAAAAGTATATAATTAGGTATGAAAGGATTTGTTTTGAGTATTGCCATTGTGTTTCTATGCCAACTCCCCGTCGTAGCATCGGGCAGCAGTACCTATGAAATATCACAAGAGAAACAGATTGAATCGCAGACGGATACGATAGTCGGGAAAGGCAACCCCTACCAA
>CAKUYM010000445.1 GCA_934716785.1 uncultured Bacteroides sp. | reverse complement strand
AGCGCG
Source organism: uncultured Bacteroides sp. (assembly GCA_934716785.1). GTDB lineage: Bacteria > Bacteroidota > Bacteroidia > Bacteroidales > Bacteroidaceae > Bacteroides. Next base: position 3,517 of record CAKUYM010000445.1, on the reverse strand, counting down.
TGCGGAATTACCCGGTTCGGGAAATGAAAGCAAGGTCTTCAAAATGGAGAAAACCGGCAGCTACCAAGTGGTTTATTCTTTCGGCTGGTATTTGCGTAAGTTTATTATAGATGTAAAAGAAAAGGGAGCTGTTCCTATTGTCCTGAGTCATACACCTCGCAATAAGTTTGATAATGGTGAGATAGAACGCAATACAAATTCTTTTGGTAAATGGACGCGTGAAGCGGCGGAAGCAACCGGGGCTTATTTTATAGATTTGAACAAGATATCAGGAGATAAACTCCAGGATATGGGATACAATCAAGGTTTGCGTGTAGTAGGAGAGTATTTCAACCATGACCATACCCATACCTCTTTGAAGGGTGCCCGTATGAATGCCCGAAGTATTGCTGACGGGCTGAAAGCTACGGACTGTCCGTTAAAAAACTTTTTAAAGTAAATGAATATAAAACAACATTATATGAAAAATCTGTTTCTGTTTTTGTTTCTATTAGCTGTCTTTACGTCAAAGGCACAGGATAATAGAGTATCCGGTTTGAACTCCCGTCAGTTTACTAAATATTGGAAGGTTGAATCGGAATCGCCAGATTATAAAGTGACGTTTCATGGAGATACCGCTGAGATAGTATCTCCCAAGGGATTGACTCTTTGGAGAAAAGAGAAGATGAGTGGGAAAGTGACCATTGAATATGATGCATGCGTGGTAGTGGAGTCGGATGGAGATCGTCTGAGTGATTTGAACTGCTTCTGGATGGCATCAGACCCTCAATATCCCGATAATTTATGGAAGCGTGAAAAATGGCGTAGTGGTATATTCTTGAATTGTTATTCTTTACAACTTTACTATTTGGGATATGGTGGTAATCATAACTCCACTACACGTTTCCGTCGTTATGATGGGGATGAATCGGGTATTATAAATCCTAAAGCCCGTCCTGCTATTCTAAAGGAATATACGGATGCCGGACATTTGCTGAAGCCGAATCATTGGTACCATATCAAGATAACCAACGAGAACAATAGGGTTAGTTATTACATAGACGGTGAGCGCTTGGTGGACTTCAGGGATGCTGAACCGTTACGGGAAGGCTGGTTTGGCTTTCGTACTACCTTGTCGCGTACTCGTATCACAAATTTCAGCTATGAATGCTCATCGCAAGGAGCGACTACTGTTCCATTGCAATGGATTGGTGAGACTCCCCGGCAGGATAAGGCTGTAAGTTTCGGGGTGCCTTTTGATGAAGGGGAAGTTTTTCCAGAAAACAAGTTACGGCTATCTGCTGAGAATGGTGAGGATATTCCTGTTGATACTTGGACTTTGGCTTATTGGCCGGATGGTTCTGTAAAGTGGGGAGGAATAGCGGGAGTTATTCCTGCCGGAACAGAAAAACTGATTCTGGAAAAGGTGGTAAAGAAATCTAAAGCGACATTCAAACAGCCGGATACAGATAAAAAGAAGTCCGTTTCTGTTACAGAAACATCACAGGGTGTTTATATTTCTACTGGAATCATTTCAGCATATATACCTCATCAGGGCGAATTTTTGATAGATAGTCTGTTATATAAAGGTGTGAAAGTTGGAGAAAAGGCTAGGCTTATATGTCATACGCAGAGTGAACCAGTACTTGAAAGTTCTTCTCAAGTTTCTTTCACTAATTATATAGGAGAACTGAAATCTGTGACTGTAGAGCGTGTCGGTTCTGTGCGTGCGCTTGTTAAATTGGAAGGGGTACACAAAAGTTCGAATGGTCGTGAGTGGTTACCCTTTGTGGTACGGCTTTATTTTTATGGTGGCAGTGAACAAGTGAGAATGGTGCATAGCTTTGTATATGACGGAGATCAGAACAAAGATTTCATTCGTGCTTTAGGAGTTCGTTTTGATGTTCCTATGCGTGAGGCTTTATACAATCGCCATGTAGCTTTTTCTTGTGCCGATGGTGGAGTATGGAGCGAGCCCGTTCAGCCTTTGGTGGGACGACGCATACTTACATTGGATAAAACAGGAGAGGGAGAATCTCTGTTACAGCAACAGCAGATGGAAGGAAAACGCATTCCTCCTTATGAAGCTTTTGACGAAAAGAACCGTGCTTTGCTTGATCATTGGGTTTCTTGGGACAGCTATCGTCTGTCCCAACTAACAGCGGATGCATTTTCAATCCGTAAACGTGCCAATGATAATAATCCTTGGATAGGTACTTTTTCCGGTACACGTAGTGATGGTTATGCCTTTGCCGGAGATATAACCGGAGGCATGGGACTTGGGTTACATGATTTCTGGCAGTCTTATCCGTCTTCTATTGAAATCTCGGGTGCAAAAACTTCAGTGGCTACTCTTACCGCATGGATATGGAGTCCGGATGCTGAACCGATGGACTTGCGCCATTATGATAATGTTGCTCATGACTTGAATGCCAGTTACGAAGATGTGCAAGAGGGAATGAGCACTCCTTATGGAATTGCCCGTACAACAACCCTTACCTTGATACCTCAAGGCGGTTATAAAGGAAAGAAAGTTTTTGCCGGACAAGCCGGACAACTTGCCAGACCGGGAGTGCTGATGCCTGTACCTGAATATTTACATGCCAAACAGGCATTTGGAGTTTGGAGTCTTCCAGATCGTAGTACTTCTTTCCGTGCCCGGGTGGAAGACAGGCTGGATGCTTATATCAGCTTTTATCAAAAAGCGATAGAACAAAACAAATGGTATGGTTTCTGGAATTATGGGGATGTGATGCATGCGTACGATCCTGTCCGCCATACTTGGCGTTATGACATCGGAGGTTTTGCATGGGATAACACGGAACTAGCTTCTAATATGTGGCTATGGTACAATTTTCTGCGTACCGGACGTGCTGATATTTGGCGTATGGCAGAAGCTATGACCCGTCATACAGCGGAAGTGGATGTGTATCATATCGGTCCGAATGCTGGATTGGGTAGCCGGCACAACGTCAGTCATTGGGGATGTGGAGCTAAAGAAGCACGGATCAGCCAGGCCGCTTGGAATCGTTTCTACTATTATCTTACCACGGACGACCGATGCGGTGATTTAATGACCGAAGTAAAAGATGCCGATCAGAAATTGTACACGCTGGACCCCATGCGTCTGGCACAGCCTCGCAGTCAGTATCCTTGTACGGCACCTGCACGTCTCCGTATCGGTCCCGACTGGTTGGCATATGCTGGAAACTGGATGACTGAATGGGAACGTACCGGCAATACGGCTTATCGTGACAAAATTATAGCCGGGATGAAAAGTATTGTAGCACTGCCCAATCGCATTTTTACAGGTCCGTTGGCTTTAGGTTATGATCCGGCTACAGGGATTATTACCAGTGAATGTGATCCCAAGTTAGAAAGTACAAATCATTTGATGACCATTATGGGAGGCTTTGAAGTCATGAATGAAATGATCCGTATGGTTAATTATCCCGAATGGAATGACGCATGGCTTGATCTTGCCGCCCATTATAAGCAGAAAGCATGGGAGTTAAGGAAGAATCGTTTCCGTATATCC
>CAKUYM010000444.1 GCA_934716785.1 uncultured Bacteroides sp. | reverse complement strand
AAGGATAAGTCTGCGAAAACTCAAATGAACCGAGATTATGATGCGCAATAGTTTTGGCACGCATCACGTTCAAACCGGTGAAGAGCCAGCATCGGCCGGAAGATTTTTGATCGGTGATGCCCTTGGAATTCACTTTGATAGAGAAGTGCGTATCCATTCCTCTCATGTTATCCTGATTCAGAGCCAGTTTGCGGATATCATTATTACCGATGGCATTGCGGATAGCCCTGTCACTTGACGTATTTTGGTAACTCTGTTTGATTTGTCGCATCATTTCGTCGTTGATGCCACCTTTCGCATTTTGCGCTTGTGCCGAATAATAGAAAGCGCAGAAGACAAAAGCTGATAAAATAAATTTGTTCATTAGTATAAATAGTTTATTAATCAAATTACATTTCGAATATAGCTATAGAAAAATGCAAATTTACGATTCTTTTTTAGATTTATTATCTAAGAGTTTAAAAACTAATTAAAATAAAAGAGTTTTCTTTGCAGTCAAATTTCTCGAGACAAGAATTATGAAGAAATATATAATAGGTGTATTGATGATGTTCTCATCCGTCAATCTTATATCAGCAACAGTTGACAGTACCACAATCTCTTTGTCAGATACCGTCCCCACTCTTTCCAAACGTGAGTTACACCGCCAGCGCGTAGCGAAGCGAAATCTTCACTACAACATATTGGGCGGTCCCAGTTACACACCGGACTTTGGTCTATTGGTGGGCGGTAGTGCATTGATGACATTCCGGATGAATCCGAGTGACACTACTCAGCGACGTTCGGTGATTCCCATGTCCATTGCGTTGATGTTCAAAGGCGGACTCAATCTGATGACAAAGCCTCAGTTGTTCTTCAAAGGCGACCGTTTCCGTATTTTCGGGACGTTCTCCTACAAAAATACGATTGAGAATTTCTACGGTATAGGATACAGCACCAATAAAAACTATCCCCGCGGAGAAGAGACCAGCGAATACCGTTACAGTGGCATCCAAGTAAATCCATGGTTCCTTTTCCGCTTGGGCGAAAGCGACTTCTTCGCAGGTCCTCAGGTAGATTTGAATTATGACAAAATCACTAAGCCGGCAGAAGGCATGATACATCAGCCATCCTATATCGCAGCCGGCAGCACAGAGCACGGATATAATAATTTCAGTTCGGGACTTGGCTTCCTGCTGACTTATGACACACGCGATATTCCCGCCAATGCATATAAAGGATTATACTTGGATTTCCGGGGTATAATGTACAGCAAAGTCTTTGGCGGCGATGATAACTTTTATCGCTTGGAGATTGACTACCGCCAGTATAAAACAGTGGGCAGACGAAAAGTAATCGCTTGGACGGTGCAGACCAAAAATGTATTCGGAGATGTGCCGTTGACAAAATATGCGCTTAGCGGAACCCCCTTTGATCTTCGCGGATATTACATGGGGCAATTTCGCGATAAGTCATCCCATGTAATGATAGCTGAATATCGCCAGATGATCAACACGGACAAAAGCACATGGATGAAAAGAATGCTGAATCATATTGGCTATGTGGCATGGGGTGGATGCGGATTCATGGGGCCTACTCCCGGCAAGGTGGAAGGTATCCTTCCCAACGTTGGTGTAGGCTTGCGCATTGAAGTACAACCTCGCATGAATATACGTCTTGACCTTGGAAGAGATATGGTGAACAAGCAGAATTTATTCTATTTTAATATGACAGAAGCCTTTTGATATAAAATTAGGCAATAAAAGGCTACCCATAAATAAAATAAATCCTTATATTTGCGCAGTTTTATAGCACAGCAAAAGCTTATAATAGGATTTTCTTATGAAGCGATTTATATATATAACTTTTGAGTTACTATTTTTGTTGACTTCCTCCACTTATGTGGCGGCGCAGGAAGTCAGCGATTATTCCCAATTAAGTGACGACGAATATACCAATATAGACCTCCCGCCGTTGTCCGTACTTTTCGAGAATGCAAAGAACAGTCCGATTTATGAAATGGCGGATGTCAAGGCAACGATAGAGCGCAAGTTATTACGGAAAGAAAAATGGGCATTTCTCGGTTTCTTCAGTCTGAGAGGAAGCTATCAATACGGAATGTTCGGCAATGAGTCCACCTATACGGATGTGGCAATTTCCCCCTATCTCTCCTATTCCACCCAAGCCCAAAACGGCTACACTGTGGGTGCGGGAGTCAGCATTCCATTAGACGACTTGTTTGATCTCAAAGGACGTGTCAGCCGTCAAAGGCTCACACTCAGATCCGCAGAACTGGAACGGGAAGTAAAGTATGATGAGATAAAGAAAAATATTATTGAGATGTACGCTACCGCCATGTCCCAGATAAAAGTCTTGCAGATGCGCAGCGAGAGTTTGGTACTCGCCACCGTACAGTATGAAATATCTGAAAAGAACTTCGCCAACGGCACGATAACCTCTTCAGAACTGGCTACCGACAAAGAAAAACAATCACAGGCACGTGAAGCATACGAAAAAAGTAAGTTCGAACTCACCAAGAGCCTGATGATACTTGAAGTAATCGCTCGTACTCCCATTATACGAAAATAAAAAAGAGATGAACTTTATAATTTCTACCATACGGACTTTATTTCGCCATCGTTGGCTGATACTGATAGGCACTACCCTTTTCACCCTACTCGTCATCTATTACACCCGACACATGCGAGGCGGATATGATGTAAAAGCCACTCTTTATACAGGAGTCGCTTCAGGTTACAATCTGGAGAATGACAGACGGACAGACTGGGCTACGGTGCAGAACTCCATGGACAACCTGATAAGCATCATGCAGGCCGAAAGCACCTTGAAACGAGTATGCTTACGTCTGTTTTCCAGGGTACTCATCCAAGGAAATCCGGAGAAAGAACAGAATGGCATCACCCCCTCCAGCTACAACTACACCTACAGCCATTTAAAAAATAGTCCGAACGGAGCGGAAATATTGAAATTGATCGATAAATCAAGTGAAGACAAGACCGTGTCCAATCTGGAATCCTACATGCGCCCACACAAGGAGAACTATATCTACGGTCTATTTTATTATAATCACCCATTTTATAGCTACAATGCATTGAGAAACATAAAGGTGCAACGCCGTCTGACGAGCGATTTGCTCGACATCAGCTATTCTTCCGGTGATCCGGGCATCGCATATAACACGGTAAGTATCTTGATGGATGAATTTGTTGAAGAGTATCGCCGTATCCGCTATGGAGAAACGGATAAAGTCATCAAATATTTTGAAGAAGAGTTGAAACGCATCGGAAAAAAGCTCAATTCGGAGGAAGAAGACCTGACAAAATATAACGTACAGAAACGTATCATCAACTATCTTGATGAAACCAAAGAAATAGCAGCCATCAGCAAAGAATTTGAATTACGGGAACAAGACGCGCTTTTTGCATTCAATAGTAGCAAATCCATGCTCGATGAACTGGAAAGACACATGGACAGCAATGCCAAACAAGTTCTGAAAAACATACAATTTGTAGACAAACTGCGAGAAGCCTCCAGC
>CAKUYM010000443.1 GCA_934716785.1 uncultured Bacteroides sp. | reverse complement strand
TTGCAGAACTATGAGGTATCAGTCAATCGGGCTACCGACCGTCTGAATTATTATGTTTCCGGCAATTTCTTCGATCAGGACGGCATTGCGCTGGGATCGGGTTTCAGACGTTATAATATGCGGGCAAATGCGGATGTGAAAGCAAGCAACTGGTTAAAGGTGGGCACTACGTCTACAGTCTCTTATGAAGAAATAGAGCAGGCACAAAGTGGAGAATATACTACTGTGACTCCTATTTCCGCTTCGCATTTCATGATGCCTTATTGGAATCCTTATAGAGAGGATGGTTCTATCGCTTCTTCGGGCGACGGAAGTTGGACGGGAACCACTCAGAATCCGATAGAATGGATGAATAGTAATCCTGTGAAATATAAAAAATACAAACTGCTGTCTACATTGTATGCGGAGGTAAATCCTTTTAAAGGATTTGTAATCAGGTCACAGTTTGCAGCAGATTATTCGCACATGACAGCTTTTATGCAGTCTTTTCCAAGTTATCCGGCCAATAATAATTCGGGAAGAGCGGGACGCAGTTCAACCGACCGTTTGGGTTTGACTATAACCAATACCGCTAATTATCAATTTTCATTGAAGGATAAGCATTCTTTTAATTTTCTACTGGGACAAGAGGGAGTAGATGCCAATGCGGAAGGTTTTTCTCTCACAATGAGAGGACAGAACAATGATCTTCTGACCAATGTATCAAATGGTACGCTGGCGGCTTCTTGGTCGGATACCGCAGACGGGACCGTATATTCATATTCTTATCTTTCTTTTTTCGGAAGAGGGGAGTATAATTATGAAGGACGCTATTATGCGGATTTTTCATTGCGTACCGATGCGTCTTCACGTTTCGGCCGTGATAACCGTTGGGGAACTTTCTGGTCTGTCGGATTGATGTGGAACATTCAGAAGGAAAACTTCATGAAGAAATATGACTGGTTGACAATGTTACAGGTCGCTTTCAGTACAGGCACTTCCGGTAATTCGGAAATTGGTTATTATGCTTCGCAGTCTTTGGTAAAAGGTGGGATGGATTATATGGGCGAAACCGGGCTTTATCCTTCGCAAAATGGTAATCCTGATTTAAGTTGGGAGCAGACATGGTCTACCAATTTAGCTTTGCATTTAGGCTTTTGGAATCGGGTGAATATGGACGTTGAATTGTATAATAAAAAGACAACCAATATGCTGATGTCCGTACCTCAGTCCTATTCAGTGAACGGTTCCGGCTCTTACTGGGATAATATTGGGGCGATGGTAAACCGAGGGGCTGAAATCTCTATTAACGGTGATGTAATTCGTGCAAAGGACTTCACGTGGAATGTCAGTGCTAATGTCTCTTATAATAAAAACAAAATCACAGATCTCTATCATGGCGTAGATGAGTATGAAGTTTCCAGTACCAATCTTAAATACGTGGTGGGGCGTTCTGCTACGGAGTTCTATATCAACCGTTTTGCCGGAGTGAATCCGGCCAATGGTGATGCATTGTGGTACACAAAAGATGGTGAGATAACTACGGAATTCAAGGATTCGGATAAAGTTATGACCGGCAAGAGCTTTATTGCTCCTTGGCAGGGTGGATTGGGAACTGCATTAACATGGAAAGGAATTTCGCTGGTGGCACAGTTCAGTTGGGTAGCAGGTCGTTGGGTATTTAACAATGATAGGTATTTGGATGAAGGCAACGGGCTGTTCGAAGCTTATAACCAGTCAAAGCGTTTGCTTTACGATCGTTGGAAAAAGCCGGGGGATATGACGGACATTCCCCGTTATGGGGTTACTCCACAAATGGATTCACGCTTTTTGGAGGATGCGTCATTCATAAGACTGAAGAATCTGATGGTAAGCTATAGCTTTCCAAGGACAATGCTCAAAAAGACGAATTTCCTAACCAATCTGCGTGTATATGCACAAGGACAGAATTTATTGACATTTACCAAGTTCTCCGGACTTGATCCGGAAGGCGTGAATAATATGTATCAGGCGCAATACCCGTCAACTCGCCAATTTACATTTGGTTTGGAAGTTTCATTTTAATATATTAAGGATAAGAAAAAATGAAGAACAAAATAAAGATATACTTGCTGTTGATAGTTATGGGCACTGTATCCGTTTCCTGTCTGGACAAATATCCGGAAGATGCGATTCCAGCAGACAAAGCCATCAACACAGTGGATGATGCCAATCAAGCTATGATCGGCATTTATGCGGCATTCAAGGATGCTTCGCTTTATAGCGGTCGCCTGACTTTGCTGCCTGATCTGCAGGCTGATTTGGTTTATGCCGTGACCGGCTATTCTAATCAGTACGGTGACATTTGGCGTTGGAATATTACGGCTACCAATAATGACATAGAGTCTGTATATGGAGCATTGTATGCAATTATCAACCGTTGCAATTTTCTGATAGGTTATATTCCGCGTATTGAACAAGTGCTGACGGATGATGACGCATTGGATAAGTTGGACATGATTCACGGGGAAGCTCTGTTGGCTCGTTCGCTGTGTTACTCTGAGTTGATAAAACTTTTTTGCAAACCTTATGAAAGTGATGCGGAAGCGGAAAGTACTTTGGGAGTAGTATTGACGTCCCAATACAATTCTACAGAAAACATCCGTCGTGCTTCCTTGAAAGATTCTTATCGGTTTGTGTTGGATGATCTTGAGTTTGCTGCACAACTGCTGAAAATAGATGAGGATAATGTGACCCAAAACGACCTTTACAACAGCACTTACTTTAATGAGTATACGGTATATGCTTTGCGCGCCCGTATCGCTCTTTATATGAAAGATTATGAGGAGGCTATTAAATATTCGAGTAAAGTGATAGATAGTGGATTTTATGTACTATCAAGTGCTTCCGTGCAATATGGCAGTACGGGACAGAGTTATTATCAGTATATGTGGACAAGTGATAATTCTACGGAAATCATTTTGAAAGTTGGTTTTACGCCCACTTCTTATGGTGGCGCTTTGGGCACGATTTTCTTTAATTATGATTACACCACTGTGCGTCCTGATTATGTGCCGGCAAGGTGGGCTTTAGCTCTATATGACTCTTCGGACCTACGTTATTCTACCTTTTTCAAATCTTATTTGACTGGGTATCCGCATGCTCTTCAATGGCATCTGCTTCAAAAGTATTGGGGAAACACTACTTTCTTTGACGGTTATAACATCCGCCATACTTCCATGCCGAAAATATTCCGCTTGTCGGAACAATATCTGATCAGGGCGGAAGCCTACTGTCTGAAAGACAATCCCGACTATGGTAGTGCAGGCAAGGATATTACCGCATTGCGTCTGGCACGTTACTCTTCTTACGGTAGCGGGACGACACTTTCACAAAATAATGCGATGGATGTGATAGAGAAAGAGCGTGTGAAAGAACTTTTCATGGAAGGTTTCCGCCTTCATGACTTAAAACGTTGGCATAAAGGATTTGAAAGAAAACCGCAGAGATTGTCTGAAATCAAAAAATCCGACAATCTCATCGATTGGAAAACAAATCAAGTGTCTGTAATGCTTTAT
>CAKUYM010000442.1 GCA_934716785.1 uncultured Bacteroides sp. | reverse complement strand
CCGCATAGTTGGTAAAAAGACTACCGGCAGCCACCACACGGAGACCGGAATACGGGCTGAACCACTTGCCAAGAGAAGCCGAGACCTGAGGACCTAACGAACTAAGGTTTTCAAGATTCGTCTTGTTCAGGAACATCTGCACACCGATGCCGGAGGTCATAAACAGATTGTCTGCGATATGATTTCTTGAGAAACGGCTTGCCGGACGATCAGCACGGTCAATCGTATAATATGTCAGACCGAAATTCAACTCCCCGAACTGGTCGGTATGCCCTCCCACTCCGTGTCCGCCTGCATATCTTTTTTGATACACATTGAGACGAGGTTCTATGAACAAATCTACGGAACGGTTGAGACGGAAGCTCCCTTGTGCACCCACTCCTATTCCCGGAGCATACTTGGCCGATTTGTCCACTCCCTTTGTTCCCGCCAAGTTAACGCCGACAACACCGATCAGCTTGAACAACCTGTCTTCATCATACCCCCAAAGGATATTATTGACGTTGAACAGATAGTCCGCATGCAAGTCTACATGCTTGAAATAACGGCTTTCACTACCGGCAGGGGTGTCTGAGAAGCCTGCCGTTCCCGACAAGCGCAGACCGGAAGAGGGGCTGAACCATTTACCTATGCCCGCAGAGAACTGAGGTCCAATGCCTTTGAGGGTATTCTTAACACCCGACAGCTTCAACGTACTGATACCGCCGGATAAAGAAATGAACATATGATTCAGGAACGAGCTGTTATCAAAATCATCGAAATGAATCTTGGTACCCATCGGAGCAGCAGGCATATAGTTCAGACCAACCAGCAGCGAACCTGTAGACTGGTAATTTCTCCAACTTTCCGCATGTGCCAATCCGTCATTATACCATCCTATCCGCGGTTCTACAAACAAGCCCAAGGTGCGTGAGAGACGCACATTGCCCTGCAAACCGAGATGAACTCCATAATAATATTGACCTCCGCCCTTCAGATTCGGATATTTCTCAGAACGCTCACCGTTATCGCCCACCTTGGAATAGCCACCTCCGATGCCGGCAATTCCTATCAACTCAAAACGGCGGTTGGCATTGTACCGATATGCCAAGGAAGAGATATTGAGCAGATAGTCCAGACTACCGCCCCCCATTTTCATTTTAGAATCGTAAATGTCCGACGGCAGATAGCCCACATTTACCCCCAGCCGAAGACCGTGAACCGGAGTAATCCATCTGCCTATAAAAAGATGGGCGTTCATCCCTAAATTGTCCCGAACGTTATTGCCCGACAGCAAGCTATACGGGCCCATGCCGACCGAAAAAAAGAAATGCTCATTGAACTTATTACTTTCAAACTTCTCGTTTGCAGGCCGTTTCTGCAACATGTATTGCAATGCGCCGTAATTCTGCGCCTGTGAGGTGACAGCAAGCATCAGGAAGATTACCGCCGCCACATATCTATTTTTGATTCTGAGGATATTCATCGTTTACTCTTGTTTTATTTAAGTTTCTGCTCTTCGGGCAGCAAGTCAATAATATCACCGTCCACTCTCGCTATCTCCAACAAAGAGGGGTCAAGTTCAAGGGCTTTCTCAATACACATAATAGCATCACCCACCTTCTCCAGACGGTTGGCCGCAATCGCTTTCACGTAATATTCACGCGCTGTCGTTACATTCATGGCAGAAATCTTTTGCCATGCTTCCTCATTTTTCTTCATTGCCAATAGCATCACCACCTCATTGAAAGGGCTGGTAGCCGCTACCTTTTCGAAAGCATCCTTATAATAACCGGCAAGCGCCTGTACAATGGCTTGCAGCTCCTCCGAGACAGCCCCTTCCGGAGCTAATGTCAAGACAGAATCCGCTTTAGTATATTTTCCTTCATACAGCAAAGCGATGGCCTGATTGGACAACAGTTCCACCGGTGCGGATTTGCTGACAAACGGTTCGAGAATACGTGAATCCGGCTTGTCCTCCTGTATCATTGCCACAGCCAGTTCATTGGCGGCATACGTAAAGTTATTATAGAGTTCAAGAGCCTCCCGGCAATACTTTTCTCTTTCGGCAGGAGTTTTCGCCATCACAATCATACGGTAATATTCAAAACGGGTCAGTTCTTTCGGGTTCTTGTCGTAAAGAATTCTGATTTCATCATCGGTCAGGAAACGGAAGATTGAATAACCGTACGTATATTGTACCTTTCTCAGTTTGGGCAGATAAGTTGCCGCAATCTCCTTGTAGAAAGGTTTCGATTTCAATGCCCAGTTCAGACGGGAAGAAGTGGATTCATATTGCTTGATCAATCCCTCCACTTCCTTGGCAACCTCCGGTTTGGAATCTTTCTTCAGCAGCTCCGCCACTTCTTTCCAAGAAGCAACCGCCGCATCCGATTTCACGTCAAGCAGTTTGCGCGTTCCCGGGTCCAGTTGTGCGAGGATGCGTTCCAAAGCCTTGTTTGTACGCAGTTTTGCCAGTTGCAGGTTTCTCTCGTATGAGCCGTCCGGTGAAGCCACACCTGTGATATGGAAACTCTTCAAGGAAGCATCCGGATTTGTTTCGATGGCATGCAATTCTCGGTTCAGCCTATTCAGCTCCACTTGATTCTGCGGGTTCTTATCGTCCAGATCGGCCTTACCGACAAGGAATGTCAGGTTTACTTCACCCTTCGTATCGCGTAGCTGCATGACCGGCTTCGGAAGATATTTCTCATCGGTCAGGTTGAAAGCTGAAAAATCATATTCAAGGAAACGCAGCGGGTTGACAGTGCCACGCGCAATGGAGAAGGAGTCACGGTAAATGATGTGCCGGTAGTTTTCCATTGCGAGATGCACATCCGCACGGTAGTCATGTTGCAGATGTTCTATATAAATGGAATCATGGTAGGCTATAACATCTCCTTTGCGCGAAGAGGTCGTCTTCACCCGAATGTATTCATGCAAAGGGTCCTTGTCCAAATCATAATCATACATCCGGTTTTGCGTTGTGTTATAAGTGTCGCCGTCGAATACCACAGGGCGCATCAGAAAGCGTTCTTTTTGCGTCACATCATAAATGGAAGGCTGCAACACCAACCGGCGATGCGAATTGAACATCTCCTTCGGCACCGGAACACGGGTCTTCAGATGGAAATAATTGCCTTTAATCTCGATGTCCGTCGGCTCGGGAATCACTTTGTCTTTTACCTTGGAGGTTATCGTCACTTCATCCAGTTCGATGACAGCATCTTTCAGCACTACATCCAGAATCTGTTTTCCCGACACCTTCACCGTCTTGTCTTCATAACCGACACAGGTAAACTTCAGCGAACCGGTTTTCTCCACCATCACACTGTAGCGCCCGTCTTCATCGGACATTTCTATGCGCTCGTCATTGACGGGATTAAGCACATTTACATTCGGGATGCTTTTTCCTTGCGGGTTTGTGATATGCCCCTGCACACGAATACGTTGGGCGGATGCCTCCATGCCGACCAGCACCATCGCCATGAAAAGTATTGGCTCAGTTGTAATTCTTGGGGGATAACATTTGTTAATTCCCCCTTTATGCATATATCTTAGCTAACCTATAC
>CAKUYM010000441.1 GCA_934716785.1 uncultured Bacteroides sp. | reverse complement strand
CCTTCATAGGAATCCATTGCAAATATAAAAATGGGGAACATTCTTTAATGTCGAAAAAAAGCTATGTTTCTTCCAAAATTAGCTAAAAACATCCTTTTCATCGACAATTTATGGCATTGCAGACATTTTTGAACATTTGGCGAATCAAAAAAGGAAACGGGAATATCCGTTTCCGAATATTCCCGTTTCTTCTATATTTGTAGTATTACAATTACAGCAGTTCTTCAGCAAAGTGCATTACATATTTTCTATATCAGAAAACTGAAGGTCTGTGCACTGGGTAATCAAATCTTTTACAAATTCTTCAGCTTTAGCCAGTGTTTCCGGTTTGCCTATATCAATAAGTCGCAATTGCTCTACCCGATATCCCATAAAAGCTACCTGCCGACATGCAGCCAAATAAAAATCCATAATAGAGAATTTGCCGTTCCACCCCAAAGAATCCATCCATTGAAAGATTTCGGGAGAAAGAACATGGATGCCACTAAAGGCATATTCCTGATAAGATGATTCATCATAACAAAAACCTTCCGGTTTTACTTGGCCCGTATCTTTATTAATCCATCCACAAAGTCTGTTCTCTGTATCAAAAAGCAAATAACGGGAAGTTTTACGCCGACTAACCAATAAAGTTGCCACTCCTCCGTTCTGCAAATGATAATTGTAGAGTTCTTTCAAATCAATATCCGAAAGAATATCCACATTATGCACCAGAAAAGGATCATTGTTATTTTCAAAGAAAGAACGGGCTTTCTTCACCCCTCCCCCGGTATCAAGCAAGAGAGCGCGTTCATCGGATATATATATAGTTAGTCCGAAGCTATCGTTCATTTTCAGAAAATCAAGTATCTGTTCACCAAAATGATGGATATTAATCACTATTTCGGTAAAACCGGATGCCTTCAGTTTCAGGATAACATGTTCCAGCATCGGTCGGCCGGCTACAGGGACAAGCGCTTTGGGCATTGTATCGGTCAGTGGTTTCAGACGGCTGCCCAAACCGGCTGCAAATATCATTGCTTTCATAAATCTATTCTATATGGTTGCCTCAAACGTGTGCGATATATTCTGTTCGCGATGTACCAGCTCTACTTTTACCCCGAACTTCCGATTCAGATGCTCTGCCAAATGCTGCGCCGAATATACAGAACGGTGTTGCCCACCAGTACACCCGAAACAAACCGACAGGTTACTGAACCCACGTTCCATATAACGTTTCACGGAAGCATCTACTAAAGCATAAACATTATCGAGGAAATGAAGGATCTCACCATCTTCTTCGAGAAAAGCAATCACCGGCTCATCCAATCCTGTCAAAGGTTTATAGCATTCGTACTTGCCGGGATTGTGCACAGCACGACAATCAAAAACGTAACCGCCACCATTACCTGTCGGATCTTCAGGGATACCTTTTTTATAGGAAAAGCTCATAACCCTGACAAGCAGTTGATTTTTTTTCAAATCATCCGCAAATTGTTTCAGCCCGGTGAGTTCATGCAACACTCTACTAAGATACGGATATTCCGGATATTCTTCTTTCAGCAGTTCGCGCAGATTCGCAATAGCATAAGGTACACTCTGAATAAAATGGGGCTTTTTCTCGAAATAGCCGCGGAAGCCATATGCTCCCAACACCTGCAAAGTACGGAAAAGCACAAAATGACGAAGCCGGCTATAAAAATAAGGTTCGTCGATTGGCTGGTATTTACGAAGAGCTTCTATGTATTCCTGCAAGAGTTCTTTGCGAAGGCTGTCAGGATATTTAGCTTTAGCCTGCCACAAGAAAGAGGCAATGTCATAGTAGAACGGTCCCTTACGTCCGCCTTGAAAATCAATAAACCAAGGCTGTCCGTCCTTTATCATCACATTGCGACTCTGAAAATCACGATACATGAAAGTTGTGGAAGAACTGCGAAGCAGGACATCACACATTTTTTGGAAATCATCCTCCAGTTTATCTTCCTGAAACTCAATTCCGGTAGCTTTGAGAAAACAATATTTGAAGTAGTTCAAATCCCAAA
This sequence comes from uncultured Bacteroides sp., assembly GCA_934716785.1. Taxonomy (GTDB): domain Bacteria; phylum Bacteroidota; class Bacteroidia; order Bacteroidales; family Bacteroidaceae; genus Bacteroides. Next base: position 1,541 of record CAKUYM010000441.1, on the reverse strand, counting down.
GGATGGAACGTTGATTGAACTCGATCTGCGGATAGCAACGGGAAAAATCAAACCCTTCGGCTCCGGCAAACTGAATGGCGGGAAGCAGACGAATTGTTTTACGAAGCAACTCTTTCTCTTTTTCGGAGAATACGCCGGTGGTACGTCCTTTTTCAATTGCCTGAAACAGCAGAGTATCTCCCAAATCTTCCTGCAAGTAACAAGTGCTATCTTCCGAAACGATATAAACTTCGGGAACAGGCAAACCGTTTTTGCGAAAATGTTCTGCCATATAGAGAAAGGCTTCATTCTCATCGATAGAGGTTCCGTACACTCCTACCAATGTTTGTGCACCCGTCAGCCGAAAATAACGCCGGTTGGAACCGGCAGAAGGCAACTCTTTTATATTTTCAGCAGGAACACCTGTATATACCCGATAAAGTTTTTGTAGTTCTTCGATAACCATAGTCTCGTATATGTTATATTTTTGAGCAAAGATAGGGATTATGAATAAATTAAGGCTACAGTTTTAACAAATATCCATCCGAATATATTATCTTTGCTTCTATCTAACTGACCTGATTCCATGAAAAAAGAAATCTTCGTACTACTATGTGTAACATTGCTCACATTGTTTGCCGACACACTTCCCCTCCAAGCCGGTCATTATTACTATAAGCAAATCTCCTTGAAAGAAGGATTGCCATCCACCGTACGGTGCATCCTGACAGATGAACAAGGCTTTGTGTGGATAGGGACACGAGCCGGACTGGCCCGATATGACGGACATGAACTGAAAAAATATATTCATCAAGCAGACAATCCCCACTCCATACCTCATAATCTCATACATCAAATGATAGAAGACGAACAAAACAACATCTGGATTCTGACAGACAAAGGAGTGGCACGCTACCAACGTCAAAGCGATAATTTCTCTATGCTGACAAATAAAGCGGGAAACAATATCATAGCCAATTCTGTTTGTCTGACAAAAGGCGGAGTACTATTTGGGTCGAGAAATGAGATATTCTTTTATAGTTACCAAGATACCTCCTTTCGTTTCCTGCAATCTTTCGACTTGAAGCCAAACTATAACGCCACTCTGCTTACTCTTTGGGATGATCACACACTCCTCTGTTGCAGCCGATGGCAAGGGTTGCTCCTGCTTGACCTGAAAACCGGAAAATGCAGCTCCCCTCCTTTCGATTGCGGAAAAGAAATTATGAACATACTCATCGACTCACAAAAAAGAGTATGGGTGGCTCCTTACAACGGAGGATTAAACTGCTTCACCCGTAACGGCAAATTGTTGGCTGCCTACAACACCCGTAATTCATCTCTAAGCAACAACGTTGTACTAAGCCTTGCTGAACGGGAAGGACAAATATGGATTGGAACAGACGGAGGCGGCATCAATATTCTCGATCCGGAAACCGAACATTTTTCTCTATTGGAACATCTACCGGGAAGTGAAAATTATTCATTGCCAGCCAATTCCATTTTATGCCTTTACAACGACCGGAACAATAATATGTGGGCTGGTAGCATCCGCAACGGGC
>CAKUYM010000440.1 GCA_934716785.1 uncultured Bacteroides sp. | reverse complement strand
CCTTTATAGTAACGAAGGTCTACACCGGCTTGCAAATCCAGGTTCTTGGTCAACTTCGTGCTATACGTAGACAGCAAACCTACCCAGATATGATTGTTCATATTCTTTGCCAATGCAGCCACACTTCCGTTGGCAGATTCAGCATTAGCTTGTTTCAATGCTCCGTAGTCAAATGTTCCATCGTCACGTCTGTACGTTGTATTGGGCACACCATTGGAAGCTCCATAGAAAGCAGAATAGCCGGAACCTACCCCACGATAGCCATAACCGCTACCGATAGACATATATAAAGAAGAGGACAAACTGGACTTATGGTCAATAGCCCAAATATGATTCAATGAGATCTGCGGTTTGTGATAATAGTTGTAGTTTGTTCCGTGATATTCTCTACCTGCATCATCAAAACCGTAAGTTGCGTTATAGCGGTATCCTGCACCGATACCCACGTGTTTCTGTCTTTGCCATTCCTTGATAGTCAACTTGTCGTAACGTTTGTAGTGGCTTTGCGGAGCTCCCGTAGCAACCAATGACAAAGAATGGTTGTCACCGATTCTCTTTGCTATATTCACATACCAGGAATAAGATTCGCCTTCAGTACCGTAGATATATCCGTCACCCCATTTCTTAGAACCCAAAAGAGAGAAAGCCCAGCCGTTCTTCGTCATACCGGAAGATACACTGAACAGAATTTTATTTTCACCGCTGTTACCCATGTTATAGGAAAGAGAGCCACCTGTCTTGGTATCCAAAGCACTGGTCAGAATATTGATTGATCCACCCACGGAAGGAGAAGAAAGTTTGGAAGCTCCGATACCTCTCTGTATCTGAATTGAGCGGGATACATCGGAAAGCCCTGCCCAATTGGACCAGTATATACCGCCCCACTCCATATCATTCATCGGGACACCGTTAATCATTACCGCCGTATTGGCCGATCCGAAACCACGTACCAAAATTTCAGAGTCTCCATAACCACCACCTTCTTTAGAAGTGTACACACTGGGGGTTGATTTCAGCAACTCCGGAAATTCCTGATTTCCCAATCTTTCCTCAATAAAAGTAGGTTCGAGAGTAGAAACTGCGATCGGGGTCTTACGTGCAACAGCCACAGACGAAGTGATAGTAACGTCTTTCAGCATCACCGCATCAGCAGTCATACGGATAACCCCCAAATTAACCGTACCCCTCTGAGTTATTTTCTTTGTTACATCCTTGTACCCCAAGTACTTGATAACCAAAGTCGCATTATTCGCAACTTTTTGCACAAAATTACCATCAATATCGGTAACACTGCCTTGAGAAGTTCCTTCTACAGTAACAGCAGCACCAATCAATGGCTCGCCACTTTCTGCATCAACAACTTGCCCTTTTACTGTTGTCTGAGCCAAGGCCGAAGCTGCCGTACAAATCGTCAGCACTGACACCAGTAGGAAATGAATTAGATGTTTTCTCATAATTCTCTTTGTTAATTAATAAAATTTATCTATTAAACATAGTTTATAGTTTGATTAAGCAAAGATAATTAATATTATTTAGAAGTGCATTACATTCTCACTACATTTTTTTAAGAGAGATAAACATTCTACAGTATTAGGAAACAAGAAAGGCCCTGCCGGAATCAGCAAAGCCTTTCGATTTGATTTATCAAGTTTTTATAAACTTTCAATTTATTATTAAATCCTAATCATCCATTAGCTTTCTATAACGAACACGTTTCGGCTCTTCATTTCCAAGACGCTTCAATTTATTTTCTTCATATTCAGAATAAGAGCCTTCAAAGTAGAACACATTAGAGTCTCCTTCGAAAGCAAGGATGTGCGTACAGATACGGTCGAGGAACCAGCGGTCATGGGAAATAACGACTGCACAGCCTGCAAAGTCCTCCAGACCTTCTTCCAGTGCGCGCAATGTATTCACGTCGATATCATTGGTAGGCTCATCGAGCAGCAGCACGTTACCTTCCTCTTTCAAGGCCATTGCCAAATGCAGACGGTTTCTCTCACCACCGGAGAGCACGCCACAGAGCTTTTCCTGGTCGCCGCCGGAGAAATTGAAACGGGAAAGGTAGGCACGGGCATTCACATCACGACCACCCATGCGGATCAGCTCGTTGCCACCGGAAATAACCTGATAAACACTCTTGTTCGGATCTATGTCACGATGCTGCTGGTCTACATAAGCCACTTTCACGGTCTCCCCTACCTCAAACTCACCTTTGTCCACAGTCTCCAGCCCCATTATCAAACGGAACAAAGTGGTTTTTCCGGCACCATTGGGACCGATCACACCGACAATGCCGTTGGGCGGAAGCATGAAGTTCAAGTCATCAAAGAGAAGTTTGTCACCGTATGCCTTCGCCACGTGTTTGGCCTCAATCACCTTATTACCCAAGCGGGGACCGTTCGGGATAAAGATTTCGAGTTTTTCTTCCTTCTCTTTTACATCCTCATTCAGCAACTTATCGTAAGAGTTAAGACGCGCCTTGCCCTTTGCCTGACGGGCTTTCGGAGCCATGCGCACCCATTCCAACTCACGTTCCAGAGTCTTGCGGCGTTTGCTGGCAGTCTTCTCCTCCATCTCCATGCGCCGGGTTTTCTGTTCCAGCCAAGAAGAGTAGTTGCCTTTCCAAGGAATACCTTCGCCACGGTCGAGTTCAAGAATCCATCCTGCCACGTGGTCGAGGAAGTACCGGTCATGGGTTACGGCGATAACAGTTCCTTCATATTGCTGCAAGTGCTGCTCCAGCCAGTCGATAGATTCCGCATCCAAGTGGTTGGTAGGTTCGTCAAGCAACAGGATGTCCGGTTTCTGCAACAGCAAACGGCAGAGTGCCACACGGCGACGCTCACCACCGGAAAGATTCACAACCGGCTGGTCTTCGGGCGGACAACGCAGCGCATCCATTGCACGCTCCAGCTTGCTGTCGAGATTCCATGCGTCCGTCGCGTCGATTATATCCTGCAATTCACCTTGACGGGCAAAAAGGGCATCCATCTTGTCCTGATCCTCATAATACTCCGGCAAACCGAATTTCTGATTGATTTCTTCATATTCCGTCAGTGCGTCAACAATAGGTTGCACGCCTTCCATCACTACTTCTTTCACTGTTTTTGTGTCGTCCAGATGGGGTTCCTGTGCCAGGTAGCCCACAGAGTATCCGGGAGAGAATACCACTTCGCCCTGATAGGACTTCTCCAAACCTGCAATAATCTTCAATAAGGTAGACTTACCGGAACCGTTCAAACCGATGATTCCGATTTTCGCCCCATAAAAGAAGGACAGGTAAATGTCTTTCAACACATTCTTATTCGGAGTAAACGCCTTGCTCACTCCTACCATTGAGAAGATAATTTTTTTATCGTCAGCAGCCATATATAATATTGTATATTGTTGATAATGGCACAAAGATAAGAAAAATGTTTGAAATCTTTTGGAGTTATAAAAAAATGTTCTACCTTTGCACCCGCATTCGAAAGAAAGCGCACAAGGATCGATTCGCTAGCTCAGCAGGTAGAGCACAACACTTTTAATGTTGGGGTCCTGGGTTCGAGCCCCAGGCGGATCACTGAAA
>CAKUYM010000439.1 GCA_934716785.1 uncultured Bacteroides sp. | reverse complement strand
CATTGAGTACATGTAGCTTGAAAGATAATCCACCCCTCTTCAAGCTATTTAATGAGGGGTGGGAAACTTTAGTTATTAACCGTATCTTCGTGAATCTCGAATACTATAACCGGGATACTAAGGACCTGCTTTACAATCGCCCTATCAGTGCCACTACCGGTTTCTTGACCTATCTGGCAAACATCGGCCGGCTCAACAACAAAGGGGTGGAGTTCGAACTGCGTACAATTAATTTTGCCGGTCCTTCCTTCAACTGGACATCGGTATTTAACTTAACACATAATCGTAATAAGATCATTGTTCTGGACGGAGATATAAAGCAATCAGTCGAGGGCTCTTGGTTTATTCATAAAATAGGCCTTCCTTACAATAGCTTCTATGTGAAAGAGTTTGCCGGAGTAGACCCGTCGACCGGGAAAGGACTTTACTATCTCAATACACAAGATGAAAAGGGAAATTATAATAGAGAGGTGACAGATGACGCTTCAAAAGCACAGGCTATTCCGTATAAATCTGCCGATCCTAAGATATCGGGAGGATTCACCAATCTCATTTCTTATAAGTGGTTTGATTTGGGGCTTACCTTTACCTATTCGCTGGGAGGATATTCTTTTGACAAGGCAGCTACTCTGATAGAAACTGACGGTAGTAAGGAAAAGTCATACAACCTGCCTGTATATGCCTTGGACCGTTGGCAGAAGCCGGGAGATAGAACTGATGTGCCTCGGTTTGTCTTGGAGCAGGGAGCCGGTCCGCAAAATTCATCCCGCTATATTCACAGTACCGATCACATCCGCCTCAAGAACCTGACACTTGGTTTCACACTTCCAGGCAGATGGCTGCAAAAGGCACTGATAGAGAATGCACGTATCTACTTCTCGGGAAGTAATCTGCTGACATGGGCCAAATGGAAACAATATGATCCCGAAGTGCCGGTTAATGGTGAGGTGTTCTGCGAGGCTCCTCCCATGCGTACTTTCAATTTTGGGGTTGAGATAACTTTCTAATCATTTATTCATCATAATTAATATTCAGAAATATGAAACGTACACTTATATACATGTTTGCCGCTATGTCGCTTGTGGGCTCTTCTTGTTCCGGCGACTGGCTGGATTTGAATCCGTCTACATCTGTGACTACTCCGCAAGCCATCCGTACGCTTGAGGAGGCGCAAATAGCTTTGAACGGCATTTATCGCATTGCTGCTTCGCATAGTTATTATGGCGACAATTATCTTTATTATGCCGATTGCCGTGGTGAAGATGTTCAAGCGCGTGTCAGCAAGGGGGCGGGAAAGCGTGTGTCCCCTTATTATGAGTTTAATGTTACGGCAGATGATGCCTTGAATATTACCCGTGTGTGGAATCAGCCTTATAGTGTGATTCATCAGGCAAACAGTCTGCTGGAAAGAATAGAATCCGGTGCGGTGATTACCGATGATGTTGATGCCCTCAATTGTATCAAAGCTGAAGCGCTTGCTTTGCGCGGATTGGCTTTGTTCGATCTCACCCGTCTGTTTGCTATGCCTTGAATGACGGTACCTCTTTGGGAGTGCCTATCGAGATTAAAACGACTTTGCCTACTCACCAACCTGCCCGCAATACGGTGGCCGAATGCTATCGGCAGGTGATAGACGATATGACAAGTGCATTGAAACTCTCGGCGCTCTCTGCCGATAAGAAAAACGGTTATCTTAATGTATGGAGTGTCAAAGCGCTGCTTTCGCGGGTATATCTCTATATGAACGATAATGAAAAGGCGCTCGCATTGGCCAAGGAAGTGATGGATAACGGTGGACTGTATCAGTTGTTCACACACGATGAATATCCTACCGTATGGGGACAAGACTTCAACTCAGAGTCATTGTTTGAGTTTTATTACACTCTTTCCGAGCCTGATGGTGGAACGGGGGGGGGAGAAGGTGCTCCGATGGTTTATGCCGATAATGTGAAGGACTGGAACAACCTTGTGTTGACCAAAGCATTCCTCGATCTGTTGGGAGAAGATCCGGATGACGTGCGTCATTCATTGAATCGTTTGCCGGAGAAACCGGAAGAGGACCTATTGCCCGAAGGTTCCAAGGGCTATCCTAAATATCTGAATAAGTATCCGGGCAAGACCGGAGATAACCCGCAGGATAACGACATCTGTATTATCCGTCTCTCCGAAGTCTACCTGAATGCAGCCGAGGCCGCCCTTAAATTGGGGGGAACGGAGAACCTGAAGTTATCTTTGGATTGCCTTAATGCCATAGTGAGTCGTGCCAATCCGGAGAAGTCCGTGAAAGAGACGGAGTTGAGCTTGGAGCGCATATTGAAAGAACGTCGTAAGGAATTGGTGGGAGAGGGACATGCCTTCTTTGATGCCATGCGCAATGGCTTGTCTGTAAGTCGTAGCGGCGGTTGGCATTTGCCTTCTGTAGCAACTGCTGCGGTTATTGCTCCGTCTGATCCGCGGGTGGCATTACCTATTCCGCAGGCAGAGATAGATGCCAATCCGAATATGGTGCAGAATCCGCGCTAATGCTTTCAGAGCGGCGAGACATGCCAGTTTTTTCGATACGCAGATTGACCCGTTTGGGCGGGACTGTGGTAAAGGTTACTGAATAAACACTTGCATATCTCTCAGATTTTCCCGAATATTGCAGCCGAATTATCAAAAAAAAAGGATGACCAAAGCTGAATTTCTTGTTATTTATTACCTGCTTATATCGGGATTTTGTTGCATGGCAAATGTGACAAAAGATATCAATATGCGTTTCAAGGATGTCAGGCAGGGACTTTCTCATCAAACGGTCAATTGTTTCTATCAGGATGAATTCGGATTCTTATGGATTGGCACTCAGGACGGACTGAACCGGTTTGACGGGCGCAAATTTGAAGTCTTCGAACCGGATGATGCCAATCCCTATTCGATCAATATAAATAACATCAGGCAAATTTGCGGGAATAATGCCGGATTACTTTTTATCCGCGGTTTGCAGAGCGTGACGCTCTATGATATGCGTTTGAATCGTTTTAGCGTGTTGCGCACAGGAGAGGTCATGGGGATTTGTTATGCGCATGATGCCCTATGGATAGCTACCGGAAAGGAGATTTACCGTTATCGCGACCTCGACCGGACACCCGAATTGTTCTTTTCATTTCCTTCGGGTGGGGAAGAGGTGCAGATAAACAGTCTCATGGTCCGCCGGAATCAGACAGTGGTGGTAGGAACCTCTTCCAAAGGCATATATTGCATCGACCGCTCCGCGCATATAACCCGGCATCTTGATGTGGGGGGAGCTGTCAATTCGATAACGGAAGACAGAAAAGGAAGCATCTGGATAGCTACCAGAAACCGGGGGCTCATCCGGCTGGACGAGGACGGGACGTCTGCTCATTACAAGCATGATAAAGCGGCAGCTAATACGATAAACCATGACAATGTGCGCCATGTGACGCAAGCCAATGATAGTCTCCTGTATATCGGCACCTATGCCGGTTTGCAAACGTTGAACCTGCATACCGGAGAATTTACGGATTATGAGTATGACTTGAATGTGGAGGCTGCCGATATACGTTCTATTATCTCCATGC
>CAKUYM010000438.1 GCA_934716785.1 uncultured Bacteroides sp. | reverse complement strand
GCCGTTAAAATCATTCTTGCTGTCGGCTGCAATCTTCTCCATCCAAACATTCAAGGTCGCGGAAACATTGCCTTGACCGGACCAAGTGAAATCACCACTTTGGTCGGCCATGCGCAGTGGTTTGGCGGCACCGGTGAATGTGGCTTCCGACTGCACGGTGTAGTCGGGAATCCCTGCATCGGTAAACTTATAAACGGTCTTCGGCATCTCGATGACGACCAAGGCAGACCAGTGGACCATGACGAAATCGAGCCGTAGCGTGCCATTATCCATCGTGGGTGTGCAGGAGGCTGTCATCAGGTCGGAAGCAGTGTAGTCCTCATACGAGCTTTGGTCGGCCTTCACCGGCCAATTATTTATCAGATAATACTTAAAACGCACATACACCGCGTACGCCTATGGTTGACCTATAATACTTTAAACATGTATATACTGGATCCTGCTGTGTGTTAAAGTCACACACATACACCATATCCTTATTGTGAGTGTACTCCATAGACGACCAATATGCCCCATATAAGGCATCACCGCCCGCTGCCGAAAGCGATGCATTGACTATATATATTGTTTCAGAATTACTACCGTATGGGCGATTACATATTCCATCTATATCTTTATGGCGAGCTATGTAGAGTTCCTTGGCCGACGGAATATACCAACCTGTGCTGCCGGCCGGAGCTTGATGTTCCGAGGAGGGGACATATGGATAGAGCAGACGGACAACAGGGTGTATCAGGGCCCTTTTCAGATGATAATCGTTAAACTCTTGCATCACTTTTGTGTTTTGGTATCCCAAAATCCGATTTATGTTGTCTGAATATCCTGTAGCCAAGGCTATCGACTGATAAAGGTGCTTGTCAGAAAGGGTGAATTTCTCACTACTTTGGAAATCCGCCACCGATGTGATATAGGCTCGCATTTGCCAGATAGCGTTTCTTGAGAAATCTTTAAGCGACACAGCCAAGCCATGAGTACAGTTCGGAAAATCTTTTGCCATAATCTTGTCATAAGAGAGGCTCGCCGGAGTAACCCTGCCTGACGGGTCGGTGTCTTTCGGCACCCAAAAAACTATTCCCACCACAGTCTTGTCAGCCAAAGGCTGTGGTTTCGGATTAGCTACAACCGGCTGTTTCCCATCGGAGTATCGTTTCCTCAGTCCGCCGTCGGAGGTGGTTCCATCCGAATAGATATAGTCTCCTGCTTTCACTTCGTCGGCGGTGTAATTGATTACCTTCGATGACGTGATGCTCTCCTCACCGCCATCGCTCCACGTTGCACCCGTCACCGTCTGCACGTCTATTCCGTTTGCCTTCACGGTGATGGTGTAGGCATACCGCTTGCCACCGAACATCCAAAAATTGCCGGCAGCTTCTGTGGCGGGAGTGTAGGTAAAGGCGTTGCTTCCTATGCTTATCCGGACGAGTGGCTTGCCCGTCATATTCTGTGGTGGCACTAACGCCTCGTATTTCTTCGTTGCGGCATCGCGATAGGGGTTTATCTCACCGTCCGATTGGTTACCTGGTGATACCATTCCACAGGTTGAGTGGGTTACCGGGTCTCCGAAAATGGTGACGGTTGCACCCTCCAGTTCCTCTTCTGTAATGCCTTCACCAGCCTTGAGATTTACTTCGATTTTCGCCATACGGTGTTGGAAACGGAGGTTTACGGCTTGGTCATAACGCCCTATGGCGGTGGCGTACAGAACATCGAAAGCAGCGTATCCACCACTTTGGTCGGAAATATCCGTTTCCGATTCTCCCATTTCCAAGTTCAGGGTCCATGCACTGATGCGGGCTTCATCGGTGTTTTTCCAGTAGAAAGCATTATCGGCATCCTTCGGGCTTGCATTGCCCGATGCGTCCATCACGTATGTTTTATTGCCAAACACGCCTTCCATTGCCACTCTTATCTCCTCGCCGCCCGTCCACGTGTCCTTGCCTCCGGCGCGGGTCTGCGGCTGTGCCACCTCTGTCGTCAGTTGCAGCGGGTACTTGCCGTCGGGCAAAGATGTGATACTTTCTATACCATCATTGTTGCAGCAGGAAAGCAGCCCGCCGATGAGCATCATAACCGGCAACCAGCCGTCGATGTGCGGCCATCGCCTTCTCTGTGTGTTCCTTATTATTTTCATACTGTCTTTATTTATTTATTTTTATTTCGTTTTGTGCCGCGCCGCTTGCCGCGATGCCGGCAGTAGCTTTCAGACACACTACATTTTACTCATTTTTTTATATGCTTTTTTATTTCCAATTCGGAATCTCTGCATACAAAATAAGCGAACAGATTTTATTCTGCCCAATTCTTGTCTATAAAAGTAGTCTCAATTGTTAGTATCGCACATTTTTGTAGTTTAGAACATTTCAGTTTTGTCGTTCAGACAATTTTTTGTCGTTTGAGCTATTTTAAGTGAGCAACGAAATCTTAAATAAAAGAACCGTGGACCATTGATAAGATTGTGCGATCATTGCTTGCAAATCTCAAGTGTTTTGGCAAATTTTGTGTTGATAATTGTATGTATGATGGCAAGGTCCTTTACATTAAGAATGTTCTTTATTCTCGGAACTGAATAAGTTAACGAGAGTTAAAGTATGATAGGCGATTGGACGAGCGGGTATAGCAGTCTGTATACCTATCAAACAACTAAAAAGTTTTGATATATGAAGCACAAAACAACCTTTGAAAAGCTCCCTTATACAAATAATATAGGGAGAAGTAAGAACTGGAAAACACTGCGGGCTGTGTGTCTGCTATTGTTTTTAAGCATTTCTTTTACCGTCTATTCGCAAATAACGGTGAACGTGAAGGATCTCTCGCTGAGAGCCTCTCTGAAGAAAATCGAGCAAGTGAGCAATTACAAATTCTTCTACAATGAAAGTCTTCCGGAGCTGAACCGGAAAGTTTCGTTGAGCGTCAAGGAGGCAACGATCGACCAAACCATGCAGAAACTTCTGAGTGGCATGGAACTGACGTATAAAAAGGAACAAGACAATGTAATTGTATTGATTCGCAAGGCGCAGGACCAATCCATGGCTAAGAAAGTGACAGGTACCGTTGTCGATGAAAAAGGAGAGCCCGTCATCGGTGCCAGTGTCGTATTAAAAGGAGAGTCGCAGGGGACGATAACGGATATTGATGGAAAGTTCATCTTGACGGACGTGCCGGAAAAGGGAATATTGACTGTCTCCTACATCGGATACAAGACTGTCGATGTATCTACTGCGGGGCAGGCATTGGTGAAAGTCGTACTTCAGGAAGACAGCAAGATGATAGATGAAGTCGTTGTTGTGGGCTATGGAGTTCAGTCGCAAAAGCTTGTCACCACTTCTATCAGCAAAGTAAAGATGGAAAATATAGATCAAGGCAATGACTACAACCCTATTAAAATGTTGCAGGGACGTGTGGCGGGTGTCAACATCTCTTCTGTGTCAGGAACTCCGGGCGAGGCACCCAATGTCACTGTTCGCGGTATCGGTTCCGTCAGTGGCGGAAGTTCGCCGCTTTATGTTGTCGATGGCATCCCCAGTGAGAAATATCCCAACCTCAATCCGAATGACATAGAGAGTATGGAGGTACTGAAAGATGCCTCTG
>CAKUYM010000437.1 GCA_934716785.1 uncultured Bacteroides sp. | reverse complement strand
CCTGGCAGATGAGTTCGCCGGGATGGGCAGGCGCCTATCCATGGATAAATAAACATGATAAGGTTTACGGATTCTTCATCTCTCATGTAAAGGGGACTTCCCTAAAAAAGGATGGCTTCTCCTCTTTCTTCGGCAGTCCCGTTATCTCGCGGACTGTTTCGGAAATATTGAAAGGCAATTCCTCGATTGTCAGGCAAGGACGTATTGCTATTGGAAACGGCTCTTTATATAACGGCTCTTTATATTATGAAGAAGCCGGTCGGGGCGAACCGGTCATCTTTATCCATGGCCATTCGCTCGACCATCGCATGTGGGACGAGCAGTTTCCTGTATTTGCGAAAAAGTATCACGTCATCCGCTATGATTTGAGGGGATACGGTCTCTCTTCTCCTCAAACGGAAGATTGTCAGTTTATGCATGCCGAAGACCTAATTACTTTGATGGACTCTTTGCATATCAAGAAAGCGCATATCGTGGGACTGTCCTTAGGTGGATATATCGCGGCGGACATGTTGGCATATTATCCGGATCGGATGTTGTCTGCTTTTCTTGCCAGTGGAAATATTCGTAAATCGAAAGGTCCTGACGAACCTATGACGAAGGAAGAAGCAGCCAAGCGAGATGAAGAAATCGCAGCCTTGAAAAAGAAAGGAGTGGAAGTGATGAAACAAGAATGGTTTGAAGGATTAATGAAATCCGGTGGAACCCGACGAGAGAGGATGCGCGCACCTTTGTGGCAGATGATTGACGAATGGGATGCATGGCAACCGCTACACAAAGAAGTGAGGGTTGTTGGCGGACTGGATGCCATCAAAAGATTGGAAAAAAATCACCCTGTCATACCTGCCTTAATTGTAGAAGGTCATTCTGAAAATAACAAATTCTCAAAAAATCCACAGATATTGAACTACCTGTCTCACGGCAAACTGAAAGTCATCGAAGATTGCGGACACATGATGAATATGGAACGGCCGGAGGAGTTTAATGCAGTTTTAGAAGATTTTTTAATCAATATTGGACATTAAAATAATAAAGAAACAAGTCTGAATTATGAAACAAATAGTTCTATCTCTAATCGGAATCATATTTGCATCGTTTGTATCTGCACAAAAGATAACTCATCCGGCGCTTTTGTACACTCCTCAACGCATTCAGCAAGTGAAACAGCGCATGCAGAACGAGAAGAAATTGCAGGAAGCTTGGGAAGATATTGCGAAAACCGCCGATGAAGCCTTGCAAAAGAAAGATTTCAATCGGTTGGATTATCTGTCATTAGCTTATCTGATGACGGATAACAAGGATTATGCCGACGTCATAAAAGAGATTCTTTTGAAGGCTGTGGAAGCTGTATCTTGGGGAGATATGGAAATGATGGCACGTATTCCGGCTTGGCGTTCGCAGTTGGGCATGGCGCATAAGAGTTTTCTTTCTGCCATAGGTTATGATGCGGCTTATAACGTAATGTCTTCCTCAGAAAGAAAAAAGATTGCCGAAGGATTGAAACGATTGGCGGTAGAACCGGCGTTAGGTGACTGGTTGTTGGAACCTACCCGTATCCATTCTTTGAATTCTATGGGACATAACTGGTGGACTTCCTGTGTATGCCAAGGTGGAATATTGGCATTAAGCCTACAGAATGAACTTCCCGAAGTAAAAGATTGGGTGGAGCAGCTTCATGAATCACTTCCCGAATGGTTTGACTTTGCAGGCGATGTATTGCAACAGAAAGCAAAGAGTTTCGATGAGGCCGGCGGAATGTATGAAAGTCTGAACTACGCTAACTTTTTGGTATTCAGGAAGCTTTATTGTTCAGGATAGCTTGGATTAATACTCATCCCGGACAGAATCCCGGTGATATACCCCAATTGGCAAAACTTCCGAACTACTTTTCTCAAGTATGCTATCCTCGTACAGGTATGCTGTATAGTTTGAATTTTGGGGATAGTCATAAGAATGTATCAGCAGAATCCAGTATGATGTTATTGTATGCATTGGGACTGAAAGACCCGACCATTTTGTGGTATATAGCCCAAGTAGAGCAAGGACAGCATCGCGATGGATTTTTCTTGAATCGTCCGATGGGCTTTCTTTATACCCCTGATTTGAATAAAGCCCCCGTAACTCCCGATTTGAAGACCTCACAGCTATTCTCGGATTTCGGTTGGGCCACCATGCGTACTTCTTGGGAAAAGGATGCTACGATGCTTGCCGTGAAAAGCGGTCATACGTGGAATCATTCCCATGCGGATGCCAACTCCTTTATTGTTTTTCATAAAGGCGTTGATATAATCAAGGATGGAGGAAACTGTTGGTATCCCAATCCTGCCTATCGCAATTATTTTTTTCAAAGCCAGGCACATAATGTGGTTCTCTTTAACGGGGAGGGACAACCTCGCGAACAACAGTATGGCGGCTCTACTTTGCGAGGAAATCTTTACCATCTCTTGGATGCGGGCAATGTGAAGTATGTTTTGGCCAATGGAACAGGTCCTGTCTCTAATAATTTCAGCCGTAACTTCCGTCATTTTCTGTGGATGGATAATGTCATTTATATAATCGATGATTTGAAAACGCATAAAGTAGGACAGTTCGAATGGTTATGGCATGCCAACGGGACCTATAAAAAATCGGGCATTGACGTAAATGTGACCAACGGAAATTCTTCAGTAGTCATCCGTCCTTTATATCCCCGCATGCTGGCCAAATCTGATTTTGTGCACGACTATCCCGAAGATTTATACTGGGAAGAAATAGAAGCGCCTACGGAAGATTTGAAAGGAACCGAAAAATATTATTCATTCCATTTGCCGGCTGAGGTGAACCGTGTGAAAGGACTGACAGCTATTATTCTGAAAGACGTTCCCGATGAAAAAGACCTGCCTCAGATGGAAAGACGTGAAGGCCAGGACTGGATAGGGCTTCGTATCCGTCATAAAGGTAAAATTACCGATTTATATATCAACCAATTGGCAGACGGAAGATTAATGCACAGTAATTCATGGATTATGCCCGATGGCTGGACGACAGATGCTTATATGTTTGCAGTCTCTTATCCGGAAGGTACTGAAGCAAAGGATGCCAAGGAGTTCTTTATTGCTTATGGAAGTGCATTGAGACGGGATAATGAAACTTACTTTTCATCATTGGCTAAGCTGTTCGTTATTCAGAAAGCAGAAGATAAGAAACTCAATCTTTGGATGGACGGGCAGCCGAAGATAAATGCCACTTTTAGAAGTACAAAGAAGCCTGTGTCTGTAGAAGTGAATGATAAGAAAATCCCGGTAGTTTATCAGAAATCGCAGGTAAAGGTGAAACTATAAATATTTTTCAGATAACATTGAGTAAATAATTTAGTCCCTTCGTATTTGTTATATGTCTATGTGCATATAGGGTATACGAAGGGATGTTTTTTTTATTATAAGTATTTCCTTTTGAAGAATTTTTCCGTAAGTTTGTCACATGTTTAATATGAAAAGCCCGTTATAGGTGAAAAGCACGGTTAAATATCTTATTTCATTAATTTAAGTTTCGCAAGTTCAACTCGCAGATTTCAAAGTGTAAAATTTAGCGATATGCGCCATATCCTCAGA
>CAKUYM010000436.1 GCA_934716785.1 uncultured Bacteroides sp. | reverse complement strand
ACTCTATAAAAGCACTTATCGTATTCAGAGAAGACAAAGCTACAGACAACTTGTTTGTCCCTATCTTGTGCGATGCCATCAAAAAGGCAGGTATTGACGTGAAATGCTCCACGCAAGAGTTTTGGGAATCAGATACAGCGTATGATATTATTCATTTTCAATGGCCGGAAGAAGTGGTAGGCTGGGCTTGCGATGATCCCGACATCATCCGCCGGTTGGAAGAACGAATTCACTTCTTCCGTTCACGAGGAGCGCACTTCATATATACACGCCATAATGTACGTCCACACTATGCCAATGAAATCATCAACCAAGCATATGACATCATCGAGTCACAAAGTGACATCGTAGTACATATGGGTCGATTCAGCCGCGATGAATTTATCGCCAAGAATCCCGGAAGCAGAAATGTAGTGATCCCCCATCATATCTACCAACACACCTATGAGGAAAATATCAGCATGGAGTGCGCACGCCGACACCTGCGGATTCCACAGAACGCATTCATTGTCACCGCTTTCGGAAAATTCCGCAACCGCGAAGAGATACATTTGGCTCTGGATGCATTCCGCGCCTTGAACGAACTACACAAACTACTGTTGGCTCCGCGCTTTTACCCCTTCTCACGACATAGCGGACACGGTGGGAATATCTTAAAGCAATTGGCGTCAAGAGCCGGATACTATCTACTCATGCCTCTGCTCAACCGCCTGCTGAGACTGCGTGCCGGAGCCAGTGACGAACTGATAGACAACAACGACCTACCTTATTATATCGCTGCATCGAATGTCATATTCATCCAACGGAAAGACATATTGAATTCCGGTAATGTGCCCCTCGCCTTTCTCTTCCACAAAGTGGTGGCAGGTCCTAAAACAGGAAACATAGGCGAACTGCTCGAGGAAACCGGCAACCCGACATTCGACCCTGACAACAAAAAAGAAGTACAGCAAGCACTTGCACAAGCCTGCCAACTCTCCAGACAAGAACAAGGGGAGCTCAACTATTCATATGCCATGAAACTGATGAATACCCAAAAAGTGGGACAAGAATATGCACAAATCTATAAAGACGCAATAAATGGCTGACAACATCAAACGACAATTATTTTCAGGCGTTTTTTACACCGCACTTGCCAAATACAGCGGTGTCGTCATTTCCCTCATCGTGGCGGGAATATTGGCACGTCTGCTTTCACCGGATGATTTCGGCGTAGTGGCCATCGCTACCGTGATCATCGCATTCTTCAACCTGCTGACGGACATGGGTGTATCGCCTGCCATCATACAGCACAAGTCACTGACCAAAGAAGAACTGTCAGATATATTCTCGTTCACCGTGTGGACGGGTCTTGGCATTAGCGGACTGTTCTTCGCCGCATCATGGCTCATTGCCGGCTATTATGAAAGCACAATCCTGCGGACGCTCTGCCAACTGCTCTCCATCAACCTGTTCTTTGCCTCCGCCACCATCGTGCCCGGAGCATTGTTTTACCGCAATAAAGAGTTCAAGTTCATCGCCATCCGCAGCTTCGTCATACAGATATCCGGAGGTGCAGCAGCCGTGACAGCCGCCCTCTGCGGAGCCGGAATGTATGCATTAATTATCAACCCGATACTATCCGGTGTACTGATATTCGTCATCTCCTATCAACGCTACCCGCAGCGATTACGTTTCACAACAGGAATCACGGCACTCAGAAAGATTTTCTCTTACTCCGCCTACCAGTTCCTGTTCAACGTCATCAACTACTTCAGCCGTAACCTCGACAAGTTACTGATTGGCAAACACATGAGCATGTCCGACCTCGGATATTACGAAAAATCATACCGCCTGATGATGCTCCCTTTGCAAAATATCACGCAAGTCATCACACCGGTAATGCATCCCATCTTCAGTGATTACCAAGACGACAAAGAGAAACTTGCCACTTCCTATGAACGTATCATCCGCTTCCTCTCCTTCATCGGTCTACCGCTGAGCGTACTGCTTTTCTTTACAGCAGAAGAAGTGACACTGATTATTTTCGGCAGCCAATGGTTGCCATCCGTACCCGTATTCCGGATACTGTCCCTCTCGGTAGGTATCCAGATAATCCTTTCTTCGTCAGGTTCCATCTACCAAGCGGCAGGCGACACGCGTAGTATGTTTGTCTGCGGACTGTTTTCATCCATACTCAACGTAGCGGGAATGCTACTCGGAATCTTCTATTTCGGCACACTGACAGCTGTGGCAGGCTGCATTGTAGTGACATTCACCATCAACTTCGTACAGTGCTACTGGCTAATGTATAGAGTCACCTTCCGACGGAGATTCCGGCTGTTCGCACGTCAACTTATTTCTCCGTTCGTGCTCAGCATATTAATGGCATCAATCCTCGTGCCGATGCAGTGCACAATGGAAGGAATGAATATTTTCGTGACAATTATTGCTAAAAGTCTGATTAGTTTTATTATCTTTGGAGGATATATACAGGCTACGCATGAATTTGACATCATCGGAAAAGCACGGAGTCTGTTGAAAACCAAGAATGAAAGAGCAAAATAAATGATAGAGAAACAGATAAAGATGAAAGCCTTGTTCCTCATTTTCCATGGCTTCGACAAAGCCAACGGAATCAGTAAGAAAATACATTACCAGGTGAAAGCCCTCAGAGAATGTGGAATGGATGTACGCCTGTGCTACTACGACATCACTTCCCATGGCGAACAACGCCTGATGGTGGATGACGAAGTCATTGCCGATTTCGGAACAGGAATCACTGCCAAAATATGGAAACGCATCTATTACGGGCCTATCATTAAGTATGCACACCGTGAAAAGATAGATTTGGTGTATATACGATCCTATCATAATGCCAATCCTTTCACTTTGAGGCTGGTGAAACGACTGAAAAGCAACGGTGCCAAAGTGGTAATGGAAATACCCACTTATCCGTATGACCAGGAATACATCGCACCTTCCATGAAGTTGTCCCTGTTTGTCGACCGATGTTTTCGCCATCAACTTGCCAAAAGGCTGGACGGTATCGTCACCTTCTCCAATGCCGAAACCATTTTCGGCGGACGTACCATACGTATCTCCAACGGAATAGATTTCGATGCCATCCCCATGAAGCACAGCCGGAATGATGCAAGTACAAAGGAATTACATCTGATAGGCGTGGCAGAAGTACACTACTGGCACGGATTCGACCGGTTGGTGAACGGATTGGCCGAGTATTACCGTACAAACCCCGACTACAAAGTATATTTCCATATTGTAGGCCCCATATCCGGCGAACGTGAACGAGAAGAAATTCTCCCCGCCATTCATGACAATCATCTGGAGCCCTACGTTATTCTGCACGGACCGCTACACGGTGAGGAGTTGGATGCGCAATTTGAAAAAGCCGACTTTGCCATCGGTAGTTTAGGTCGCCATCGAAGTGGCATCACTCATATAAAGACATTGAAAAACCGCGAATACGCTGCCCGTGGCTTTGCTTTCACATATTCGGAAATGGATGAGGACTTCGACACCATGCCGTATGTATGGAAAGTTCCCGCTGACGAATCGCCGATTGACATTCCGAAACTTATCGAATTCCAACGGTCTTTGAAAATCACACCGGAAGA
>CAKUYM010000435.1 GCA_934716785.1 uncultured Bacteroides sp. | reverse complement strand
CCAGTGTGGTTGAAGCCGAGCGTGTATTAACGGAAAAAGGGTTAAGCCCGAAGGATGCCCGTGAAATATCAACATTCCGTGTATTCGGCGGAGCCAACGGTTCGTATGGTACAGGAATTCAGGGAATGGTGGAAGCCGGTGACCGCTGGGAGAATGAATCGGAGATCGCCGCTACTTATCTCAATAATATGGGAGCTTACTATGGTAGTGAGAAGAACTGGGAAGCTTTCCGGAATTTTGCTTTCGAAGCCGCACTAACCCGTACGGATGTCGTGGTTCAACCCCGTCAAAGCAATACATGGGGAGCATTAAGCCTCGACCACGTCTATGAGTTCATGGGTGGAATGAACCTTGCGGTGCGCAATGTAACCGGCAAAGACCCGGACGCTTATTTCAGTGACTACCGCAACCGTAACAACATGAAGATGCAAGAGCTCAAAGAAGCTATCGGTGTGGAGAGTCGCACAACCATTCTGAATCCTACTTATATCAAGGAGAAGATGAAAGGCGGAGCTTCCTCTGCCGGTGAATTTGCAGAAGTCATCACCAACACATACGGATGGAACGTGATGAAGCCTGCCGCTATCGACAAGGAGCTATGGGATGACATATATAATGTGTATGTAAAGGATGAACTCAACTTGGGAGTGAAAAAATACTTTGAACGACAGAACCCTGCCGCCTTGGAAGAGATGACAGCCGTTATGTTGGAAAGTATCCGCAAAGGATTGTGGAAAGCAAGCGAGGAGCAAGTGGCTGAATTGAGTAAACTGCACACGGAGATGGTAAATACCTATCGCCCGTCTTGCTCGGGGTTTGTCTGCGACAATGCGAAACTACGTGATTTCATCGCCTCAAAATCCGATGCGCAGACCGCCGCTCAGTATAAAGAGAATATTTCTAAAATCCGCGAAGCAAAAACAAGCGGAGATGATAAAGGAATGGTGATGAAGAAAGAGGAGATGAACCAGACCACTGAACAGCAAACAAATACATTAAGCAATGTAGCCGTAGGTGTGGCGGTCATCATCGCCGTACTTGCCCTGATACTCTTTGTACGCAAACGCCGCAGAAACAGTGAGGCATAAAGCAGGAATCGGAAACTATAATTTGTAATCAGTAACTTGTAATTAACAATAATGGATACAGTAGTCCTTGTACTTATGCTTCTCACAGCATTCAATTTTCTGTTGAAGCAAACGTTTTGGAAAGCAATAGCGGTGTGTATTATCGCCGCTATCTGCGCTGCCTTTGCCGGACTGATGTGGCCGTATGCTATCGAGCAGTCGAAATCACAGATAGCCAACTGGCTTGGCAACCAGCCTTTGATGCTGGATACGTCTGTGGTTTTAAGCGTCGAAGTCTGCATACAGATGGCGTATGCCATGCTGGCAGTCCACGTAGCCAATGACTATCCGGTCAAGCCGCGCACGATAGTGATGTACCGTTTCCTTCGCTGGTTTCCGGGATTATTGATTTTTCCGGTCATATTCAGCGGATTGGTATTCCTCATCTTTGCATTTCCCGGCATTTCTTTCCAAACGATAGCTTGGAGTTATGCCGCTTTCATACCGGTAGTGATACTGTGCGGAAGATACCTTCTGCTATATCTCCTGCCGGAGAAAGAACTGAGGTTGGAACTTTTCTTTCTGACCAATGCACTGGTGGCCATATTAGGTATCGTAGCAACTGTCAACGGAAAGACATCGGCGGCAGGTATCAGCGAGATAGACTGGAAAGCACTGTCGGGCGTGACAGCCATTGCATTGGGCGGTGGTGTCTTAGGGTTTGTCTGGTGGAACATCCGCAGCAGACGAAAAGAAAAAGCAATAAAACAAGTAGAGAAATAACTTACTAAAAAATCAACAATAATGAACTACATATCAGATATATTATATTGGATTTCAACAGGATTGCTCGTTCCTGTCATCGTGTTATTAATCATCCTTTTCTGCCGTGCCATACTACTTGCCGGCAGTTTCTACGGTCAGTACTTGTCTATCCGTAAAACTGAAGCCATGCTCCGCAATGAACTGGGAAGACTAACGCCGGACAGCGTCGAAGATTTAAGTTCCAAACTACCGGAGAAATCCCGTTCACTTGTCATCATGTATATGCGTCAGATATTGGATGCCCGCGACACTCCGGCACAGATACAGCGTCTGCTTGCCAACTTTGAAATTGCAGCCGACAAAGACCTTGCCATCTCCAAAACACTAACGAAACTCGGCCCTATCTTGGGACTTATGGGTACACTGATCCCGATGGGACCGGCCCTTGCCGGACTGGCAAGCGGCGACATAGCTTCCATGGCTTACAATATGCAGATAGCTTTTGCAACAACTGTTGTCGGACTGGTGGCGGGGGCGGTAGGTTTCCTCACACAACAAGTCAAACAACGCTGGTACTTGCAGGATATGACCAACCTCGAATTTATCTCCGAATTGCTAAATGACAAGCGAAACAATACTAAAGCCACAGAGAAATGAAACATAACTTGTTACGAAAAGAAGAGGACACCGATCCTATCAGCGTAGTATCCAACCTGTTCGATGTTGCCATGGTTTTCGCAGTTGCCTTGATGGTAGCTCTCGTCAGCCGATACAACATGACAGAAGTATTCTCGCAGGAAGACTTCACCATGGTGAAGAATCCCGGCAAGGAAAACATGGAAATCATCACCAAGGAAGGAGAAAAGATAAACCGCTATACACCATCCGAGAACCAAGATAAGAAAGAAGGCAAACGGGGCAAGAAAGTAGGCATCGCCTATGAATTGGATAATGGAGAAATTATCTACGTACCCGAATGACAACACGGATGGTAGTATACATATTATCCAAACAAAAACAAGCCACCGGAATGAGTCACTCATTCCGATGGCCTATCCCCTTTAAACACCTTTAAACAAAATGAAAATATGCCTCATTTACAAACTAAACTAACTAACCCTTCGAGGCATATTTTGAAGAGGCTGTCGCATCAGCCCCTTTTTCCATATAGAATGGCTTTCGCCTTCTAATCTTACTTACGAGCTTCAGCGATATAGCCGAGAGCTTCCTTACATTTTTCAGTTACATAAGTCCAATCCTCTGCAGCCACTTTATCTTTCGGGAACAGTTTGGAACCCATACCTACGCAGAATACACCGGCCTTGATCCATCCTGTCAGATTTTCCTTAGAAGGTTCTACTCCGCCTGTCACCATCAGCTTAGACCATGGCATCGGAGCCATCAGACCTTTCACGAAGTTCGTTCCATAAACATCACCCGGGAATACTTTGCAAAGATCGCAACCTACCTCCTGAGCAAAACCAACTTCGGATACAGAACCGCAACCCGGAGTGTAAGCCACTGAGCGACGGTTGCACACCTTAGCGATTTCGGGGTTGAACAACGGACCTACTACAAAGTTAGCACCCAGTTGCAAATACATGGCAGCAGTAGCCGGATCAACGATAGAGCCGATACCGATTGCCATCTCAGGACATTCTTTTGCTGCAAACTTCACGATCTCAGCAAATACTTCCTGAGCAAAGTCACCACGGTTAGTGAATTCGAAAGCACGAACACCACCGTCATAACAAGCCTTTACTACTTTCTTTGCAACTTCTACATC
>CAKUYM010000434.1 GCA_934716785.1 uncultured Bacteroides sp. | reverse complement strand
GTGCTGACTACCTATCTGACTCTGGATGCCGGAATCAAGGAAGGAAAAAATGAAGTGCAGTTTCTTTTTGTTTACGACAAGGAGTCGGCGCGGCTTGTGCATTGCCGGCCTTTCGATTTGGAGAAGGAACTGAACGGGGTTGCTTTTCAAAGTCCTTATGGCGAATACTCATTTGCAAGCGTCCCTTCGGAGGGGATGGTGACAAGGGAAGACTTGTTCTTGGATTTGCTGTCCATCGTTGCCGATTCGGCCGATGTGAAAAAAATGGTTGTGATTTCTTTCAATGAAGAATACGGAGAGAAAGTGACCGATGTACTGAATGAAGTAAAGGGCAAAGAGGTCATCCAGCTCAGAATGAACGAGCCGGATGTACCGTTGATGTATAAATGGGATATGTTGGCTTTTCCCGTCATGCAGGCATTGGGCATCAAGGCAGATGAGCTTCAATAGCCTTTGCCTTTGCTTTTGCCAAAGGCAGAAAGTCCTATTTGTTGTTCTATCTAAGTCCATTTGTGCCATATCGTTTCCAGCGGACCTTGCTTGTGCTTTGACAACCACCATTTGCAGAACAGCACCTGCAATATGCAAAGGCCGATACCTATAATCAGACTTAGGGTGTATCCGCAATCCGCAATAGGGAGCCAGGTAGAGTCCGAACGGAAAATAGATGATGGCATCCAAGATAGCCGTACTTATGATTCATTAGGGTTTTCTATCCACCAGTCAATCATCTTTCGTGCAAGACTTAACTTTTGGGGAAGTTCCGGCAAGTTGTCTCGCGTGTAGAAAGCTCCTGCGCTCAGTTCTTCATTCTGGAGCTTTATTTCACCGCCGGCATAGTCGGCGATGAAGCCCACCATCAGTCCACTGGGATAAGGCCAAGGCTGGTTGCCGAAATAAGTAATATTGTTCACCTCCAGTCCGGTTTCCTCTTTTACTTCGCGGGCAACACATTCTTCCAACGTCTCACCCGTTTCGAGGAATCCGGCAACGAGGCTGTTGAATGTCCCCTTGAAGTTGCGTGCATGGACTAAAAGCAGTGAGTCTTCTTTTTTCACCAAGACGAGGATGGCGGTCGAAATGGCGGGATATACTTCCCGTCCGCACTTCGGACAACGCTTCATGATGACAGTTTTCTGTTCCATGAGAGTGCCGCAGGTGGAGCAAAATCGACTGTTTCTATCCCAGTGCAGAATTTCGTGCGCTTTTCCCGCAGCCTGATAATGAGACAGTGGGAGATAGTCGTAAGACGCCCGCAGCCCGATCATTGCATATTGCTCTGACTCTTCGATAGGTGCGGGCAGAGAGAAAGATTTGCAATTCTTTCCCTCCAATGTTGTGATAGTATGTACGGTAGTTTTTTCTTTGATAACGATAGGCGGAATTTCTCCGCAAGGAAGGACAAATGTGCCGTTCCCTTTCTTTTCAAGAAGTAGTTGGTCTTTATAAAAGATAAACCACCATGATTGCGCTGTTTGACTCATTTTATTTTTATTCTTTTACTTCGTGCTGCGAAGTTATAAAAAACTGTATTGATATTTGAGACTTTATCGGATAAAATAACAATAGATTAACTTAATACAATACGCTGGTCGACACCAATCTCACGGATGAAATAATTGTCGTGAGAAATAGCGATGACAGTACCTGTATAATTTTTGATTGTATTGGTGATGATTTCAATACTTTGTATATCCAGGTTATTGGTCGGTTCGTCCAGGATAAACATGTCCGGGGTATTGTTACTAATCATCAGGCAACAGAAAGCGAGACGCATTTTCTCTCCGCCGCTAAGTTTCCGGCAAGACTTGTCCCATTCGGAAGCCGGGAAAAGATAACGGTTCAGGATAATCTTGATTTCATGTTCCGGCAGGTTACGGGTATTGAATGCGTAAGCCTGTTCCAGTATCGTATTCCGGTCGTCGATAATCGAATATTCCTGATTGAGATACACAGAAGTGAAGTCTGCCCGAATCAGAGTTCCTACGGCGGGTTGGAGTTGTCCGGTAATTAATTTCAGGAGTGTTGTCTTTCCGCTGCCATTAGCTCCTTCGATACGGAGGCGATCTCCACTTTTTAATTGAAAGCTGAGAGGAGTCTGCCAAAGCGGGTTCTTCGGTGGATTCTGTTCGGAATGATAGCTGAAGTTGACATCCTTTGCCGTCACCAATATCTTCCCGCTATGAAGGGATGAACTGTTGAAGTCTGTTTTCAATACGGCGGTTGGTGACAGCGAACCTCGAAGCAGGTTACGTTCATCGGTCAGCTTCTCGGCTTTTTCCTGATGGACACTGTTCAGCTTACTGGTACTTTTTTCCGATTTTCCCTGCAATGCGTTTAATACAATCCGTGGAACACCTTTTTTCATATTGGCTTTTTCACCGCGTACATTCTGTTTAACTCTTCGTTCGGCAGTCTCCCGGGCTACTTTACGGGCTATACGCAAGGCTTTCTCTTTTTCTTCGATGCGTTGCTGTAAGGCCTGTTGCAGAATGGCTTTTTGTTCTTTGTAAAATTCGTAATTTCCACCATAATAGTTGATTTGGTGTTTTTCCAGTTCGCATATCTCAGGCAGAATATTAAGCAACGTACGGTCATGGCTCACTACCAACAGAGTAGAACGATATTTCTCCACCCAGTCATACAAACGTTGTCTGCCCGAAATATCAAGATGATTCGTCGGCTCATCCATAAGAATGACAGATGGATTATGGATATCCATGCCTGCCAAAAAGATACGAGTTTTTTCTCCACCGCTAAGCAGATGCATCGGGTGGGATAGGGGAAACTGACCCAATCCCCACAAATCAAGGGCGGCGACGGAACGTTCTTCGATATTCCAGTCGTCATCCAGTAACGTGAAATTCTCGGTTGAGGCATCTCCTGCGAGAATAGCGTGCAGAGCTTGCTGTTTGCTGTCTATATGCAAGACTTGTGCGATAGTTAATGAATCATATTGTCCGAAATGTTGCGGAATGTAATAAAGGTCGTCCGGTCGGACAATGACACCTGAAGAAGGCGATAATTGTCCGGCGATAATTTGTAGCAGAGTGGACTTACCACAGCCATTGTTACCGACTAATCCCAATTTCTGTCCTTTGCTGATGGCGAAATTGAGGTCACTGAATAATACTTCTTTATCCGGATGGATATAGCTGATTTGTTGAATACTTATAGGCATAATTGACCATTGGGTTTGAGGTTGAAAACTAGTGAAGATAATCACGGGATAGGGGAACGACAAACACAATACAGGCTAAACAACACGAAATTCGTGATGCTTAACATTATAGAAAAAGCATATAAGAAAAGTGATGTTTACTTAGAAGTGTTGTCTTACTCAGTAATTCTCATTGCGGTAGGTATATAGTTTGACTTGGCGGCAAAGATAATACTTTCCGGCGGACTTCCTTCTGTTTTGAGTGAAAAACTGTTTTTCTTTCACGGCTCTTTCATTTAAAAATGTTTTGAAATTTCAATGTTTGTGGCTGATAGGCATTTAGGAGCAGCCAAACGTCGCTATTGACACAACATAGACTAAATGCCATCTGTCTCTGTTGATGTAAAATCAACATAATCAGTGGTTATCAGTTTGTTCCGAGTTTAAATGAAAGAGCCGTG
>CAKUYM010000433.1 GCA_934716785.1 uncultured Bacteroides sp. | reverse complement strand
CAAGTTGACTATCTTGGAATAAATATATCATCTGGTTCAAACAGTAAATTGATTTTTAAAATATATTACAATAATAAATTTAGTCGAAACAGATATCATCCATTAATCGAATTTTTGCAAGAAAGAGATATGGTTCGATATGTAACGATGGTACATGACAAGAAGAATTACCATCGGAGTCGCTATGATGTCGGCTTAAAAAATAGAACAAACGAAAATATGGAGGCAGTGTTTGAGTGGCTTTCTAATAATACAAAAATGTTCAGCCAGTACTATCCTGAAATTGAAATGTTATCTCATATGAAAGTTACAGAAAAAGACGGCTATGAATACTCAGGATTGTATTTTTTGGGATTTATATCTGAGGGTGATGAGATAAGTTTATTGAAAACGCATTATTTTAACAGATTATGTGATGACCCTGATGTTTTGCATAAAAACATTCAATATGCAGATGAGTATTATTTGTCTTTTTTGAATGGCAGTGAAATAGAATCTTTTAAAAACTTAACCAAAATTACAAAGGATCTCTTAAAATATTGCGGCGGACATTTATGGATGACTGGTGCAGATTTTGACTTGGAATGTCATAGAAAATATAAGATATATGTAAAAAACCCAGAAATGATATACGAAGGACTGCTTCATGTCTTAAACGGTAAACAGTATATTTACCTCCAAAGACAGCTTAAGTCTCTTATGGACTGGAATAGAGCACATCATGAGTTTTATTGTGAAGGTTTTGCTGTTTGTGAAGATGAAATAGGTGAAGTCTCTATAAATTTTTATTTTCGAGACAAATAAAGAGGGATAGGAAGAATAACGATATGAAGGCTATTATGCTGGTATTAACCGAAAACTGTAACCTTGCATGTAAGTATTGTTATGAATGTGGCGAAAGTCACATGTTAACGTTAGAAACAGCAAAAAAAATTATAGATTATGAACTTAATGTAAGTTCGAAGGAACAATATAAAGTTTTTTTCTTTGGTGGTGAACCATTTGTTAATTTTAACACTTTGGAAAAAATATATGACTATATCGAAGAAAGGTATCCAGGAAAAGTGAATAGGTATGCTGTTACTACAAATGGGACTCTAATTCATGGCACTATTAAAAATTGGCTATATGAAAGAAAAGAGAAATTTGAAATAACATTGAGCATCGATGGAACTCGTGATATGCATAACAGAAACCGTATTACTAAGGCTGGGCGGGGATCTTATGATGATATAGACTTAGATTTTTTTGTTGGAAACTGGCAAGGATGCATTGCTAAAATGACCATATCTCCTGATACGATATATGATTTCGCTGAAGGAATTATTTCTATAGAGCAACGTGGATTTAAATGTAAAGCAAATTTTGCATCTGGAGTGAATTTCAATCTAGAGAAAAATAAAGGGATATTATTAGATAATTTCAGAAAACTAATTGAATATTATTCGCAAAATGATACGCCACTGTGCTATATGTTGGATTTGCCACTAACATCCATCTTAGTTCCATTAGATGAAAAATTCAGATATTGTGGTGCTGGGATTGAAAGGCACTGTTATGGAGATGAGGAAAGGGAATGGTACCCTTGTCAGGGATTGATGCCCATGTCGCTACTTGATAGAAGTGAAAGATTTAAGTTTGAAGATTTCTCAGATGGAAGTATCATGGAGAATTCTACTTGTCGGACTTGTAAATTTATTAGAATATGTCGTACATGTTATGCGATGAATTACAGTTCTACGCAAAATGTTTTTTATCCAGGAAGTCAGACATGCAAATTGAATAAAATGTGTATGTTAGCAAGTGCAAGAATTCAATACAATAGGCTTAAAAAACAGAAGCATTCAAATGACTTGTTAGAAAAGGCTATTTTTTCTATTGCAAAAGATCTAAATAATATTTTTGAGTAATTAATTGTGATATGAGGTGAGTTATCATGCTTGCTTTATATATAATTCTGCGAAAGGAGGATCCGCATATGTTTACTGCTGAAGAGATAAAGGCAATGGAAACTGCAACAACTGCAGAAGCTACTTGCACCAACGAGATTTGCAACGCTATGTCCAGCGGTTGCACTTGGGGCTAATCCTTATTTTTGACAAATAAGTGGTTGCAACCCAAAAAAAAGGGGGTCTGGTCAAGGCGGCTAATATTTGTCTTGATCAGACTCTTTTTCTTTTAAAATGATAGGAGGCGTCCAACATGAAACTTAAAAGAGTTCATTTTATCAAAGACGAGGGTGAATGGGTAGTATTCTTTTGTGATACAGTAACTTACAAAAGAATTAATAATATTGAAAAAGAGTGTTATGAATTTGTTGCAAAGGGAAAATCAAAAGAGGACTTCTACTTTTTGAACGATGTTGAAGATGCTGATTTATATGATAGATGTGTATCTGAAATGATGGATGATGGAAAAATCGCATATCAGATTCCTGAGGAGAAACTCAGATTAACACTAAATGTTGCTAACGCTTGCAATATGAACTGTGGATATTGCTATGCAAACGGCGGAACATACCATTCAAAGGAAAACTTAATGCCATTCAATGTGGCAAAAAAGGCTGTTGATTTATTTGCTGATCATTATGGTGAAATTGGCAGCATAAAATATATAGGTGGAGAGCCACTTTTAAACAGAGAAGTCGTATGCGGCCTGTGTGATTACGTAAAGGATTTATACTCGAAAGGTAAACTTGCTTCAATGCCTGATTTTATCATAGCAACTAATGGAACGATATTAGATGACAGGATAATAGAATATTCTATCAGATATAACTGGAGAGTTGGACTAAGTTTTGATGGACCGGAGGATGTTCATGATATTGTAAGAACTTTTAGAAACGGAAAATCAACTGTTTCAGTAATAAAAGATAATATTGCAAAATGGAAAGCTGCAACTGGCGGAAGATGTCCAAGCTCTGTGAATGCATGTTATTCTGGTATGCATCAGAAAAACCATGTTACTGTAACCGATTCCGTGAAATATTTAAAGGATGAACTTGGAATTGAAAAGGTTAATATCGTACCCGTTGATGCAAGTAAAGATTCATCATTTGGACTAATTGATAACGATTGCTTTGTTGATTCAATCAAAGAAATTTTAGATACTACTTCACCGGATTATCGAAAATATATGTTTACGAAGTTGAAAAAACTTGAAAAAGTCTTGAAAGCTCATTACTGTATGTCGGAGCATGTATGTAAGGCAGGTTTGACAACTTTTGGCATATCAACGAAAGGTGTGATATCGCCTTGTCATATGCTTACAGATAAAAATGGATTTTATATGGGATCAGTTGATGATGAAGGATTATTCGAAAGTGAATCTTTCCATAAAATACAAAATAGATTGAATGCTTATAACAGATATGAAAATAAAAGATGTCAGAATTGCTTTGCTAATCGACTTTGTATTGGTTGTTTAGGCGGTAATGATTTTAGAACAGGAAATCCATATGAATCTGATCCAGTGGTTTGTAGCATGATTAGGGGAGCAATTGAAGAATTATTAAAAGATATTACTAGAGAATAGCAGGGAGTATATGATGGTTACTTTGGAAATTACGGAAAAAGATGTAATAAATTGTCTGCATAAATATGGATTATCAGATAGACTAAAAG
>CAKUYM010000432.1 GCA_934716785.1 uncultured Bacteroides sp. | reverse complement strand
ACAGGGGTTTGACCCTTGTGCCGGTTTGGAAGCTCCGGAGGGCGAAGTGGAAGAGGGCGGACTGGATGACCTGTTTAACTGATGTCTTTTCTCCGGTCATGCATAAGTGTATCATCTGTATTGGAAGTAATTATAACCGGAAGGAGAATCTGTCTTTTGCCCGGCAGAGGTTGACGGATTTATTTCCTTCCATTCGTTTTGCGTCCGAACAGGAGACACAGCCTTTGTTTTTCCGAAGCGGGGCGTTGTTCTCCAATCAGATGGCGCTGTTCTTTTCCGAGGTGGAGGAAGGTGTGGTGAGAAAGGCGCTGAAAGCCATCGAGCAGTCTGCCGGGCGCCATCCAGAAGATAAGAAAGAAGAAAAAATCTGCCTGGATATCGATTTGCTTACTTTTGACGACCGGGTGCTGAAGCCTGAGGATATGAAAAGGGAGTATATCGTGAAGGGATTGGAAGAATTAAAATAAAATCAGATATGAAATTTCTCGGAATTATACCTGCCCGTTATGCATCCACGCGTTTCCCCGCGAAACCGTTGGCTATCTTGGGCGGAAAAACGGTGATACAACGTGTGTATGAACAAGTGGCGGGAGTGCTGGATGATGCGTATGTGGCCACTGACGACGAACGTATTGAAGCAGCGGTGAAGGCTTTCGGTGGCAAGGTGGTGATGACTTCCGTGCACCATAAAAGCGGTACGGACCGTTGCTATGAGGCTTGCACCAAGATTGGAGGGGATTTTGATGTCGTTGTCAATATTCAGGGGGACGAGCCTTTTATCCAGCCTTCGCAACTGAATGCCGTAAAGGCTTGTTTTGAAGATCCTACTACGCAAATTGCCACATTGGTGAAGCCGTTCACTGCCGACGAGCCGTTTGCCATGCTTGAGAATGTGAACTCTCCGAAGGTGGTGGTCAATACCAATTGGAATGCGCTCTACTTCAGCCGTTCCATTATTCCTTATCAGCGCAATGCCGACAAGCAGGACTGGCTGAAGGGGCATACTTATTATAAACATATCGGATTGTACGCTTATCGCACGGAGGTGCTGAAGGAGATCACCGCTCTTCCGCAATCTTCTCTTGAAATAGCGGAGTCGTTGGAGCAGCTTCGCTGGTTGGAAAACGGCTATAAGATTAAGGTAGGCATCAGCGATGTGGAGACGATCGGGATTGATACTCCTCAGGATTTGGAACGTGCGGAAGAATTTTTGAAGAATAGAGGATAGTTATTATAGAGTTATATGGATCGTACGATACAACCTGAAATACAGACCTTGAAAAACCTCCGGATACTCGCACCTGTCCGGACTACATTGCCCAATGGCGTGCCGCTGACTGTCATCAATGCCGGTGAGCAGGATGTGATACGCATGGATATACTATTTGCCGGGGGGCGTTGGCAGCAGTCGCAGAAGTTGCAAGCCTTGTTCACTAACCGGATGCTGCGCGAGGGGACCGCGAAATATACGGCGGCTACCATTGCCGAGAAATTGGATTATTACGGTTCGTGGCTCGAACTGTCCAGCTCTTCGGACTATGCCTACATCACTGTTTATTCTCTGAATAAGTATCTGGCGAAAACTCTGGAAGTGGTGGAGTCTATGATTAAGGAACCGCTTTTCCCGGAAAAAGAGCTGCGCACGATTCTGGATACGAATATACAACAATATCTGGTCAATACTTCCAAAGTGGATTTCTTGGCGCACCGCAGTCTGCTGAAATCTCTCTACGGTGAGCAGCATCCCTGCGGGAAGGTAGTGATGGAGGAGGATTATCATGCCATTACTCCGGAGGTGCTTCGTGATTTCTATAAACGGTATTACCATTCGGGCAACTGTTCTATCTTCTTGTCCGGCAAGGTGACGGAGGATACTATCCGGCGGGTAACGGATACTTTCGGAGTGCCATTCGGGCAATATCAATTGCAGGTGCCGAAAACGGAATTTCCCTTTGCCGCTGTGTCCGAAAAGAGGATTTTTACGGAACGGGAGGATGCCATGCAGAGCGCGGTAAAGATGGGATGCACGACTATCACCCGCGAACATCCGGACTACCCGAAACTGCGTGTATTGATGACTCTGTTCGGCGGTTATTTCGGTAGCCGGCTGATGTCTAATATCCGGGAAGAGAAAGGGTACACGTACGGCATCTCGGCAGGTATCATGTTCTATCCGGATAGTGGCGTGCAGATTATCTCGACGGAGACGGACAATGAATATGTGGAGCCGTTGATACGGGAAGTGTATCATGAAATAGATAAGCTGCATCAGGAGCCGGTGTCTGTAGAGGAGCTGACGATGGTGCGCAATTATATGTTGGGCGAGATGTGCCGCAGCTACGAATCGCCTTTCTCGCTATCGGACGCATGGATATTTATCGCGACTTCCGGGTTGCCGGACGACTACTTCGCCCGCTCTCTGCATGCCGTGAATGAGATTACTCCGGCCGAGATACAGGAACTGGCGCAACGCTATTTGTGCAAAGAGACATTAAAAGAGGTCATAGCAGGTAAAAAGTTGTCATAATTTGCCTGCCGGTGGGAGTTTTTGAGAGAGAAATTGTATCTTTGTACAAATTGTAAATCTAATAAAGCGTAACTACTAAATAATGAGAAAATATCTATATACTACACTTTTATTGGCTCTCCTTTCGCAAGCGGGAGCAACGGCACAAGAAAATGAGGGGAAGAAAGGCGGTTTTCTCGGAAAAATAAAAGATACATTCTCTACGGAAATAAAGATTGGTAACTATACCTTTAAGGATGGCAGCGTATATACCGGTGAAATGAAAGGACGCAAGCCGAATGGAAAGGGAAAGACGGTCTTTAAGAACGGTGACGTCTATGAGGGAGAATACGTGAAGGGAAAGCGTGAAGGCTACGGCGTTTACATGTTCCCTGACGGAGAGAAGTACGAGGGGCAGTGGTTTCAGGACCAGCAGCACGGAAAAGGAATTTATTACTTCACAAATAATAACCGTTATGACGGTATGTGGTTTCAGGACTACCAGCATGGCAAGGGAACGATGTATTATCACAACGGCGACTTGTATGAAGGGCATTGGGTGAATGACAAACGTGAGGGGAAAGGTACTTACACCTGGGCGAACGGCGCGAAATATACGGGACACTGGAAGAATGACAAGAAAAACGGCCGGGGCACTATGAACTGGGACGATGGCTGTAAGTATGAGGGGGACTGGAAGGATGACGTGCGCCATGGCAAAGGGGTATTCGAATATACCAACGGTGATAAGTACGAAGGTGACTGGGCGGATGATATCCAGCATGGCAAGGGTACGTATTTTTTCCATACTGGCGACCGCTACGAGGGTTCTTATCTTTTGGGCGAGCGCACCGGTGAAGGTATTTATCATCATGCGAACGGTGACAAATACGTGGGCAACTTCAAAGACGGCATGCAGGATGGCAAAGGTACTTTCACTTGGGCGAACGGTGCTGTGTACGAAGGTGACTGGAAAAATAACAAACGCGAAGGAAAGGGCGTTTATAAATGGAGCAACGGTGACGTTTACGAAGGCGACTGGAAAGATAACCGTCCGAATGGTCAGGGTACTTTAAAGACTGTGGCGGGCATGCAATATAAAGGCGGGTTCGTGAACGGACTGGAAGACGGACAAGG
>CAKUYM010000431.1 GCA_934716785.1 uncultured Bacteroides sp. | reverse complement strand
TTCCTGACTGGCAATCGGAGAAAGGATAACAGCACTTGCCCCTATCCGTTCTTGTTTGATGCCGGGGATAGGCAAACCAAGTACGGCACGGATATGAAGTTCAAATTCGTTCAGGTTTTGCGTTCCTGCCAATGTCACCATACCTGTGTCGTGCGGGCGTGGAGAAAGTTCGGAGAAGTAAACCCCATTTTCGTGACTAAGGAAGAACTCCACTCCCCAAAGTCCTGCACCCGTCAAGGCACGAGTCACTTTCTCTGCCATCTCTTCAGCCTCTCTCAGATGGGCAGGATCAATATGTGCAGGTTGGAAACTTTCACGATAATCACCACCTTTCTGCACATGTCCGATTGGCGGGCAGAACAAAGTGGGACCATTCTTCTGCGTAACGGTCAGCAGAGTAATTTCGCTGTCAAATTTGATAAACTCCTCGATGATAAGCTCGCGAATATCACCACGGCTGCCACTGCACCCATACTCCCAAGCATGTTCGAGCTCATCAGCACTCTTCACCAAGGACTGTCCTTTGCCGGATGACGACATCAGAGGCTTCACCACACAAGGAAAACCGATTTTGGCAGCGGCTTCTTTCAATTCTTCCAATGTTTTAGCGTAGAAATATTTGGCGGTCTTCAGTCCGAGTTCTTTAGCAGCAAGGTCACGGATAGCTTTGCGATTCATCGTGAAGTTGACGGCGCGGGCACTGGGCACCACCTGTATTCCCTCTTTCTCAAAATCATACAGACGTTCCGTACGGATTGCTTCAATTTCGGGCACGATGATGTCCGGTTGGTGTTTCTTCACGACACGCTCCAAGGCTTCACCGTCCAACATGTCGAATACTTCAAATTCATCGGCCACCTGCATAGCGGGAGCTCCTGCATAAGAATCACAGGCAATGATATGCTGCCCTTTGCGTTGAGCTGAAATCACAAACTCTTTTCCAAGTTCTCCAGAACCGAGTAACAGTATTTTCTTCATTATTCTGATAGTGTTTTATATTAGTAGTACAAATTTAGTATATTTCGATGAAATGTGTCTTCTCAATGACGCACTTTTGGATATTTATCATGAAAACGGATACCAAGTCCGAGCATCAGATAATTAGGCGTCTGAAAATTCTGCAAATTATAACCGATGTGGAGGAATGAGCTCCGAGTGATATTCACCTTCAAGGCAAAGACCTGATACAACCCTTTCAAGTCGCCGCTTCCCAACACATTCGATCCCAAGCCTACATTGATAGTAAAGTACGGCATCACATATTCCGCACGTCCCGAAAGCCCCAATGCGAGCTGACGCTTAACTTCCGGTATGCAGAAACGGCGTACACCGGCACCTTCCATATCATCTTCGATGTAGACATTGGCACTGCCGTCGTAGACACCGTCCAACGAAACTCCGAAACGGAATTTATAGTTAAGGTTGTACATCGGGGCAAAGTTAAATCCCGCCACGGGATAACTGCCGGGAGAAGCGATTTGTCTACCATCATCTATATATACTCCTTTCCGCCGCCATGACCCAAACATGACAAGGTCATAACTGACGTGACGCGGGAAACGGGAAATCAACGGAGTCACCAACGGCTTTGTCAGATCGGCTTCCTCACGGTTAAAGTTGTAAACCAACCCGATTTTAGCTCCGGTAGTATTCACCCCCGCATTGGGAAACTTGGTGTTTCCATTGGAGAAATGCGTGAAATCTCCACCTACTATCAAGTCGAAATAGCGAGAGAATGCCCAATTCAAGTAAATACCAGCGTTAAGATAAGCATTCATACGAGAACCGACGGCTCCGTTGTAAGAGTTATAGTCATTATCATACGGCTTCCATCCGGTGGAAATACCGAAATTCCATTCATAATTGAGCGAAAGGCGCGGATTGAAGCGTGCGAGACGAGCACCTTGAAACAGATAGAAAGTGATAGGGTCGCCAAGCTGTTTTTTGTCTCCAAAGGTAGTGGCAGCCAAACCGAATCCTTGATAAGCACCGCCATAAATACGGTCGGCACAGGTATTGGGGCGAAATTTGAACGAATACTTCAAATGAACGGCAAAGGATGTCTTTATAGGCTGCCATCGTTCATTCTCCCCCCGCAAGAACGGATTAGTGGGGAATATATATTGCGGACGGGCTTCTACTCCCAAGCGATGGATAAACCGATGAGGAGTGTAAGCCGAAACAGTATCAAGCCGATATTCCCCATATTCGGGGAGGTATCCTCGACGAAGCCAACGAACTTCTTCCTGCAACTTCTGCACCTCTTGCCGAAGGTCACGGACATCCCGGCGAAGTTGCTCTACATCTTGCCGCGCATCTCTCAGCGTGTCTTGCCGGACATCCATCTGTGACTCTTGTCGGACATTCCTCTCTGCATCCTGTCCGATTGCTTGTGCATACGAAGAATACTCCGGACAAAATAATGCCAAACAGAAGACGATGACTTTCCATCTTGATACTTTCAATCTCATATAAGTTAAGTATAGTTATCTTTTTTCAGAGTATAATTATCTCTTTTCAGAACAAAGTTTACAAATCAAGAATTTCGACAAACTTACCGACATGATAACCATCCATCAGTCCATGATGGCAAGTAACAGAGACGGGCAGCATCAGCTTGTCTCCTTCATGAAAGTATTTTCCGGTAGATATTTTGGGTACGCTATCACCCGAACGCATATTGGTGGGGTGTTTCATATCCGTAAAAGTAAGCCACGGAACAGCCGAATAATGAATGGCATTGGGATGGAATGTTCCCCCTTTATTCAGTCCGGTGGTAGCTTGCAGACGTTCCATTTCAGCCTTCGCCTTACGGATGAAGACAAGTTCGTCCGGGTCATATTCGAAGGCGGCAAAAGAAAAAGTATGGTCGGCACGACCTACGGTGGCTTCGGGCAGCAGACTGTCATAGCACACCACCCTCCCCTCTTCGATACGATAACGGAATTCCTCTACTTTGGCAGCGGCAGTGATAATCCGATGCAGCACCAAAAGGGAAAAAGATACACCTTTATCTTTGGCATCCCGATACGTGCGGGTACAATCCACATTGACCGTCACCCCGAAAAACGGATCGTCAAAAGCACTGAAATGTTCGAAATGCTCTTTTCTGTTCCAAGTAGCAATGTCTATGATTTTCTCTATCTGATTCATTCTAAACACTCTTTTTTATTCCAACGCAAATATACGCAGATTGCATTGATTGTCATTGCATTGATGTCATAGCACTAATTTATGCAGATGACGCAAGTTACACAGATTTACACAGATTGAATCCGTTGTCTTTATAATTATCTCTACAATAATAAAGCATCCGCTTCAGTCTGTGTAATCTATGTAATTTGTATAATTTATAATCTGTATATATCTGTACAATCTATAAATTGAATATAAGCAAATTATTGATGTTGCTCACGCAGCAAATCGTTCACCGTCTTCACCGGATTGAAGGTAGAGAGAGGAACTTCAACAAATACAGTATTCCAATCACTCATCGCCCCATTCCACAAACCGGGAAGTTCGAGGGCTTTCAAGTCTTTGCCGTTCTTTGATTTATAGGAGATAAAGCCTGTTGCCTTATCCACATATTTCACCAAGTCAAACTTATGTCCTTTATAGTCGCGCACAGCACACACCAAGTCCACCGGATTGA
>CAKUYM010000430.1 GCA_934716785.1 uncultured Bacteroides sp. | reverse complement strand
CCATACACCAGCTTCGCCTGCTCTGCCGACAAGGAAGGGGCTATAGGGTCATAAGAGTACACTTTCTTCAACGGCAGGTATCCGCCGATGGCTTCCGGCTGCGAATACGGGGCATCTTGATAACTGTCCAGATAGCAGAATGCACCGGGGGTCATGACAGCCTGATGTCCGGAAGTGACGGCAGCGATTCCACCCTCCTCTCCGCGCCATGACATCACGGTCGCATTGGGAGCCAGTCCGCCTTTCAGTATCTCGTCCCAACCGAGCAGACGACGGCCGCGGCTGTTCAGAAATTTCTCGATGCGGTGTATCAGGTAGCTTTGCAGCTCTTCTACATGCGCGAAATGCTCGTCCTTCATTCTCTGTTGGCACTTCGGGCAGGCGGGCCATGCCGCCATAGCGGCTTCATCACCGCCAACATGGATATACTCTGACGGGAAAAGCTCCATCACCTCAGTCAGCACATCCTCAAGGAAGGTGAACGTTTCTTCATTGCCAACGCAGAAATCGGCATTCTTATACGGTTCGCCGGCACAGGAAAGTTGCGGATAAGCCGCCAGTACCTCTTCCGAGTGGGCAGGCATCTCTATCTCCGGAATCACCGTGATATAATGCTGACGGGCATACTCCACTATTTCGCGGATATCCTCCTGCGTGTAATAGCCACCGGAAGCTCCGGGTTCATCGAAACGGAGATATCTGCGGTCGCCATCCCACCATTTCTTCCAGTTGGCATCGGTGCGCCAAGCGGCAAAGTCCGTGAGACGGGGATACTTCTTGATTTCAATACGCCACCCTGCCGCATCTGTCAGATGCAGGTGCAAGCGGTTTATCTTGTAGTATGACAATGCGTCTATCTGCTTCTTCACAAAGTCCTTGGACAGGAAATGGCGGGATACATCGAGCATAAACCCACGATAAGCGAAACGGGGAGTATCCCGGATTTCAACAACGGGGACGGAGATGCATGCAGCCGAAGAAGAAGACTTCCCTAAAGTTGAGGATGCCTCTGAAGCGGCTAATGTTCCAGAAGTGGCTAATGTCCCTGAAGCCTCCGACAGTTGCAGGAGTGTCTGAATCCCATAAAACAGTCCGGCTCCCGAAGTTGCCTGTATCAGGATTCGGGATGGAGTGACGGACAACGTGTAGCTTTCCAGAGAAGACAACAGCTCAGAGCTTTCCGGAGAAGACAGTTGCCCCGTCTTTTCCGTTATCAACAAGAAAAGGGTATTTTCAGTATCTTTCTTCTTCCCTTTCTTCAGGCGGACCGGCAATGCCTGCAAGCAATTCTCTATAAGTTGCGCTTCTTCGCCTTGCAGGTTTGTATAAAGTTTTGTTTTCCCTGTGAGCTGAAAAAAGCCCGTACCCTGCTCCACCTTCAGCGGAGCAGGAATTACGGACTGTGCCTTGACGGGATGTGCCGACAGACACATCCCCAATACCCATAAGAAAAAACAATACTTAGCGCATTTATTTCTTATACTCATTACATTAATCAACCGTGATTTCGTCTACAAACAAGAATGCCGGATTGCCCTTGCCGCCATGCCATGCCGGGATGCTGCTTTCGGACAAAGCCACTACTTTCACATAACGGGTTGTCACCGGAGTGAAAGAGAGTTTGTGTTCGTAGATGCCGTTCTTATCGCTTTCCTGCATAGCCGGATACTCTTCGGAGGCAACTTTGGTGAAGTTTGTGCCATCCTCCGATACCTCCACAGAGAGACCTCTCGCATCGAACACCCAGTCGCCCTTCTCCACACAGGTAGAGATGGCTACGCTTGAGATTTCGGTAGGTTGCTGAAGGTCGATAGTCATATCCATATCGTTCTTGTAGAATGCAATCCAACGTCCGGTCTTGTAGTTGCCGTTTCCTTTCAAACCGTCCACCAAGGTAGATTCGCCCTTGAACATATATTGCTTGTTGACAGGCTGATTGGCTACAATCGGCTTCATACTGGATTTGCTGAAATTGATCTTCTCGGAAATCACGCGGCTGTTGCCCGTAGGACGTACGGCAACGGCGGAGAAAGTAACGTTCTCCTTGATCTTCAGCGGACTTTCATAAAGCGGAGAAGCGGCAGTCGGTTCGCTACCGTCCAACGTATAATGGATGGGGGCACCGTCGATAGTGGACAAAGTGATGTCCAACGTACCGTCGGCAGGATTCGGAGTATACTCGGCAGTTACGTTGAACACGTGTTTTGCATAATTGTATCCTTCGGCATCATACCACTTGATGAGACGCGGCAGACGTGACAGGAAGTCGTCGTAATTCTTCTTCTCGGGAGCCGACCACTGAA
Source organism: uncultured Bacteroides sp. (assembly GCA_934716785.1). GTDB lineage: Bacteria > Bacteroidota > Bacteroidia > Bacteroidales > Bacteroidaceae > Bacteroides. The sequence goes on along the minus strand of CAKUYM010000430.1, from coordinate 1,393 downwards.
CTTCACACAAAGCAGCCCAACGCGGCAATACCATGTACTGTGCCTGAGAGAAGGTAGGAATGTATTCTGTCCAGAGATTAGCCTGCACGCCCATGATGTATTTCTGTTCGTCGGGAGTGAGGGAAGCCGGCATCGGCTCATAGTTGTACACTCTCTCGATAGGCAGATAGCCACCGATAGCAAGAGGTTCGTTCTCAGTGTCTTTTGTCTGATAATAGTCGAAATACAGGTAAGTGTTCGGTGTCATAATCACATCGTGCTGTTGCTTGGCTGCTTCGATACCGCCTTTTTCACCACGCCATGACATAACGGTAGCATTCGGTGCAAGTCCGCCTTCGAGGATTTCATCCCAACCGATGATCTGACGTCCGTGGTCGTTCAGGAACTTCTCGATATGGTTGATTACGAAGCTCTGCAGACGCTCTTCCTTGCTGTGCTTGTCGGTAGATTTCAAGCCCAACGCCTTGATACGCGCCTGGCACTTCGGACACTTCTCCCAACGCACTTTCGGACATTCGTCACCACCCACATGGATGTATTCTGACGGGAAGATGTCAATCAATTCTGTAAATACGTCTTCGAGGAATTTCAATACTTGGTCGTTGCCGGCACAAAGCACATCTTCGGATACGCCCCATTGTCTCCATACTTCGTACGGACCACCGGTACATCCCAGTTCGGGATAAGCGGCAAGAGCAGCCTGCATGTGTCCCGGAAGGTCGATCTCAGGGATAACCGTGATATAACGCTCAGCGGCATAGGCTACAATCTCTCTTGCCTGATCCTGTGTATAGAAACCACCGTAAGGCTTTCCGTCATACTCACCGGAGTTGCGTCCGATGACAGTCTCCGTTCTCTTGGAACCGATCTCTGTCAGTTTCGGATATTTCTTGATTTCCAAGCGCCAACCCTGGTCTTCGGTAATGTGCCAGTGGAAACGGTTCATGTTATGCAATGCCATCATATCGATATAGGTCTTCACCTCATCTACCGTGAAGAAATGGCGGCTGGTATCGAAATGAGCGCCACGATAACTAAAGCGAGGGGCATCTTTGATTTCTACGGCAGGCATCGCGACTTCAGCACCCACTGCTATCGGCAGTGATTTGCGCAAAGACTGGATTCCGTAGAATACTCCAGCTTCCGTAGGTCCGGTGATGGTGATGCCGTCAGCGGCAACTTTCAATTGGTAGGATTCCGGATTCTTGTCTTCTGCTCCGAGTGCCAACACGATGGCATTCTTACCTTCCGTTCCGGCTTCGATGGCAAAGTCTTTTCCGGTAGCCGTCTTCAGATAGTCGGCAAGGAATTGTGCGTTGCGTTGCATCTTTTCGTTACCTTCCGGATAAAGGATTTTCACTCCGCTCTTCAAGATGAAAGGACTTCCTTGAGC
>CAKUYM010000429.1 GCA_934716785.1 uncultured Bacteroides sp. | reverse complement strand
GTATGGCTATTTTTGTTTCTAAACTGTCACACTGCCTTTTCGATATGCTGGCACGTTATACTGCCGGTGAGTGGAATGTGGAGATACCTCTTATTATAAGCAATCACCCCGATTTGCAGCATGTTGCCGAGCGTTTCGGCATTCCTTTCTATCTGTTTCCTATCACCAAAGAAACAAAGGAAGAGCAGGAGCGCAAGGAGATGGAACTGCTGGCCCAACATAATATTACATTTATCGTGTTGGCACGCTATATGCAAGTGATTTCAGAGCAAATGATAAATGCTTATCCGAACAAGATAATCAATATCCATCACTCTTTCCTTCCGGCATTCGTGGGTGCCAAGCCTTATCATGCCGCTTTCCAAAGAGGTGTGAAGATTATTGGCGCAACCAGCCATTATGTAACGACAGAGTTGGATGCGGGTCCCATCATCGAACAGGATGTAGTGCGCATCACTCATAAAGACTCCATCGAAGACCTTGTAAACAAAGGAAAGGACTTGGAGAAGATTGTCCTCTCGCGTGCGGTGCAGAAGCACATTGAACGCAAAATTTTGGCTTACAAAAATAAAACGGTAATATTTAGCTGATGAAAGTAGCAGTTGTAAAATACAATGCAGGCAATATCCGCTCTGTGGATTATGCTTTGAAGCGATTGGGCGTGGAAGCGGTGATTACTGCTGATAAAGAAGAACTCCAATCGGCCGACAAGGTGATTTTTCCCGGAGTGGGAGAGGCGGAGACGACTATGAATCACCTGAAAGCGACAGGGCTGGACGTGCTTATAAAGAATCTGCGCCAGCCTGTACTCGGAATTTGTCTCGGCATGCAGTTGATGTGCCGATATTCTGAAGAAGGAGGGGTGGACTGCTTGAATATCTTTGATGCGGATGTGAAGCGCTTTGTTCCGCAGAAGCATGAAGATAAAGTTCCGCACATGGGCTGGAATACAATAGGGAAGACGAACAGTAAACTCTTTGATGGATTCACCGGCGAGGAGTTTGTCTACTTCGTGCATAGCTTTTATGTGCCGGTTTGTGATTTTACTGCCGCTACGACTGATTATATTCATCCGTTTAGCGCAGCCCTGCATAAGGATAACTTTTATGCTACCCAGTTTCATCCGGAGAAAAGTGGAAAGACGGGAGAGAAGATTTTGACGAACTTTTTGAACCTATAATAAACTATGTCGTCGTTTATAATAAACTACACCATTATTTATAATAAACTCGGCTCACGTTTATAATAAACTATTTCCTTATTTTGGAAAGGTGAAAAAGTAGGTAGCAGAAAATGACTGAATAGCTTAAAACAGTAATTTGTAAGCAGCAAGTAGTAAAATCTCAAATAGTAAATTGTAAATCTCAAATAGTAAATGAACAGATGATAGAAATTATTCCAGCCATTGATATTATTGACGGAAAGTGCGTACGTCTTTCCCAAGGAGATTACGACAGTAAGAAGGTGTATAACGAAAATCCGGTGGAGGTTGCCAAGGAGTTTGAGGCGAACGGTATTCGCCGGCTTCATGTGGTCGACTTGGATGGAGCTGCTTCTCACCATGTAGTCAACTATCGCGTATTGGAGCAAATCGCTACCCGCACTTCTTTGGTAATAGATTTCGGTGGCGGAGTGAAAAGTGATGAAGATTTGAGAATCGCTTTCGAAAGCGGTGCGCAGATGGTGACGGGCGGTAGCATTGCTGTGAAGGATCCGGCATTGTTTTGCCATTGGCTGGAAGTGTATGGGAGTGATAAAATCATACTGGGAGCGGATGTAAAGGATCATAAGATAGCCGTAAACGGTTGGAAGGACGAAAGCGCCTGCGAACTTTTCCCGTTTCTTGAAGACTATATAAATAAAGGTGTCCGGAAAGTAATCTGCACGGATATCAGTTGCGACGGAATGTTGAAAGGGCCTTCTGTCGGCTTGTATAAGGAAATACTGGAAAAATTTCCCGACCTTTACCTGATAGCCAGCGGCGGAGTAAGTGGCATTGATGATATTATTGCCTTGAACGAAGCCGGAGTGCCCGGGGTAATCTTCGGAAAGGCATTGTATGAAGGACGTATCACCTTGAGGGACTTAAGAGCTTTTCTGGATTGAGACCTTTAACGGTCTGCCGGTTATAGCCGGATGTTGTAATGAGCCGTTGTCGATACCGGCAGCATGATATTGAAATAATAGTTGAATTATAAATAAATAAGGATTGTGTTAGCAAAAAGAATAGTACCTTGTCTGGATATCAAAGACGGACAAACCGTGAAAGGAACGAATTTCGTTAATTTGCGCCAAGCCGGTGATCCGGTAGAGTTGGGGCGGGCTTATAGTGAACAAGGTGCCGACGAACTTGTTTTCCTTGATATCACTGCCAGCCATGAAGGACGTAAGACTTTTACGGATCTGGTGAAACGGATTGCTGCCAATATCAATATTCCGTTTACCGTAGGTGGCGGAATCAATGAATTGAGCGATGTAGACCGCCTGTTGAATGCCGGAGCCGATAAAATTTCCATCAATTCTTCTGCAATCCGCAATCCGCAACTGATTGACGATATTGCCAAAAATTTCGGTTCGCAGGTCTGTGTGCTGGCGGTAGATGCCAAGCAAACGGAGAAAGGTTGGAAATGCTATCTGAACGGTGGACGTATCGAAACCGATAAAGAACTGTTCGGATGGACCAAAGAAGCACAGGAACGCGGAGCCGGTGAAGTTCTTTTTACGAGTATGAACCATGACGGAGTAAAAACCGGATATGCGAATGAGGCGCTTGCTGCTTTGGCGGAACAACTCTCCATTCCGATTATTGCTTCGGGGGGAGCCGGCTGTAAGGAGCACTTCCGCGATGTGTTTTTGCAAGGAAAGGCAGATGCCGCATTGGCTGCCAGTGTTTTTCATTTCGGAGAAATCAAAATTCCCGATTTAAAATCGTATCTTTGCGGCGAAGGTATTGTAATGCGTAAATAGTAATTAAGATATTTAGATAAAATGGAATTGGATTTTGATAAGATGAACGGACTTGTTCCGGCTATCATACAAGACAATGAAACGCGTAAGGTCTTGATGCTGGGCTTTATGAATAAAGAGGCCTATGATAAAACGGTAGAAACCGGAAAGGTGACTTTCTTCAGCCGCACGAAGAACCGTCTGTGGACGAAAGGCGAAGAAAGCGGAAACTTCCTTCATGTCGTTTCTACCAAGGCTGATTGTGACAATGATACGTTGTTGATACAGGTAAATCCGGTTGGTCCGGTTTGCCACACCGGTACGGATACTTGCTGGGGTGAGAAGAACGAGGAGCCGGTCATGTTCCTGAAAGCATTGCAGGACTTCATCGACAAGCGTCACGAGGAAATGCCCGAAGGGTCTTATACAACCAGCTTGTTTAAATCCGGCATCAACAAGATGGCGCAGAAGGTGGGTGAAGAGGCTGTGGAAACAGTAATCGAGGCAACCAACGGAACCGACGAACGCTTGATTTACGAAGGAGCCGACCTGATTTATCACATGATTGTATTACTCACTTCAAAGGGCTATCGTATCGAAGATCTTGCACGCGAATTGCAGGAAAGACATAGCAGTACATGGAAGAAGCATTAATTCAATATAGAAACGTAGAAATCCATCAACAGGAACTCTGTGTGCTGAATGATGTAAATCTTGAACTGCACAAAGGCGAGTTCGTCTATCTGATAGGAAAAGTAGGCTC
>CAKUYM010000428.1 GCA_934716785.1 uncultured Bacteroides sp. | reverse complement strand
GAGGCAATTATAGTTTCAACAATCGCTACTTATTCACAGCAACGATCCGTGCGGACGGTTCCACAGTATTCTCCGCTAAGAATAAATGGGGATATTTCCCTTCATTCTCCGCTGCATGGCGTATATCAGAAGAGCAATTCATGAAGGATATCACTCCAATATCCAACTTGAAACTTCGTCTTGGATGGGGTACAGTAGGAAACGACCGTATTACAAACTATCTGTCTATGGATCTATACACATCCAGCAAATATGGAGTCGGTCAGCAACTTGCCACGGTATTGAGTCCTAAGCAACTGGCTAATAAAGACTTAAAATGGGAAGGTTCTACCACAACCAATTTAGGTGTCGATTTGGGTCTTTTTGACAATCGCCTGAACTTTACGGCAGACTTCTTTATAAAAAACACTAAAGACTTGTTGCTTGAACAAAAATTAGCTTACGTTACAGGGTTTAACTCTCAATGGCAAAATATTGGTAAGATTCAGAACAAAGGTGTTGAATTGAATATTAATAGTACTAATATCAGAACTCGCCACTTCTCATGGCAAACGGATTTTAATATTTCATTTATCAAAAATACGTTGAAAGAATTGCAAAGCGGCACATCCTATGTACAGTCAGCAACGAAATTCAACAGCAATTTCAACGGTAATGACTATATTTCAATAGTAGGTTCTTCTCTCGGACAGATGTACGGATACGTTTTTGACGGTGTCTATCAAACTTCCGATTTCAATATGCTGCCTGACGGAACAATGCAATTAAAACCCGGAGTAGCAGATATCAGCACTCATGCAGGCAAGACAGTAGTGCCTGGTATGGTGAAATATAAAGACATAGATGGAGATGGTGTAATTACTCCCAACGATCGTACAACTATTGGAAATGGACAGCCCGACTGGTATGGTGGTATTACCAATACATTCAATTACAAAAGCTTCGATTTCAGTTTCATGTTCCAGTTCCAATATGGTAATGACATTTATAATGCGACACGTATGTTTAATACGCAATCGCAAGATGAACGCAGCAACCAGTTGGCAGAAGTTGCCGACCGTTGGACTCCGACACATGCTTCAAACCGTGTTCCTTCTGCTAAGGGATATGTCAAATATGAATTATACTCACGCTTTATCGAGGACGGTTCATTCCTTCGTTTGAAAAATGTAACATTAGGATATACCCTCCCCAACAAATGGACAAGGAAAGCGTATATAAACCGTTTGCGTGTATACGGTACTGCTCAAAACCTATTCTGCTTTACCAAATATAGTGGTTACGACCCGGAAGTAAACATGAAAAGCAGTCCGCTTATGCCGGGATTCGATTGGGGAGCATATCCTAAGAGCAGAGTATTTACATTTGGCGTAGAAGTTCAATTCTAAACAAAAAAGACGATGAAAAATTTCAAATACTATTTATACACATTAGCTTGTGCTATTACTGTTTCATCTTGTTCATTGGATGAAACCAGTTATACAGAAATTGAGAAAAAAGATTATATGGAGAATGCGAAGGAAGCCGAAAACGTACTTTTAGGCGTATATCGCGATATGGTAAAAGATGGCATATACGGTTTCCACTTGTCTATGTATTTCACAATACCAAGTGACATAGCAAAAGTACAAGGAAATAGTACCGATGGTCTCCGTCTCATTCCGTCAAATGCTTATACCAGTTCTCAAACAGAAATAGCCACTACCTGGGCAAATTTATATAGTGCCATTTATGATGCGAATGACTTCATTGAGACACTGCAACAAAGAGCTGGTAGCTATGATGAGAAAAATTATAAACTGGCTGCTGTCTACATGGCTGAAGCACGCAGTCTTCGCGCATTATATTATTTTGAATTGGTTCGCTGGTTCGGTAATGTAGCCTTAATTACCAACACCGCTCAGTCCCACCAGCATCCGTCTACTTTCACTCAAGCTGATCCTGTGGACGTATATAAATTTATAGAAGCAGACTTAAAATATGCCATCGAGAATTTGCCTTATGCCATAGATGACAATATACGCTCAGACAATAGTTTCCGTTTCTCCAAAGGAGCGGCTCTCGGCTTGTTGAGCAAAGTGTATGCAACTTGGGCCGGTTATCCGGTTCATGATACGAGCAAATGGGAAGACGCAGCTAAAACCGCTAAAATTTTGGTTGAATCCGGCAAACATCATTTGCTTGACGACTACGAACAATTATGGAAGAATACTTGCAACGGCATTTGGGACGAATCAGAAAGTCTGATTGAAGTAAGTTTCTATGCTCCGACTGTTACGGGAGTCTCTGCAAACGATCCTTGCGGACGTATCGGCAAATGGAACGGAGTACAAGCCAGCGGAATCAGAAGTGTCCGCAATGCAGGTAACTGGCGTGTCATCCCCACTTTCTTGCGTGACTGGAAGGATCGCCTGAAGGATAGAAGATGGGGATTGTCTTTTGCCGATTACAAATACGGCAAAGCTACCGATACCGGTGAAAACGGAGTTAAAATTGTAATCAACAATAGCGGTAATATTGAAGATGCTATTTTGGACGATGCAAAAGATGGATTGAAAAAGTCTTATATTGACAATGTATGCCCCAGAAAATGGGACACTGAGGAGTATGTCAATAGCGCTAATTATCTTATTGATGCCAATCTTTCTAATATCAACTGGTATATATTACGTTATGCTGATGTACTGCTTTTGTATGCAGAAGCTCTGAATGAATGGAAACAAGGGCCTACAGATGAGGCTTACAGAGCTATCAATATGGTGCGCAGACGTGGATTCGGACTTCCGGTAGAAACCGATAACAGTGCGTCAGACCTGGCCGCAGGCATGTCATACACAGATTTCCAATCAGCCGTGCGTAATGAGCGTGCATATGAGCTTGCATTCGAAGGACACCGTCGTCAGGATTTGGTTCGCTGGGGAATCTACTACGAAAGTATCAAACAGACTGCCCAAGACTTGGTAGACTGGTATAGCGGTGGAGACGGATTCTATGTATGCGTTGATTACACTAAGAAGAATAAAAACGAACTGCTCCCAATACCACAACAAGAAATGGATATCTGTACTCAGTTTGAACAGAATCCCGGATGGAAATAACTAAAATAAAATAAGATGAAAGCGTTACAGTAAAAGGTATGTCTTTTATTGTAACGCTTTCATCATTTCAAAGCCCATATAGTATGATAAAGAACACACAAATCCTTGCTCTTCTCTTAATATTCTTCACCACTGCATCCGTATTTCCGCAAACCTATTCATTCGAAGACAGTAAGGTCCCTGAGAACTGGAAAATAGATAAAGGAACCATTAATACCACAGAAAACAAATATAAATCAGGCAAACAATCTCTACAAATCAAATGGGAGCAAGGAGCTGTTCTTACACTAATTGCACCAAACGGACTGCCTGAAGCTTGCAAAGCTAAAAATGGCGGCATCAACGCATGGATTTATAATGAGTCTCCGATAAAAGAGCATCTTGTTTTTTCTTTCAAAGACAGCAAGGGAAAAGAAGTATGCCACCTCCCCTTTTTACTCAACTTTAAAGGATGGCGATGCATCTGGGCTAAATTTCAGGCTGACATGAATATGCCAGCCCAAAGTAATATCAATACAGTAGAGCTGCACTTTCCTCAACATACCAAAGAAGGAGTCACATACGTTGACTTGTTGGAGTTTACTCCGAAAGTTTCATGGCAAAACATGTCGGATGCACAATAT
>CAKUYM010000427.1 GCA_934716785.1 uncultured Bacteroides sp. | reverse complement strand
GATTCTTAGTAGTTGCAATGATGAAGACGAATATACGTGGACGGATATTCCCAATAGTGAGGTAAAGCCTGTAACGGCTCATAATAAGGTGATATATGAGGTAAATGTGTACAGCTATTCTTCCGGGCATAATTTCAAAGGGCTTGAAAGTGACTTGCCGCGATTGAAGGAACTCGGGATAGATATTCTATGGCTGATGCCTATTCATCCTCGTGGCGAGGAGAATAGGGCAGGGACATTGGGTAGTCCCTATTCGGTAAAAGATTATAAGGCGATTAATCCTGACTATGGGACGTCGGAAGACTTTAAGTCTTTGGTGAATACCGCCCATGCTATGGGTATGGAAATCTGGTTGGACTGGGTAGCCAATCATACGGCCTGGGATAATGTGTGGGTAGCCGGACACTTGGATTATTATGCAGAAAAGGACGGAGAGCGTCCGTATGCTCCCGGAGGTTGGTTGGATGTGATTCAACTGGATCATACTAATGCGGAAATGCGTACTGCTATGGCGGATGCCATGAAATATTGGCTGACAGAATTTGATATTGACGGTTTCCGGTTTGATGCAGCCGACTTTGTGCCTTTGGATTTCTGGAGAGAACTTCGTAAAGAGGTGGATAAGGTGAAAAAGGTGACCTGGTTGAGCGAAGGCTCCGATCCGGCCTACATGGAAGTTTTTGATTATGACTATGCATGGGATTTCGCCACCGCGTTGAAAGACTTCGGTGCTGAAAATGATGTACCTGTTTTGATTGACGAATGCAAGAAATTGTTTAATGATGCAGCTTACAAAAATAAAGGGCGGATGGTTTATATTACCAATCATGACCTGAATGCTTATGAGGGGTCGGAGTTCGACCGTTATGGAAATAATGTATTGCCATTGGCTGTCCTTTCATTTACTATTTATGATATGCCTCTTATCTACAACGGTCAGGAAATAGGAATGAATAAATCCATGAATTTTGCGGAACCGGTAATGGTGGACTGGAATCCTGCAAATAAGGTTTATGTTAACCTGTATCAGAAGTTAACCCGGTTGAAACGGACTCAGCCGGCACTTGAAGATGGCGCCAATCGGGGAGCTTTGAAGATATATTCTACAAATGACGAAAGTCTATTTGCTTACTCCCGTATCAAGGGAGATAACGAAATATTGGTACTTCTGAATTTTGCTCAGGTACCCAAAAGATTACGGTTTACACAGGAATCTCCTGCCGGAAAATTCAAGGATTATTTGAATGGGGGATATAGAGAATTCTCTGCGGGAAACGGTATCTCGCTGCATGAGAACGGATATGCGATTTTTGTAAAATAAAACATAGATATGATGAAAAGAAGTATGATGCAAACTGTTTTTCTGTTGGTTTTTCTGCTCTATCCTTTATGTGCGGGTGCATCCGTAATTCAGGAGAAGGTATATGACATCTGTAAATATGGGGCGAAAGGAGATGGTAAAACGTTGAATACAAATGCTATTAATTCAGCTATTGAATATTGTGCCGAAAATGGAGGGGGAACGGTGTTAATACCTAAGGGAACTTTTCTCAGCGGGACAATCTACTTGAAAGATAACATTTCTCTTGTGTTACGTAAAGGCGCTGTATTGAAAGGAACTGCGGATGTGAGCCAGTACAAATCTTATACTCCTTTGGGTAACCTTAGTATGTTTGATAGCGGTGGGGACGGTGAGAATGCCAACAGTGCTATTGATCCTCATTGGAACCGGGCGTTAATATTGGGAGTAGGTGTCAGCAATATTTCTATTGAGGGAGAGGGGATTATTGACGGAAATCATGTCTTTGACTCGGAAGGTGAAGAGAATATGCGGGGGCCGCATACGATTATTATTGCCGAGTCACGGAATATATTGATGCGGGGAATCACTCTGAACTGTGCTTCCAACTATGCTTTTATGGCTTATAAAATAGAAGATATGGTTTTTCATGACCTTGAATTTAATGAGGGTTGGGATGGAATACATATACGCGGAGGCAAGAATATAACAATCCGTAACTGCCGTTTTTTTACGGGAGATGACGCTATTGCCGGTGGTTATTGGGAGAATATGGTGATAAGTGACTGCCACATAAATTCTTCCTGTAATGGGGTCCGTATGATAATGCCGGCAACGGGACTGACTATTTCCAATTGTACCTTTGCAGGGCCGGGAAAATATCCGCATCGTACTTCTAAAGAGAAAAAGCGGAATAATATGCTGTCTGCCATAATCTTGCAACCTGGTGGTTGGGGAAAAGCACCGGGCAAGATTCGTGATATATATATACATGACGTTAGCATTGATAATATGAATAATCCTTTGATGATTGTGCTCAATGAAGGAAATACGGGAGACAATATTCTGGTGGAACGGATGAAGGCTACTCGTATCAGCCAGGCGGCAGTTTCAATTGAAAGTTGGAAGGGGGGAACTTTCGGCAATGTGACATTCAGGGATATTTCTATCAGTTATGAAGGAAACAAGAATCCGGAGCTGAAAAATCTTCAAGTTAGTCAGCCGCCGGCAGACTCCCGTCTCTTACCCTGTTGGGGCTGGTATGCGCGTAATGTGCAAAATATGGTTCTTGAGAATGTAGAACTGAATTACCGGGGAGAAGATGTACGTCCTGCATTCTGGCTCAATAATGTCGGGAAAACGGAGTTGATTCAGGTGAATTATACAGGTAGTAAGAACGTAGGTGCTATAATGCAGGAAAATACGGGGACGGTTATTAAAAGATAATGTGAATCGTGAGGATATCACTATTCGGATATTCTCTTAATCTTAATAATTTATGAAACGAGTAATATGGTTGGCTTTGTTTGTATGTATGGTTTTGTCATTGTGGGGAAAAATCAGATTACCTTCTATCTTGGGCGATAATATGGTTTTGCAACGTTCGGATACAGTGAATATTTGGGGCTGGGCTGCGCCCTCTCAAAATGTGACGGTGAAACCTTCCTGGGATAACCGGATATATACGACAAAAGCAGAAAATAATGGAAAATGGTTGCTACAAATACAGACTCCTGAAGCAGGAGGACCTTATCAGATTGATATTAGTGATGGAGAGTTGCTGACACTAAAAGATATACTGATTGGAGAAGTTTGGATTTGTTCCGGACAGTCGAATATGGAAATGCCGGTGCATGGTTTTTATGGGCAGCCTGTAGTCGGATCTTTGGAGGAAATAGTTGAAGCAAGCCAATATCCGGATATACGTATGTTTACACTACCTCCTACTCCTGCAGCAGAACCGCAGGATGATTGTCGGGGAAGTTGGTTGAAGTCAACTCCTGAAAGCGTCCGGGATTTTAGTGCCGTTGGCTATTTCTTCGGTAAAAATCTGAATAAAGTGCTGAATATACCAATCGGACTGATTACTCCTAATTGTGGTGGTATTGCCATTGAGCCCTGGATGACAGCAGAGGCTATCAGAGAAACAGCCGGTATCAATCAGAAACTGGCTTTTACTCCTCAGGTACAGACAGAGGCTGCCAATGCTTCATATCTTTTTAATGGAATGATAGCGCCGATTCGCAATTTTACCGGTCGTGGGTTTATATGGTATCAGGGGGAATCCAACCAACATAACTATTTTGATTATGATAAGTTGCTGGTCTCAATGGTGAACCTTTGGCGGAAAGAATGGAAAAATGAAGATATGCCGTGGTATTATGTGCACTTGGTTCCTTTCCCTTTTGATGGGGCAGAGAGAATTTCTTTGTCGC
>CAKUYM010000426.1 GCA_934716785.1 uncultured Bacteroides sp. | reverse complement strand
GTCCAGCACACACTCGTATGCACCCAGACGCATCGTGCCGCCCATATTGGTGATAGCCTTCTGCTCCTCCATGATGTCGATCACGTTGTGCGGAGTCTTCTCATCCATCTCGCGTGAGTTAGCGTCGGCATACCCCAGCACGTTGCGTGCGAATTCGATGGCTATACATTGCATACCCAAGCAGATACCGAATGTCGGAATATCATGCGTACGCGTATATTTAATGGCAACAAACTTGCCGTCGATACCACGTTGTCCGAATCCCGGACCTATCATGACACCCGCCATGCCCTTCAGCGCCTCTGCCACATTCTCGTCGGTCAGCTTCTCGCTGTTTACAAAATGAACCTCCACTTTGCGGTCGTTGTAAGTACCCGCCTGCGACAAAGCTTCGCGGATAGACTTGTAAGCATCCTGCAAGTCATATTTTCCTACCAGCGCGATGTTGACCGGTTCTTTGGCTTCGGCTGCATGACGACGTTCCAAGAACTTGCGCCACGGGCCCAGTCCCGGAGTTTCTCCCACCGGCAATCCCATCTTCTCCAAGATAGTGCTGTCCAGCCCTTGCGCCTGCATCAAGATAGGCACCTCGTAGATCGTTTCCGCGTCGATGGATTGCACCACCGCCTTGTCGTCCACGTTACAGAACTGTGCCACCTTCTTGCGCAATCCGTCGCTCAGCGGATGTTCGGCACGCAGCACCAGCACATCCGGCTGTATACCCACGCTCTGCAATTCCTTCACCGAGTGCTGGGTCGGCTTGGTCTTCAGCTCTCCGGCAGCGGCAAGATAAGGCACATACGTCAGATGCACGCAAAGAGCGTTTTTCCCGAGTTCCCATTTCAACTGGCGGATACTCTCAAGGTAGGGGAGAGACTCGATATCACCTACCGTACCCCCGATCTCTGTAATAACAAAATCAAACTTATATTTGTTGCCCAGCAGCTTCACGTTCCGTTTAATCTCGTCCGTGATATGAGGAATCACCTGAATAGTCTTACCTAAATAATCCCCGCGGCGCTCTTTATCGATGACGCTCTTGTAGATTCGCCCCGTAGTGATGTTGTTCGCCTTAGTCGTCTGTATACCTAAGAAACGCTCATAGTGTCCCAAGTCGAGATCGGCTTCATGTCCGTCTACGGTCACATAGCACTCTCCGTGCTCATAAGGATTCAATGTTCCCGGGTCGATGTTGATGTACGGGTCAAACTTTTGGATGGTTACATTATAACCTCTTGCTTGCAGCAATTTACCGATGGATGATGAAATAATCCCCTTTCCTAATGAAGAGGCAACACCACCGGTGACGAAAATATACTTTGTTTCTCCCACAGCTATAACTGTTTTAAAAATTGTTTACTTTAAGTGGATTCTTACGAACTTAAAAAGCGCAAAATTATAAAAAAAGAGGAAGAATGCAGCCTTTCGCCTCTACAAATTTATTAAAAAATGCAATTTTAAAAGAATCCTATGATTTCTGAACAAAATAATGTAGTTTTGCAGTCTAAACCATAGACAAATATGATGAGAATTACTATTTTATGCTTAGCGTTTGCCTCTTCTTTAGTATCGCTGCCGCTTTCTGCGCAGGAGCTGGTTCGTGATTCAGTCGATAACTCCGTACTTCCGGTTGATTCATTGTCATCCGATTCCAATGCGGTCAGCCCCGTTCAGTCTGTCGATACGATAAAACCTGTCGAAGCAGTGAAGCCTGCCGATACAATCAAGCCTTCGAAGGCATCCAAGTCCTCTACCGTGATAGAAAAAGCCAAAGTAGTGAAAGCGGATACCCTTTCGGCGGAACTTCAGAAATACCTGATGCTGAAACTCAATATGTCGGGCGATGAGCCGAAGTTGGACACCGTCTCCTATTTATATAATAAGTATATAGCCCAACTGGACTATCTGAACGACCTGTCCGTGCCGGCGCGTTATATCCCGTCCGATCCCGATTACTTCCGCCTGTTCACCCCGTTGGCATACTACTATGCGCCGATGCAACAATACTCAAAGTTGACTTGCCCGCCGTTGCTGCCTGATACCACTCCGCAATTGACGGCCGAGCTTCTGCCATACGATACGTTGACATTCACCAAAACTCAGCGTGCCAATGTTCAGGTCAATAAGGCATTGATGGATCTTTATCTGCAACAGCCGCAATTGGTGGTCACTACCGAAGACCGCATCATGAGCCGTGACGTGTTCCGTAACGATGTGAAGCCGAAGATATCTCCGAAAGCGAGTGTGATCCACCTCTTCCAACCTGAGAATATGGACAGCAACGTAGGTGAGGCGGACATCAAGATCAGCCGCCCCAACTGGTGGGTCACCGGCGGTAACGGATCGTTGCAGATCAGCCAGAACCACCTTTCCGCCAACTGGTACAAAGGAGGGGAGAGCAACTTCTCCGGCTTGGCCACTTTCCAGATTTACGCCAACTACAACGATAATGAAAGAATCCTGTTCGAGAACCAGCTCGAAGCCAAAGTGGGTATGACCTCCACACCGTCCGACGAGTATCACAAATACCTGTTCAATACCGACCAACTCCGTATCTCCAATAAACTGGGTCTGCGTGCCCTTAAGAATTGGTACTATACCATTTCTTCCGAGTTCAAGACACAGTTCTTTAACGGCTATAAAGCCAATAGCGACGATCTGGTCTCTGCCTTCATGTCTCCGGCAGACTTGGCAGTCAGCATCGGTATGGACTACAAACTGAACAAGCAGAAATTCAACCTCTCCGTCCTGATGGCACCACTCACCTACAACTTGCGTTATATCGGCAGCTCTGAAGTAGATGAAACCAAGTTCGGTATAGAAAAAGGTAAATGCTCCAAGAACGACTTTGGTTCCCAGGTACAATCCACATTCAACTGGACCATCATCACCTCCATCAAACTGGAGTCCCGCTTCAACTACCTCACCAACTATCACTGGGCGCGTGTAGAGTGGGAGAATACATTCAACTTCCTCCTCAACCGCTACCTGTCCACCAAACTGTATATACACACCCGTTTTGACGACAGCTCCAAGCCCACGGAAGGCACCAGCTTCTTCCAGTTGAAAGAGTTGCTCAGCTTCGGTATCAACTACAAATGGTAGTCGGATAGAGCCGGATAATTCAATCCGGGAGCTACTTCAACCATATATTTAGATTGCATAAGCGAAAAGAAAGTGTTTTTTCTTTTCGCTTATTTTATTATTTTATTTATATTTGCAGCCGAATTCATACTGTTGCTTAAAAAAGTGACAGTAAAATGAGGGGTAAAATACATGATCATAAACAAAAATGACGATCAAAAAAGTCTGTCGGCAAATGTGACTGGCAGCGGCGTAGCATGCTCAAAACGATGGTTGGTAGCGTTTGTACGCGTCTGTCACGAGAAAAAAACAAGCGAGCGACTTACTAAAATGGGGATTGAGAACTTCCTTCCCATCCAGCGGGAAGTTCATCAGTGGAGTGATCGTCGTAAAGTAGTTGACCGGGTGATACTCCCGATGATGATCTTTGTTTATGTAGACCGACATGAACAAAAACAAGTGTTGACCTTATCTGCCATCAGCCGTTACATGGTGCTCCGTGGGGAGAGTACTCCGGCTGTCATTCCCGACCGGCAAATGTCCCGATTCAAATTCATGCTCGACTATTCGGACGAAACGATTAGTATGAACGCATCGCCGTTGGCACCGGGTGAGAGAATCCGCGTGATCAAAGGACCGCTCACGGGACTGG
>CAKUYM010000425.1 GCA_934716785.1 uncultured Bacteroides sp. | reverse complement strand
AACCTTAATATAATGAATCGGTAGGACTTGACCTACTTTTTATTTGTTAATTCAAAACTTAACGAACTATTGATTTTATGAAAACTCGTTAATATTGGTTCTTGATAGGATCAGAAATAATGATGGGATATGCGATGAGGTTAAACGTGTTCTTTATGAGATTACTGATGAGAACTGTACTCTTTCTTCTGATGAATTGGGCTTATTGGCAGAAAAATATAAGGGTTATGTAGGTGGGGAGTATTTACTTGTATATAGTAATATTTTTAAATCTTCTTCAGATTATTGGCAGCCAGTGACAACCAGGAGTTCTTTTAATAGAAAGGTTTTTGCGGCTGATTGCCTTGGTGGTTTATTGGGGTTTACATGTGGTGGCCCAATGAGCATAATTTGGGGGGCGGCTTTCTCTTATTCCCTGGATAAATGCTTAGATCCCATCATGGTAACTATAGATACATCAGATAGTACCTCATCAGAAGTCAATGGTAGTACAGAAGAAACTTCGGCTACTGTTTTATGATGGAAATATGAAACATTAAATATATAGTATTATGAAATATGTAAAAGAGAATTTGGCTGATATAATCATTCTTGTCCTACTGGCTGTTTGGGGAATATATGATTTGTTTATGTGGCAATCTGAATGTGATGATTTAGTATCTATTGTAATTGGCTTTAGCTTGGTCTGTTTGTTCCCTTGGTGCTGTAAGGAAACAAATGAACGATTCTTAAAAGTTAGGAATAGAGCTTTACAGTATTCTCTTACGTTTCTTGTTTCCTTATTTTGTGCATTAAAAATTGTAGAGGTTTTGCGTGAGCATTCCATTGAAGTTAATGCTATAAAAGTGATTTTTCTGGGTGTCCTCTTACAAAGTGCGTACTTCTTGATAATGAAACAAAGAATTGATAGATAGTTCTATATATATATTGATATGCATTATATGCAAAGAACTTCAGGATTGAAAAAAGTCCTGAAGTTCTTTGCTCAAAATGAAGGAACGATTAAAACATTTCTTCTGCAGTTTCCATGCAGCGAATGACGTCTTCTTTGTTTCCGCTGAAAGGACCGGATTTCTCGATCTTCAATGTAGACATAGCTGCCGCAAAGCGTCCCGCTTCTTCAATGCTTGCGCCTGATGCCCGTTGGTACAAGTAGCCGATGGTATAAGTGTCTCCGCATCCTGTTGCGTCTACCACTTTTTCGGGCTTGTAAGCTGGGATACGATAGAAGTCTGTGCCGTCGAAAATAAGGGATCCCATGCTACCGAGAGTGACCAGCACCTCTTTTACTCCCCATTCGTGTAGTTGGCGAGCAGCTTCGTGTGGGTCGGTGTGTCCGGTCAGCACTTCCATTTCATGTTCATTAACTTTGAGAAAATGTATGTATTGCAACGCTTCCCGTTTGTCCGACCAGTCTACCGGATACACATGTGTGTCGCGTACTTCGCGAAGGTAGCCTTGGGAGTCTACCGCGATCAATCCTCTTTGAGACAAGTCTTTGATGACTTCCAAGGAGAAATCATCAGCCAACAGGGATCCGAGATGATAAATCTCGGCATCTATCTCTTTCAGTTGGGCTACGGTGAAGGGATCCGCTTTTGCCAATACGCGTTGGGTACGGTCATCGGGGTTGGCGCCATAAATATTTTCGAAATATACCGAGTACTTGCTGGGCAATGCAGTTACATGAATGCCGACTTCGCGTAGTTGCTCTACTACATTCATTTCGGTAGCGCCGACTGCTGTCACCAATGCATAGTCGATATCATTGAAATGGCGGATGGCGTGTGAACAATAGAAAGCTGTTCCCCCCGGCATATAAACCGTGTTTTGCGGAGTTACTACTTTATCCAGTGTGATGTGGCCGATACAGCAAAGTTGATGTTTATTCATATCCAATCAATTAAAAAGCCTTCAAGATATTGTCTTGAAGGCTTTTAGTTAATCTCAGTGCGGATGATAGCCGTAAAATATTAAAGCTATTTCGCTCTTATTATCAGTGTTTTACAGAGCCTTCACTTTAGTCAATGTCATAGAATTAGCCACCGACTAAGTCACGAACTCCTTTTTATCTAAATCTATGAACTCTTATTTGTAACACAAAGGTATCGTTTTTAATCGGATAAACCTAATAAAAGCGACAAATAATGATAAATGCCGCATTTGATTTATCAACTTCACAACGTGAAAAATATGAATTATGGCAAAGCAAAGAGTACCTTCCCAAATCCTAAAAAATGATTGTAATCGAGAATGTCAACTTAAAAGTTGACATTCTCGATTCTTTTTTGTACCTTTGCATAAACAAAAGGAAAACAATATGATATTTGACGATATTACCAGCGATAAGAGACTATGGGCTGTACGCTTTGATGGAGAGGAAAATAATGAGTTTATGAAAGCCTTTTATGACTGGACGGATGTGGTTTGGTTGCGCTCTTTTTTTAAGGAGAATATAAACGACCTCAACGCATACTTTAAAATCACCGATATAAAACAAGCTGTCAGGGACACCATAGCCGATGGCAAGATGTTGAGATATATCATGTTGGACCTGTCTCCGGGGGCTGATTTGAGCAAGATGTTTCGTCCGCTGGACAATAATCAGGCATCGGATATAATGCTGCAAAAGGAAAAAGCACGCTTGAAGAATGTGCCCAGCCATCCATCATGGATACGCTTGTATGCGATCAAATTGACGCCTGGCGTATATATCATTACCGGAGGGGCGATCAAACTGACGGCAACAATGCAGGAAAGAGAGCATACCAGGAAGGAACTGGTGAAAATGGATAGAGTGAGGCGTTTTTTGCTGGAAGAAAACATTATCGATGATGATGGGTTTGTCAATTATATAAATGAATTGTAATAAAGGAGGAATCGAATATGAATGATGAAGCAGATAAAATCATAAAGAGGCTTGAAAAGTACGCCTCTCCAACACCGTCCAAATGGCGTGAACTATTCGAATACATGAACGCTAATAGTGGCTGGCTGCGATATTCGCAGGAAATAGCCATGCAGATGTTGGATAGAATGGAAGAACTGGGGATAAACCAAAATCAGTTGGCGGAGAAAATGGGTTGTAGTCGACAGTACATTTCAAAGGTATTGAAGGGACGCGAAAATCTATCGTTGGAGACGCTCTATAAAATCGAAAAGGCATTGGGCATTTCTATACTAAAATGTGAGTCCGCGTCTGTCTGATTTTGTTTTAATTGCAAATGATACTCTGGTTTGCGTCTTGTCGTAAATAGTCTTGCAGATAGACGAAAATTTCATTGACGAATGCAGTGTCGATTGTATTGATGTCATAGTCGGTCACTTTTTTCAGCCGTGGCATTGGTTTGTCTTCCGACAAAGAAGTTCAGAATTCTTTCATAGTGCTGGCCAAAGGTTCTTATGGCTGTATTAAATTGCGGGTATTCCTACTTTCTCCACTTTATTGAACCATAATGCTGATTTAGGTCTTACCACATCTTTGTCATAATTTGTAGAATATATCTTGCCTAAGTGTAGAGTCAAATAATAGAACTGTTTGAGGTCGTCATATTGTTTGAAGAGTATATTGGCTCTGACTTCTTGTGATTTATTCCATTTGTAGGTTGATTTTGTATTACTACCAATTTATCACCTTCAAAATATAAGTATGAGCCAATACCATAAACCAGGCTCAGTTGTAATTCTTGGGGGATAACATTTGTTAATTCCCCCTTTATGCATATATCTTAGCTAACCTATACAGA
>CAKUYM010000424.1 GCA_934716785.1 uncultured Bacteroides sp. | reverse complement strand
ACTTTGAAGTCGGTTGACTGCCTGTCCTGTGAATACCCATGTAAAGAGTATAATAGAATGACAAGAATGAGTAACAGAGACTGTCTAATAGTGGAATCTTTCATAATAAACAATAGCTTTTTTTACTTTGAGTTATCGATTTTAAGATATGCATACATATAAAAGTACGCTACTGATGGCCAATACCAGACCAATGGCTGTCTCATAAGCGATAAGCTTCAGCCGTTCCTTTACATCCATGCCGACTGCACCTCCTGTAGTATGGAAAAAAGAACCGTGAGGTAGATGATCTAATACGGTAGAACCGGCGTTGATCATTGCAGCCCCCCATATAGCTGTTACTCCTGCACCGAGAATAGACTGGGCAAATGAGGCAGATGCGATTGTGGCTCCCGCTGTGGTAGATGCCGTGGCTGCGCACATTAATGCACCAGAAAGAGGTGCCATAATGGTTCCTCCATTACTCCATCCTGCAAGCAGATCGATCAGTATATCTTTGATAGTCGAAGCTTTTATAACACCAGCTAAAGCTCCTGTACCAATTAGAAGTATGGCAATGGCAGACATTTTTCCTAGACCATAAGAAAGGCACTCATTGGTTTTATTCCAATTATGGGTGGTTATTATTCCTACAATTCCACCTGCTGATAGAGCTACGAGTGGATCAATAATAATTCCGAACAAGGGACGGAGAGTTAATAATAAGATAGTTACTATGGGAGCAATGATACTACTCCATAAAGAAGGCAGAAGCCTGTTTTTTTCCACTTGTTCAGTTGGTTGTAATATGCTACCCTTGGGCAATAGAGGGACGATGATATATATAGTGAAGAGCAATCCGATTATTGCAGGAAGAATATTAGCAGCCATAACAGATGGTAGCGGGACTCCGAAGTTTTCAGCTGCAATGATACTGTTGGGATTAGGAGAGATGATATTACCACATTTGCCACCGCCAATCATGGCTACCAGTAGTTTGGCTCTGGATAATTTAAGTTGACTTCCTGTTATGAGTGCTATAGGGGCAATAGTGACAACGGCTACATCAATAAATACTCCTATTGCTGTAAGTAACATGGCAGACAATGCTAAAGCCAGATAAATTTGTTTAGCTCCGAGCTTTTTTATAATAGCATGTGAAATAGAAGACGCTGCTCCTGTTTTCACCAGCATACCCGTAAGTACTCCGGCTGCCAGAATACGGATAATTGCTGGGGTGATATCTTTTATTCCTGATATCATTTCTGTTACAGTATTTTCGAGTCCCCAGCCTGCCAGCAAACCTCCAATAAGTGCGCCTAAGATGAGACAGTAGACAGGAGAAACTTTTTTTATTATAAGAATGATAGATAATATAAGTCCGATGGTTGCTGCTAATGCACTATTCATGTTGTGTATTTCGTTTATAAAATGAATATATAAATAACTTGTGTTATCTGTAATATTTAATAGTAGTCAATATTTGCTCTATGGTACGACTTATGTTGATACTGGCAAAATCCTTCTGCATGGCTTTTTTTAAGCTAACCGGAGTATTAATGATAGGATAAATACCCGCAAATCCCATTTTTTCGAGTGCAGGACACATTTCCACAGAACCACCAATGACAATAGTCGGGATGCCGGCCTTTTTGGCATGCTCTAATACACCAGCTGCAGTTTTGCCTTTTGCGGTCTGGTAATCGACTCGACCTTCACCGGTAATAACAAGATCTGCATTTCGAATGATAGAGTCGAAAGAGATAACATTGAGCACCATTTCAATTCCTTTTGTGAGATTGGCATTAAGGAATACTTTGAAAGCTCCTCCAAGACCACCAGCAGCACCGGCTCCATTGATGGGAATTATATTAATATTAAATGTGTTTGCAATTATTTTAGCAAAAGAGAACATCCCTCTGTCGAGGATATCTACCATTTGAGGAGTTGCCCCTTTTTGGGGGGCAAAAACATGGGCTGCTCCTTCAGAGCCGCAGAATGGAGTGTCTACATCACAGGCGACAATAAATTCTGATGCTTTTACTTCCGATAGGAGAGAAGATGTATCAATTTTAGTAATGCATTCCAAATCACTGCCGGAACCTTTGAGTAATTTTCCCGAACCATCGAAGAACTTCACTCCCAATGCAGAGAGCATGCCAGTACCTGCGTCATTGGTAGCACTACCGCCTATTCCGATAAGAAACTTGCGGCATCCTTGGGTGAGGGCGTTTAAGATCAGTTGGCCGGTACCGTATGTAGAAGTGATTAAAGGATTGCGTTCTTCAGGAAGTAAATGGGGGAGTCCACTGGCAGCAGACATTTCTATGACTGCTGTTTTTATTCCTTGTTGTTCAACAATTCCATAGGAGGCATTGATGGGGCGTCCCAGTGGATCAGTAACTGTAGTAGTATGCATGTAGCCTCCTAAAGCTTTTACGATGGCTTCTACTGTACCTTCACCGCCATCGGCTACATTTACTTTAATAACGTTACATTGTGGAAATACATTCCGAATTCCTATTTCTGCAGCAGCGGATACTTCCATTGAGGTCAGGGAACCTTTAAATGAATCCGATGCAATAACAATGTTTTTCATATTTCTTCGTTTTAGATCTCAAAAGGCGAATATACAGATTTTTTTTTGTTTTATGTCGCCTTTGTTGAAAATATAATGAGACTGCATTCTCTTCTTTTGAAGGCTGGTGTTTTGGGTAGCTTATAATGTTGACGCATCATTATTTTGATAAAGTTTCCTTAAACTCAATCTCAATAATGCGAAGCTCAAAATTTACCTGCTCACCATTTTCTGCTTTAAATAAATCGAGTTCACCGGCTACTGGCTCTACGAGTTCCACAATTGCTCCAAATGCATCTTTGTCGACATTTGAACCTTTAAGGCGAACTGTTATGTCGCGGGTCATAATTGGTTTAACTTGTAAATGTACATATCCTAAACTGCGTTCAGTCTCGCCACTCCAGACCAACTCATTACCGGCATAAATTTCTAATGGATAACTGCGCTGACGCCAACCTGTAAGTTTGATGCAAATTTCATCTATTTGCGCCATACGTTGCAATTGGTAAGTAATCCATGCAGTTGAGAGTTTACCATCGTTTCTCCATTCGCTCAACTCATTATCATCAAAGCTATTCATGACTTCATCCGCATTGGCCCCGGCAACGGCAGAAAGAATAGGAACGTCAATTTTTGTATCTTGGTAAGAAGGTGTCAGTGGAGTCTCTCCGCGATTTAAATTACTTTGCAATTCATCACCAGGGATAAAGTTAGTCAACCCTCCCGTTGTTTTAAAAGGTAATGAATTAAAGGTGATTTCTGCTTCTTTCAATCCTTTCGCTTTAGCCTTTAAAGTTACTGTTCCAGGCGTAGTGGTTGAACGTATCAGTGCCCGGTTGATTCCACATTCAATAGGAAGGTCTTTGCTGAGAATGTAATTGTCGGCACCTTGAGCAATACCTCCCCGCCATTCTGCTGGTCCCTCTAAAGAAAAATGAATCATATCGTTAGCCAATGGATAGCGGCGGCCTTGCGCATCTACGGCTTCAACCTGTACTAATAATAAATCTGCACCATCAGCTTTCCAACCTTTGGGATTTTCTATTGTTGTTAATTTCAAGGCTACAGGTTTACCAATCGTTTCTAATTTATAACGGGTAACTGCCTTACCCTGGTTATAACCGATTGCTTCCAATGTTCCTGGTTGAAAAGCAACATCGGGATAGGTAAAGAGAAAGTGATAGTCTTGTTTGCTATTAAGAATAGGAT
>CAKUYM010000423.1 GCA_934716785.1 uncultured Bacteroides sp. | reverse complement strand
TGTTGATGCGTACCCGCATCTTGTCAAGCATACGGTTCGTTTCGAGTGCCGCCGTGCTTCTGCCCGTGACACGTCCCCCTTTGGTGTCCCACAGTTTCGGATCGACGGTCAGCTTGCAACTGAACTGCGTCTGGCTGCCGTCCACCGTGATGCGTCCCATGACGGGAACTGTCCCGTCTTTCTTCACTACCTGACGTTTGAGGTAGTAGATTACTGAAAATGTACTCTTCATCGTCCTTAATTTTTTTTGGTTTCAAAATTAGTTGGTGAAGAGTCCGGTATCGGTACGCAAAACGGGGAG
Organism: uncultured Bacteroides sp.; assembly: GCA_934716785.1. Classification (GTDB taxonomy): domain Bacteria; phylum Bacteroidota; class Bacteroidia; order Bacteroidales; family Bacteroidaceae; genus Bacteroides. The sequence goes on along the minus strand of CAKUYM010000423.1, from coordinate 3,478 downwards.
GAACGGCGCAATCTTTTTCCGTAACCGGATTTTTCGCGTGAGTTGTGAGTAACTCACTATAACATAGTGCCTTGTTTCGCCATTCGTGCCCGTTTGTCGCATTTTCGGGCATGGTTACGAACAAGTAACGTTGCGGCGTCAAGATTTGGCTTCGGCAGGGATTGTAATGGCTTCACGAATTATCGCCACTTCAACTAAAACCCTTGTAACTCAATTCTATCACTATATCTTTCCGCATTTCACTTTTTTGTAGTAACTTTGCATACAGTTTTAACACTCGAAGAAATTTTTAAATAGAAGAATATAATGGCAAAAGAACTGAAAGACCTTACCAAACGTAGCGAAAACTACTCACAATGGTACAACGATTTGGTGGTAAAAGCTGATTTGGCAGAACAGTCTGCCGTACGCGGATGTATGGTGATTAAGCCTTACGGATACGCTATTTGGGAGAAGATGCAACGTCAACTGGACGATATGTTTAAAGAGACCGGACACGTAAACGCATATTTCCCGCTATTAATCCCGAAATCATTTCTGAGCCGCGAAGCAGAGCATGTGGAAGGCTTCGCCAAAGAATGTGCCGTAGTGACACACTATCGTCTGAAAAATGCGGAAGACGGTTCGGGCGTAGTGGTAGACCCTGCCGCCAAATTGGAGGAAGAATTGATTATCCGACCCACATCAGAGACTATCATTTGGAATACATATAAAAACTGGATACAGTCATATCGCGACCTGCCTATCCTTTGCAACCAATGGGCTAACGTGTTCCGTTGGGAGATGCGTACCCGCCTATTCCTGCGTACTGCCGAATTCTTGTGGCAGGAAGGACATACGGCTCATGCCACTCGCGAAGAGGCGGAAGAAGAAGCTGTCAGAATGCTGAATGTATATGCAGATTTCGCTGAGAAATACATGGCTGTTCCGGTAGTGAAAGGTGTAAAATCTGCCAATGAACGCTTTGCCGGCGCACTCAATACTTACACCATCGAGGCGATGATGCAGGATGGAAAAGCATTGCAGAGCGGTACTTCCCACTTCTTGGGACAAAACTTTGCCAAAGCATTCGATGTTCAGTTTGTTAACAAGGAAAACAAGTTGGAGTATGTATGGGCTACCTCATGGGGCGTTTCTACCCGATTGATGGGTGCGCTGATTATGACCCACTCAGATGATAACGGTCTGGTATTGCCGCCGCATCTGGCTCCGATTCAGGTAGTAATCGTTCCTATCTACAAGAACGAAGAACAACTGAAACAAATCGATGCCAAAGTAGAAGGTATTGTCACTAAGCTGAAAGCATTGGGCATCTCAGTGAAATATGACAATGCAGACAACAAGCGTCCGGGCTTCAAATTTGCGGATTATGAATTGAAGGGTGTTCCTGTCCGTCTGGTAATGGGTGGACGCGACCTTGAAAACAATACGATGGAAGTGATGCGCCGCGATACGCTGGAGAAAGAAACCGTTACTTGCGACGGCATCGAGACATACGTTCAGAACTTGCTCGAAGAGATGCAGGCAAATATCTACAAGAAAGCATTGGACTATCGCAACTCCAAGATTACAACAGTGGATACTTACGATGAGTTCAAAGAAAAGATCGAAGAGGGCGGCTTTATCCTTGCCCACTGGGACGGTACTACCGAAACAGAGGAGAAAATCAAGGAGGAGACCAAGGCAACTATCCGTTGTATTCCGTTCGACTCATTCGTTCCGGGTGACAAGGAGCCGGGCAAATGTATGGTTACAGGCAAACCGTCTGCTTGCCGCGTAATATTTGCACGTTCTTATTAAGCCATACGGAAAATAGAGAAAATACAGAACATACGGAAAATACAGAATAAAAATCTGATAGAATTAATATGAAGAAAGGTCGGGAAATTAGATGTTTTCCGACCTTTTTTACATCCATTTCAGTTTTATTTCAGAAATATCTCTTTTCTTTGTATTGCGTAGCATAATAAAGAATAAGGAGAAATAAGGAGTATGAAGATATTGATTGTGGAAGACGAACCGTCTTTAAGGGAGCTGATTCAATGTTCGCTCGAAAAAGAACGTTATGTTGTGGAGACGGCAGGTGACTTCAATTCGGCATTGCGCAAAATTGAAGATTATGATTATGACTGCATCTTGCTGGACATTATGTTGCCGGACGGAAGCGGTCTGGATCTTCTCGGACGGCTGAAGGCTCTCCATAAACGGGAAAATGTGATTATCATTTCCGCAAAAGATTCTTTGGAAGATAAAGTCTTGGGACTGGAACTCGGAGCGGATGATTACCTGCCGAAACCATTCCATCTGGTAGAACTGAACGCCCGGATAAAAAGCGTGATCCGCCGTCATCAGCATGAGGGAGAGATGGATATCCGTCAGGGAAATGTACGAATAGAGCCTGACAAGTTTCGGGTATTCGTTGATGACAGCGAACTGGAACTGAACAGAAAGGAATATGATATTCTGCTATATTTCATCAACCGCCCCGGAAGGTTGATCAATAAAAATACACTGGCCGAATCTGTATGGGGAGACCATATTGACCAAGTAGACAATTTCGACTTCATATATGCCCAAATCAAGAACCTGCGCAAGAAGCTCAAAGAGTCCGGTGCAACCCTTGAAATAAAAGCCGTCTACGGATTCGGATATAAACTGATTATTGAATAAGAAGAGTGCATCATCCATGAAATTAATTTATTACATCATTCTGCGTATCACTTTTGCTCTGACTCTGATCTTGACTGTCTGGGCTGTTTTCTTTTATATCACTATGATTGACGAAGTGAATGATGAAGTGGATGATGCCTTGGAAGACTACTCGGAAACAATCATCATCCGTGCATTGGCGGGTGAGGAGCTGCCCTCTGAAACCAATGGGTCCAACAATCAGTACTATATGACGGAAGTTAGCAAGGAGTATGCGGAAAACCGCGAAGATATTCAGTACAAGGACTCCATGGTATATATTGAGGAGAAAGGAGAGACCGAGCCTGCACGTATCCTGACAACGATTTTTCGGGATGATGAAGGACGCTACCATGAACTGACAGTTTCTACTCCCACTATCGAAAAGGATGATTTGAAGAATGCCATTCAGATATGGGTCATTATTCTGTATGTGGCCTTATTATTCTGTATTGTCACCATTTCGGTATGGGTATTCTATCGGAATATGCGTCCGCTTTATGTACTTCTCCACTGGCTGGACAATTATCAGACCGGGAAGAAGAATGCACCGTTGAACAACAACACTCGTATTACGGAGTTTCGTAAATTGAATGACGCCGCTACCCGTTATGCCGAACGCACGGAACAGATGTTCGAGCAGCAGAAACAGTTTATAGGAAATGCTTCGCATGAGATACAGACTCCGCTTGCCATCTGCCGCAATCGCTTGGAGATGCTGATGGAGGATGACTCTCTATCGGAAAAGCAGTTGGAAGAACTGATAAAGACGCATCAGACCTTGGAGTAC
>CAKUYM010000422.1 GCA_934716785.1 uncultured Bacteroides sp. | reverse complement strand
TCTGAGGATATGGCGCATATCGCTAAATTTTACACTTTGAAATCTGCGAGTTGAACTTGCGAAACTTAAATTAATGACACGCCCGTATCATTCAATCTTCTGTGCCGAGACAGCACACATCTATGTAGACGAATGTGGCTCTCCCGTGAAAATGACCGGTTGCCAGATTCGCCCGATTGCTACTCATGACGGCAAGCTCACCCCGGAACTGATGCAGCCTTACCTTCATGGTTTCGGCGATCAGCACCATTCACAGCCCAAGGCTCTCTATATCTCTCAATGTACCGAACTCGGTACAATTTACACTCCCGACGAACTGAAACGGCTGACAGACTTCGCCCATCTGAACGGTATGTATGTGCATATGGACGGGGCGAGAATAGCCAACGCCTGTGCTGCTCTGAATCTTTCCCTCAAAGAGCTGACGGTAGATTGCGGAGTGGATGTCTTAAGTTTTGGCGGAACAAAGAACGGACTGATGATGGGAGAGTGTGTTATCGTATTCAACAAGGACTTGCAGCCGGAAGCCCGCTTTATCCGCAAGCAGTCTGCCCAACTGGCTTCGAAGATGCGCTATCTGTCCTGTCAGTTCACAACTTATCTGACAGATGACCTCTGGCTGAAAAATGCGGCACACGCCAATGCAATGGCAGCCAAACTTTACAATGAATTGAAAGAACTTCCGGAAGTAACGTTCACTCAAAAAGTGGAGAGCAACCAGTTGTTCCTCACTATGTCCCGGTCTGTCATCGACCGGATGCTGCAATCTTATTTCTTTTATTTCTGGAACGAAGATGCCAACGAGATTCGTCTGGTCACCTCCTTTGATACCACAGAAGAAGATATTAATGAATTCATACGAATATTGAGAAGAAGTTGACAAATCAATTCATACGGAGTGAAACGTAATCATAGGATGAAATGTTAAAAAGAAAATAGGAGACAACCAAATCCTGCATAGCATTGTTGTAATAAGAAGTTTGAAACTACCTTGTATTCAAGGTCTCAACTTCTTGTTACAATATGTGTATTAGCCAAAACAGACAACTATCAGTCGCACTGTTATTATTGACACAAACCCTTATTGGTGCGCAGGGGCATTCTATCAAAATGGAGATGCCGGGAGATTCTATATCTGTTACGGTCGTTAATGCTCCGGCTCCGGCGAAGCGCGGCTTTTTCAAGAAATTCCTCGATTACTTTAATGATGCCAATAAGGAAAAAAAGAATAAGAAGTTTGATTTCAGTGTGATAGGCGGTCCCCACTATTCCAGTGATACCAAACTCGGACTTGGATTGGTGGCGGCGGGTTTGTATCGTACAGACCGTAATGACACAATTCTTCCTCCCTCCAATGTGTCTCTCTACGGAGATGTCTCCACGGTTGGCTTCTACTTGTTGGGAGTCCGTGGAAATCACCTTTTTCCGCAAGACAAATATCGTCTGGACTATAACCTTTATTTTTATTCCTTCCCCAGTCTCTATTGGGGCAGAGGATATGCCAACGGTGCCAACGCTGATAACGAAAGCAAATACAAACGTTTTCAGGCGCAAGTGAAGGTCGACTTCATGTCTCGTGTGGCGAAGAATCTCTATATCGGCCCGTTGGCTGTATTCGACTACATTGACGGACGCGATTTTGAAAAGCCGGAACTATGGGAAGGAATGGCGGCACGTACCGTCAACACGAGCATCGGACTTTCCGTTCTTTACGATTCCCGCGATTTTCTGACCAATGCGTATCATGGATATTATCTGCGGTTGGACCAACGGTTCAGCCCGGCTTTCCTCGGCAATAAGTATGCGTTCGGCAATACCGAACTGACTGCCAGTTATTATCACCCCATATGGAAAGGCTGCATATTGGCGGGACAATTCCACACGTTGCTGACTTATGGAGACACCCCGTGGGGGTTGATGGCAACTTTAGGAAGTTCTTATTCAATGCGCGGATACTATGAGGGGCGCTATCGCGACAAGTGTGCGGCGGATGCGCAAATAGAACTCCGGCAACACGTTTGGCGACGGAATGGAATAGCTGTATGGGCAGGGGCGGGAACCATCTTTCCGAAATTCTCAAGATTCACCCCGAAACACATTCTCCCCAACTATGGCTTCGGCTACCGCTGGGAGTTCAAGAAGCGGGTAAATGTACGCTTGGATTTAGGCTTTGGCAAACACCAGACCGGATTTATATTTAATATCAACGAGGCTTTTTAAGAGTATGAAGAATATAAAGAATTGGTTGGAGAATCAGGAACACCTGTTTTATTTGTTCCTGTCTGTCTTGATAGTGCCCAACATCGCCCTCTGTTTTACGGAACCGCTGCCGTTGATGGCAAAAGTTACTAATGTATTGTTGCCTTTTGGCTGTTATTATCTGCTGATGACTCTGTCAAGGAATTGTGGTAAGATGTTGTGGCTCTTGTTTCCGTTCCTTTTCTTCGGCGCTTTCCAAATCGTGTTGCTCTATTTGTTCGGACAGTCCATCATCGCTGTCGATATGTTTTTGAATCTGGTGACCACCAACTCAAGTGAAGCGCTCGAACTGCTCGACAAACTGACGCCTGCCATCATCGCCGTAGTCGTGCTTTACGTTCCCGCCTTGGCGTTGGGCACGGTCTCAATCATTCGCAAACGGAAACTCCCGGTTGAATTTATCCGCCGAGAGAGGAAGAGGGCATTCATTGTTCTCGGAATATCCCTTCTCAGTCTTGGCGCAACTTATATGCAAGATTCCGGATACGAATTGAAATCGGATTTATATCCGCTGAACGTCTGTTATAACGTTGGACTTGCTTTCCAACGGACAGCTCGGACACGAGATTATCACCACACTTCCAAAGATTTCACCTTCCATGCCACCCCCACTCATCCGGCGGAAAAACGGGAAGTGTATGTGATGGTAATAGGAGAAACATCCCGTGCCATGAACTGGCAACTGTATGGTTATGAGCGTGAAACGAACCCGTTGCTGTCCCGCCAGACAGGGTTGGTCGCTTTCCCGAAAGTGTTGACCGAATCGAACACTACACACAAGAGCGTACCCATGCTGATGTCGGATGTCAATGCCTGCAACTATAACTCTATTTATCATCAGAAAGGCATCATCGCCGCTTTTAAGGAAGCAGGTTTCCATACAGCTTTCTTTTCCAATCAGCGTTATAACCATTCGTTTATCGACTTCTTCGGCATGGAAGCCGACACGTATGATTTCATCAAAGAGGATTCCATTGATTCCAGCTATAACCCGTCTGACGACAAACTCTTGAAACTGGTGGAACAAGAACTGGCAAAAGGGGCAACGAAGCAGCTTATCGTGCTTCATACCTATGGCTCCCATTTCAACTATCGCGAACGTTATCCTTTGGAAAACACGTTCTTCACGCCGGATTATCCGGTTGATGCGGAAAGAAAATATCGAGACAATCTGCTGAATGCCTATGATAATTCCATTCGTTACACGGACGGCTTCCTGTCAAGAATTATCCATGCACTGGAACAGCAGCAGACAGATGCCGCCATGATTTATGCTTCCGACCACGGAGAGGATATTTTCGACGATTCCCGTCATCTGTTTCTTCATGCTTCGCCTGTGCCGTCATACTATCAGCTCCATGTCCCGTTTCTTGTATGGATGTCCGACAGTTATCGGAAAGCCTACCCCGAACATTGGAAAGCGACAGTAGACAATATGGGCAAGGACGTCTCCTCCAGCAGTTCCCTATTCCCGACAATGCTCGATTTGAGCGGGATAGAGACTCCCTACCGGAATGATTCACAATCCGTGGC
>CAKUYM010000421.1 GCA_934716785.1 uncultured Bacteroides sp. | reverse complement strand
GGAATCACCTTCCGGAAGAATACGGATATTCCGGTCTATCACAAAGACGTAGAAGCATTCGAAGTATTCGATAAAGACGGAAAATACCTCGCTGTCTTATATACGGACTTCCACCCGCGTCCCGGCAAGCGTTCCGGAGCATGGATGACGAGCTACAAAGAGCAATGGATAGACCGGCAGACCGGTGAAAACAGCCGTCCGCACGTGTCTGTCGTGATGAACTTCACCAAGCCGACCGAGAACAAACCCGCCTTATTGACTTTCAACGAGGTGGAAACATTTTTGCACGAGTTCGGGCATAGCCTGCACGGTATGTTTGCCAACTCGATCTATAAGAGCCTGAGCGGCACAAACGTGTATTGGGACTTCGTGGAACTCCCCTCACAGATTATGGAGAATTTTGCCATAGAAAGGGATTTCCTTAATACTTTCGCCCGCCATTATCAGACCGGAGAAGTCTTGCCGGACGAATTGATCAAGAGGATGGTAGATGCATCGAATTTCAATGTGGCATACGCCTGCTTGAGGCAGTTGAGTTTCGGACTGCTCGATATGGCATGGTACACCCGCACCACTCCTTTCGAGGGGGATGTGATTGCCTATGAACAGGAAGCGTGGAAGAAAGCACAGATATTGCCGATCGTACCGAATACTTGCATGAGTACGCAATTCTCCCATATCTTCGCCGGCGGATATGCCGCTGGGTATTACAGCTACAAATGGGCTGAAGTGCTGGATGCCGATGCTTTTTCGGTATTCAAACAGAAAGGGATATTCAATCGGGAGGTTGCCGAGTCATTCCGCAGCAATATCTTGTCCAAAGGGGGCACAGAGCATCCGATGGTTCTCTACAAGCGTTTTCGCGGACAGGAACCGTCTATTGACGCCTTGCTGATAAGAAACGGAATAAAGAAATGAACATATCGAGAATGGTAAACTTTAAATATCAAGGAATCAGAGTATGAAGAAGAATGTATTTCAAATAATGGGATTGTTGCTGTTGCTGCCCTTTCTGGCAGGGTGCAACGAATCGGATGATATAGCGGCTATCTTTACAGGAAAGACTTGGCGACTGAATTACATCACGGAAGACGGCAAACATGAGATGTTTAACTTTTGGGGAAGTGACCAGACTGCGAGAGAAAACAGTTACAAGGAACTGGACGAAAAAGGCAATTACAACATCGTATTTGAAGGTGTAGCCGACGGAAATGTAATCTCCAACGGACAGATTAGAGGAAACGTCATCAAATCCATAGCCCTTGAAGGAAAATGGAGCGCGAACGGAAAGAACAACAACTTTAAAGCCGACGTTACCACAGGAAACGTCAATGGAGACATCCTTGCCAAAAACTTTATAGAGGGGCTCAATACCGCCACATCTTACGAGGGGGATACCAACGGCAACTTATATTTAAAGTACAAAGCGGGACAACGAACCTACCGGATGGTTTTCTACGCGATAAACAACAAATAACCCAAGTGACATGGATGCAGAAAAGAAACAATTAGAACTTGACAGACGTTATATACGCATGGCCAGCATCTGGGCCGAAAACTCCTACTGCCAACGCCGCAAAGTGGGAGCCTTGATCGTTAAGGACAAGATGATTATCTCCGACGGATACAATGGTACCCCTTCCGGTTTCGAAAACGTATGCGAAGATGAAAACAACTTGACAAAGCCATACGTTCTGCATGCGGAGGCAAATGCCATTACGAAAATAGCACGTTCGAACAACAGCAGCGACGGAGCCACGATGTACGTGACAGCTTCTCCCTGCATCGAATGTGCCAAACTAATCATACAGGCAGGTATCAAACGGGTGGTTTACTCCGAACATTATCGCCTGGAAGACGGAATTGAGCTATTAAAGCGAGCAGGAATTGAGGTCATCTACATAGAGCTGAACGAGAATCCCGCTCCGAACAATAAATAAACAATAAATAATAGGTATTTGAGACGAACGTTTAAAAAAAAAGGAATAGACATGAGTACGAAAAACTCTTCACGTTTCACCCCTGTCATCATAGCTGTCAGCGTGGTTATCGGGATTCTTATCGGCACATTTTATGCCAAGCATTTCGCCGGCAACCGCCTGGGTATCATCAACGGTTCTTCCAACAAGCTGAACGCATTGCTACGGATTGTAGATGACCAGTATGTAGACACGGTCAACATGACCGATCTGGTGGAAAAAGCAATGCCGCAGATCTTGGCCGAACTTGATCCGCATTCAACTTACATCCCGGCTCAGAATCTTGAAGAAGTAAATTCCGAGTTGGAAGGTAGCTTCAGTGGAATCGGTATCCAGTTCACCATACAGAATGACACCATTCATGTGAATGCGGTAGTTCAAGGCGGTCCTTCCGAGAAAGTAGGACTGATGGCGGGCGACCGTATCGTTATGGTAGACGACAGCCTGTTTGTAGGCAAAGAGCTGACCAACGAACGTGCCATGCGCACACTCAAAGGCCCTAAGGGTTCGCAAGTGAAGTTGGGAATCAAGCGTATGGGAGAGAAAGATTTATTGAACTTCAGCATCACCCGCGGAGACATTCCTCAAAACACGGTTGACGCTGCCTATATGGTAAACGATGATATCGGCTATGTAAAAGTCAGCAAATTCGGCCGCACCACTCATGTGGAACTGCTCAACGCATTGGCGCAGCTCAACCACAAGAAATGCAAAGGACTGATTATCGACCTGCGCGGCAACACCGGCGGATATATGGAAGCCGCCATCCGCATGGTCAACGAATTCCTGCCCGAAGGCAAACTGATTGTATATACCCAAGGTCGGAAGTATCCGCGCGCGGAAGAATTTGCCAACGGAACGGGTAGTTGCCAGAAGATGCCGCTCGTTGTGTTGATTGACGAAGGATCTGCCTCTGCCAGCGAAATCTTCACCGGAGCCATTCAGGATAACGACCGGGGTACGGTGATAGGACGCCGCTCCTTCGGCAAGGGATTGGTTCAGCAACCGATCGACTTCAGTGACGGTTCGGCTATCCGCCTGACGATTGCACGCTACTACACCCCGTCCGGACGTTGCATCCAACGTCCTTACGAAAGTGGTAAAGACCGTAACTACGAACTCGATTTATACAACCGCTACGAACACGGAGAATTCTTCTCGCGCGACAGCATCAAGCAAAACGAGAAAGAACGCTACAACACCAGTTTGGGACGTACCGTATATGGCGGAGGCGGCATTATGCCGGATATATTCGTGCCGCAAGATACGACAGGAGTCACCTCTTATCTTTCAACTGTCATCGGTCGCGGGCTGACTCTCCAGTTTACATTCCAATATACTGACAACAACCGGAAAAAGCTCAACCAGTATGAAACTGAGGAAGAGTTGCTGAACTACCTCCGCCGCCAAGGCTTGGTAGAACAGTTCGTCCGCTTTGCCGAAAGCAAGGGAGTGAAAAGAAGAAACATTCTTATCCAAAAATCCTACAAACTGCTGGAAAGGAATATCTACGGCAACATCATCTACAATATGTTGGGGCTGGAAGCCTACCTCCAGTACTTCAACAAGACGGATGCCACTGTCAACAAAGGTATCGAAATTCTCGAAAAGGGAGAAGCTTTTCCTAAAGCTCCGGTAGCCGTGGAAGAGGAAGAAGCCGCAAAAGACCAAAAAGATGGAAAGAAAAAAAGAACTGCGCAAGTATATCGCATCACTGAAGACCCGACACAGGGATTCAGGTATGCTGAAGTCGCAATCAGCTAAAGTTCTTGCCGCCCTCGAAGCCCACCCGGCTTTCAGGGCGGCAAATACTATAC
>CAKUYM010000420.1 GCA_934716785.1 uncultured Bacteroides sp. | reverse complement strand
CAATTCCTGAGTCTCCGGCGGAACAGGTCCGAAACGGTCTTCCAGCCGGGCACGGAAAGCATCTACATCCTTATCCAATGTCAGTCCGTCCAACTCACGGTAAAGCAACATACGCTCACTGCTGCCAGCTACATAATCAGCGGGCAACAGAAGTTCGAGATCACTTTCCACCTGGCATTCATCTACAAATCCTTCCCCGCTAATCTGCCCCTCATCTTTGATTTCATCCGCATACAAATCGGCAAATTCATCAGTCTTCAGTTCATGAACAGCTTCGGAAAGAATCTTCTGATACGTTTCATATCCCAAGTCGGCAACGAACCCGCTTTGTTCCGCACCAAGCAAGTTTCCGGCTCCACGAATATCCAAATCCTGCATGGCAATATGGATACCGCTGCCAAGGTCGCTAAAGTTCTCGATGGCCTGAAGCCTACGCTTTCCTTCTGTCGTAAGGCTACTCAATGGCGGAGCCAACAGATAACAGAAAGCCTTCTTGTTGCTACGCCCTACCCGACCACGCATCTGATGAAGGTCACTCAATCCAAAATTCTGTGCCTGGTTGATAATAATCGTATTAGCATTCGGAATATCTATGCCGCTTTCGATAATCGTCGTCGCCAAAAGCACATCATAATCATAATTGACAAAGTCGAGAATGATTTTCTCCAATTGCGACGGTTCCATCTGTCCATGACCGATTGCCACACGACAATCAGGTATGTTCCGTTCGATCATCGCTTTCAGTTCCGGCAAATTGGCAATCCGGTTATTGACAAAGAAAACCTGTCCGTTACGACTCATTTCAAAATTAATCGCATCCGTGATTACTTCTTCATTGAACGTATGAACCTCGGTCTGAATCGGATAGCGGTTGGGCGGCGGCGTGGAGATAACACTCAAATCCCGTGCGCCCATTAAAGAGAACTGAAGAGTACGGGGAATCGGAGTAGCCGTCATGGTCAATGTATCCACATTCACCTTCAATTGACGCAGTTTTTCTTTTACAGAAACTCCGAATTTCTGCTCTTCGTCAACAATCAGCAATCCCAAATCCTTGAATTGAACATCTTTCCCCAAGATACGATGAGTACCGATAAGGATATTGACATCCCCTTCTTTCAATCCCTTTAGAACAGCCTTGGATTGTGCTGCCGTACGTGCACGACTTAAGTACTCCACCCGGCAAGGCAATCCTTTCAGACGTTCGCGGAAAGTTTGAAAATGCTGATAGGCAAGTACCGTTGTCGGTACAAGAACAGCCACCTGTTTATTGTCCGCCACCGCTTTGAAAGCCGCACGGATAGCCACTTCAGTCTTACCAAAGCCAACGTCTCCACATATCAGACGGTCCATCGGACGATCACTTTCCATATCCGCTTTCACATCGGCAGTTGCCTTGCTCTGATCCGGCGTGTCCTCATAAATAAAAGAGGCTTCCAGTTCATGCTGCAAGAAACTGTCCGGACTATAAGAGAACCCTTTCTCCTGACGACGCTGTGAATATAGCTTAATCAAGTCGCGGGCAATATCCTTTATCTTGCTCTTTGTCCGTTCCTTCAGTTTCTCCCAAGCTCCCGTTCCCAGCTTGTTAAGCCGCGGTGCCTCACCTTCCTTACCCTTATACTTGGATACCTTATGCAGAGAATGTATGGAGACAAATACAACATCGTCATTCTGAAAGACTAGTTTCAGGACTTCCTGTGTTGTGTTTCCGTTCGGGATACGTACCAATCCGGCAAAACGCCCAATACCATGATCCGTATGTACCACGTAATCACCGGGAGTAAACTGATTCAGTTCTTTCAAGGAAAGAGCCACTTTTCCCGAACGGGCTTTATCGCTCTTCAGATTATATTTATGGAAACGGTCGAATAACTGGTGATCTGTAAAGATGCAAAGCCGCAAGGTGTTATCTACAAATCCTTCGTGAACGGTACGCTCGACAGGCGTAAATTGTATCTTGTCACCACGATCCTCAAAAATAGCCTTGATACGGTCTGTTTGCTTCACACTGTCACTGCAAATATAAAGCGAATATCCTTTCTCCAGATAATCTTTGAAAGAACTTGCCACCAAATCGAAATTCTTATGAAAGATAGGTTGTGCGGCAGTACTGAAAACCACATTGGCATCCGGCACGCCGGTAGGCTTGTTGCCAAATTCCAATCGCCGGAAATCAAGTGCACGCGCTGTAAATTCACCACCGTCTATCAATTTTCCTTCCAACGTAATTCCACCATTCTCCTCTGCTTCCTGAACGGCTATCGCCTGTGGTGTCAACGCTTCATCATGCAACACCTGAATCCGCTCGCGCAACCAAAGGAAATCACGCATTGCCAAAACCGTATCCTTCGGTATGAAATCAAGGAAAGAAGTAGTCACATCCCCTGTCACTGCCAAATCAGGCACGATAGATACCCCATCCTTCTTCTCACGAGATAATTGGGTTTCAACCTCAAAAGTGCGGATACTCTCCACCTCATCGCCGAAAAAGTCGATACGGTAGGGGTATTCCGAAGCAAATGAGAAAACGTCGATAATGCTACCCCGGACGGCATACTGCCCCGGTTCATAGACATAATCCACATATTCGAAACCGTAGCTATGCAGAACGTCCGTTATAAAAGTGGTATCCACCTTCTCACCGACATTCAGTTTCAACGTTTTATTGTTCAACTCTTTGCGAGATACAACTTTCTCCGCCAACGCATCCGGATAAGTGACGATACATAACCCATGCTCTCCTTTCTGCAAACGGCTCAATACTTCCGTGCGTAAAATCTCATTAGCCGCGTCTTTTTGCCCATACTTGATGGCACGACGAAAAGAAGAGGGAAAGAAAAGCACTGTCTCCGTACCCAATACCTGCGTCAGATCATGATAGAAATATCCGGCTTCTTCAAGATCGCCTAAAACAAAGACAAACGGACAACCGCCCTCTTGCACCAAGACAGAAGAAAAAAGGGAAGCGGCAGACGCACACAGTCCGCCACAAAATACAGTCTGAACAGAAGTGTCCTTCAACAAGCGTTTCATCACTGCCGTATTGGGATGGGCATCATATAATCGTTGCAATTCAGTTATTGTCATATCTGCTATAAAATTACGATGCAAAATTACAAAAAATAATGGGAGTACATATTTTTAAAGAGGAACTTCTTCCGATTCCGAAGCATGAGATTATCCGCAATGAGACATAGAAACACGTTAAATTTTCCTTAGTTCATCCATAACTAAAGGAAAAGAGCTACTTTTGTTTCTAAATTTTATAGTATCTATATGCAAACATCGGACAGCATCGTAATTATCCCTACCTATAATGAGCGGGAAAATATAGAAAACATCATCCGTGCCGTTTTCGGATTGCCAAAAGTTTTTCATATTCTGGTAATAGAAGACGGTTCGCCGGACGGAACGGCAGCCATTGTAAAGACATTGCAACAAGAGTTTTCCGAACGCCTTTTCATGATCGAGCGTAAAGGGAAATTAGGGTTGGGAACTGCCTACATTGCCGGTTTCAAATGGGCTTTGGAACACGCATACGAATATATCTTCGAGATGGATGCCGATTTCAGCCACAACCCGAACGATTTGCCCCGTTTATACCAAGCTTGCTCGGAACAAGGGGGAGACGTATCTATCGGCTCCCGTTATGTCAGTGGAGTGAATGTAGTCAACTGGCCTATGAGCAGAGTATTGATGTCCTTTTTCGCGTCTAAATATGTGAGGTTAATCACAAGAATTCCGGTACACGACACAACTGCCGGATTCGTCTGCTACCGCCGTCAAGTATTGGAAACAATAGAT
>CAKUYM010000419.1 GCA_934716785.1 uncultured Bacteroides sp. | reverse complement strand
ATGCATTACTTTATTATATTGGAAGTCGGAAGCTGAAAGAAAAAATGCTTCCAACCCTTTCTCTGCACCGGAAATAACCGCTGTATCATAACCGAAAAGCAGTCCTCCAAGAATAGCGACAGAGGTGATGGAATACAAATACAGTTTGCTTCCTTCGTTCGTAGTATTAATCATGGTTGTAAGATATAGTAGTAGTTGGGATTTTTACCGCAAATTACACAGATTGACACAAGTTGGATTCAATGGAATTAATCTGTGAGAATCCGTGAGAATCTCGTGAAAGTCTGTGAGAATCCGTGAGAATCTTGTGAGAATCCGTGTAATCTGCGGTGTGGTTAATTAGCAATACATGTTCACGATTGCTTCATAAAGTTCTTGTTTACCGCTGGTCTGTTTCGGCTCGCCGTTTGCTTTGGCGTAAGCAACGACATCTTCCAGAGTCAGCTTGCCATCTTCAAATTCCTTACCCTTACCGCTGTCGAATGAAGCGTAGCGATCGGCAAGCATTTTCTTGTATGGAGATTCATTCAGCAGAGCTGCTGCGCTTTCCAACGCACGTGCCATGGCATCCATACCGGCGATGTGAGCGATGAAGATATCTTCCAGATCGGTAGAGTTACGACGAGTTTTAGCATCGAAGTTTGTTCCTCCGTTGCCCAGACCACCGTTGCGGATGATCTGCATCATTGCCTGAGTCAGTTCATAGTTGTCAATCGGGAACTGGTCTGTGTCCCAACCATTCTGATAGTCACCGCGGTTAGCATCGATAGACCCCAACATACCGTTGTCTACCGCAACAGCCAATTCATGTTCGAAAGTATGGCCAGCCAAAGTTGCATGGTTCACTTCAATGTTTACTTTAAAGTCTTTGTCCAAGCCGTGAGCTTTCAGGAATCCGACTACGGTTTCCGTATCCACGTCATACTGATGTTTGGTTGGTTCCATCGGTTTCGGTTCAACAAGGAAAGTACCCTTGAAGCCATGAGCACGGGCATAGTCGCGAGCGATAGTCAGCATTTGTGCAAGATGCTCTTTTTCGCGTTTCTGGTCTGTGTTCAGAAGAGACATATAGCCTTCGCGTCCACCCCAGAATACATAGTTCTGACCGCCGAGTTCGATGGTAGCATCAATGGCATTCTTTATCTGAACGGCAGCACGTGCCACAACGTCGAAATCAGGATTGGTAGCAGCACCGTTCATATAGCGGGCATGACCGAATACATTGGCAGTACCCCACAGCAGTTTGATACCGGTTTCAGCCTGTTTCTGTTTTGCATATGCCACGATTTCTTTCAGGTTAGCTTCGTATTCTTCGATGGTTGCAGCCTCTGCCACCAAGTCTACGTCATGGAAACAGTAGTATTCGATGCCCATCTTCTGCATGAATTCGAAACCTGCATCCATCTTATCTTTTGCAGCCTGCAGAGCGTCAGCATTGGTATTCCAAGGGAATTTCTTCGTTCCACCACCGAATTGGTCGCCACCTTCCGCACACAATGTATGCCACCATGCCATAGAGAATTTCAACCAATCTTTCATCTTCTTGCCGTTGATCACCTTTTCGGCATCGTAGTAACGAAATGCCATCGGGTTCTTACTATCTTTACCTTCAAACTTAATCTTTCCAATTCCGGGAAAAAATTCTTTTGTTGCCATAATTCTTTTATTTTAAAATGGGTTATTGTATTATATTATCAATTATTAATCAATCAGTAATTATTAATCAATCAGTTTATTATTCATCATTTAATCATCGATTTCACAATTATTTATCCGAAGACAAAAGCGGAGCCGGTATCTTGTCGGTCATCGATTTTTCGAGACGGTATTTCCATTTGGCATATGCGTCCGCATATTCCTGACGCTTGGCAGTATTGGGCTCAATCACATCCAGTTTCTCAAGCGTGGCAAATGCCTCATTGTTGTCTTTGTAGATACCTGCACCGATACCCGCACCTTTCGCTGCACCGACCGAACCGTCCGTATCGTAGAGTTCGATGGTGGCTCCTGTCACACCCGCCAAGGTATCACGGAATATCGGACTCAGGAACATATTGGCGTGTCCGGCATGAATCTTCTTCACAGGGATACCCATCTGTTCCATGATATCAATGCCATACTTAAAGGAGAACACGATGCCTTCTTGGGCGGCACGGATGATATGATGCTTGCCATGAGTATTGAAATCCAACCCGCGAATGCTACAGCCTATCTCTTTGTTGTTCAGCATGCGCTCGGCACCGTTGCCGAAAGGAAGGATGCTGATACCCGCACTGCCGACAGGAGCTTTGGAAGCTAATACGTTCATCTCATTGTAAGATATTCCGTCGGGAGCAATCATACGCTTCACCCACGAATTAAGAATACCCGTTCCGTTGATGCAAAGCAGTACGCCCAAGCGTATCCGGTCTGCCGAATGGTTGACATGCGCAAAGGTGTTGACACGTGATTGAGGATCATAATTCACCTCACCGTTCACGCCATAGACCACTCCCGACGTTCCTGCCGTAGAAGCGATTTCACCCGGATTGAATACATTGAGAGAAAGGGCGTTATTGGGCTGGTCGCCGGCACGATACGTTATCGGAGTTCCTTCCTTCAACCCTAACTCCTTGGCTGCCTCAGCATTGACACGACCTTGTTCTGCAAAAGTCGGCTTTATATCAGCAATCAATGAAGAATCGAATCCGTAGTAGTCCATCAAGAAATCGGCTATGCGGTTGTTCTTGAAATCCCAAAACATACCTTCCGAAAGTCCGGAAACTGTCGTGCAGATTTCTCCGCTCAGCTTCATGGCAATGTAATCGCCCGGCAACATGATTTTATAAATCCGTTCATAGATATCAGGCTCGTTTGCCTTGATCCATGCCAATTTGGAAGCGGTAAAGTTGCCCGGTGAGTTCAACAGATGAGAAAGGCATTTCTCCTCCCCTATTGTCTCAAACGCTTTCTGCCCGTAAGGCACGGCACGGGAGTCACACCAGATAATAGCAGGACGCAACACTCGCTGTTCCTTATCGACACATACCAATCCGTGCATCTGATAAGAGATTCCGATAGCCTTGATTTCGGCCGCACTTACACCGGACTCGGTCATAATAGCTTGCGTAGCCAACTTCAGGTTCTCCCACCAACTCTCCGGATCTTGTTCTGCCCATCCGGGATTCACAGCAATAATATTCGCTTCCGTCTTTGGGAAAAATGCAGATGATACACATTTGCCTGTCTCGGCATTTACCAAACTCACTTTTACTGACGAGCTGCCTATGTCATAACCTAATAAAAACATGATGATATTTACTATTTTACTATTTACTATCTACTATTTTGCTATCTGCCATTTTGCTATTCGCTATCTACTATTTTGCTATTTCGTTGATGCAAAGTGCTTGGAGCTGGCTTAGCGCCTTACCTTATTATATATCTTCTTGTCGAACTTATAATAACGGGCGGCACGATGAGCCACTCCCTGCTGTTTCTCTTCCAATGGAACCACGTATTCCATCATGGCTATTTTCTTATGGAAATTGCGTACATCCACTACCTTGTCATATACCAGTTCAAAAAGAGTTCTTAATTGTGCGGCGGTAAATTTGCGTGGAAGCAGTTCGAACAGCATGGAAGGATTGAACTCCACGAATTGACGGATATAAGTCATCGCTTCACGGATTATCAGATTGTGGTCGAAAGCCAACGTCTTGACATCTTTCAATGCAACCCAGCAAGCTTGATGCTCATCCAGATTCTTGTCCAATGCACGGTCTATCTTTACCATCGACAGATAAGCGATAGTCACGATGCGCTCCACTC
>CAKUYM010000418.1 GCA_934716785.1 uncultured Bacteroides sp. | reverse complement strand
GGGTACAAATTTTCTGCGCTCTACTTTAAATTATTGGACGGAGGAGAATCGGAATACTTCTATGCCACGTTTGGATTGGAACGATCCTAATAATAATAATAGGCCTAGTTCAAATAGATTCCTTGAAAATGGTTCGTTTTTCCGAATTCGAAATGTGCAATTGGGATATACATTCAGAGATTTGTTTAACAGTAAGATACAGAAATTGCGACTGTACGTGAATATGGAGAACTTGGTCACAATAACTAATTATAGTGGCTATACGCCGGATGTAGATAACAGCGCAAGTTCTACTTCTCGCGGATTCGATAATTTTACTTATCCAGCGAACAGGATATTTATGTTTGGAGTGAATGTCTCATTTTAAAAATTAAATGATTATGAAAAAAAATATAATATCGACTATAGGGTTTTTTATAATTCTTTTTTTAGTTGCTTGTGAGGGGAAATTGGATTTAATAAACCCTAATGAAGTAACGTCGGAAACATTTTGGAGAACAGAACAGGATTTTCAAAAGGCTCTGACTTCTTGCTATACGCCATTGAAAATTTGGAATGGAGGGTATTATGGTACTCGTGGACTGATGGTCCGTCTTTGTCGTGCGGATGACTTTTCATACCGTACGGGCGTTGATGATATATATACATTACATATGTTTACGAATAGTAACTCCAATTCGGTAGTAACAAATTTGTATTCATATTTTTATGCAGGTATTTACCGGGCTAATTTAATACTTGAGAAACTAGAGGAGATAGATTTTTCAGACGATACCAAAAAACAGATTCGTGGTGAAGCTTCTTTTATGAGAGGACTATATTATTTCCTTTTAGCCAAAGAATTTGGAGATGTTCCGATTCGGCTGAAAGCTTCTCAACAAGTAAAAGATTATCCGTTGGCTAAGTCTGCACAATCTGATGTATATGCGCAGGCAGAGTCTGATTTGAAATTGGCTGCGGGTTTGCTGCCATTGGAAAACAGCAAAGGGAAACCAACAAGTGGCGCAGCAAATGCTTTTTTAGGAAAACTTTATGTGTATACGGAACAATGGGAAAATGCAAAGAAAATATTGGAACCATTGACAAAAGCTCCTTATACATATAGCTTAGTAGATGATTATACATGGAATTTTGATGAAGAGCATGAATATAATTCCGAAAGTATTTTTGAGATAATTTTTGATTCGGCTGGAGGTACTGACCAGTGGGATAACGGTGAGTCTGCTAATTCAGCGCAAGGAACGACCATTGCAGTAGAGTATGCTGCTGGATCTCTCGGGGGTTGGTATATGGCAAATATTTATCCAAACATTATGCCATTATTTTTGCAAGAGAAAACAGCAGGAGGGGAGGTTGACTATCGGGTTAAAACATCCATTGCATGGAATTATTCGGGGTGTATGTATTATAAAAAACCGATTCAGGAAGTATTAACACCAGGGGAGCTGAATTCATACTGGTTAATTAAATATCAGAACTCTACAACTCGTGAGCAAGAAGTTGAAACCGAACCTTCTAATATAAATGAAAGAGTAATGCGCTTTGCTGATGTCTTGCTACTCTTGGCAGAATGTGAACTGGAATTGCCAAATGGAAATGTTGATACGGCAATTAATTATATAAATCAAATAAGAACTCGCGGTGGTAATCTACCATCATATAGTGGGGGACATGATATAGCTTCAGTAAAAAAAGAATTAATACATCAGCGTGCTATTGAATTTTTCAGAGAGGGTGAACGTTTTTATGATTTAAGAAGATGGGGATTGCTGGAACAAGCGTTACGAGATGTTGATGAAACTCGTGCTTCTTTCTTTGATTCGTCTCGTCATTGTTATTTGCCTATTCCGGCAAAAGAATTGCAGACTAATCCTCTTTGTACTCAGAATGGGACTTGGTGAATAAAATGATGTTAAGCAAGTAGAAAATAAAAGGCGGATATTTTGGTTATATTCGCCTTTTTTAAAATAGAAAGGCTATGATAAAAATAAAGAGTTTTTTTTCTTCTGTTTTATTATCATCTATATCTTTGTTTATGCATGGTCAGGGAGTAACACAATGTGGTATTCCGACAGGACAGCGTGTCTTTCCGGTAGAATCCTATATTGAATTATCTGACCCTTTTGTTCCTTTACCTCAACAATGGGCACTCGTGAAACAACCTTGTGTTTCATGGGGATCTACTGATATACGCTATGCTAAGTATAGGATTCCGACTCAGAATGTGCGGAAAAATATAACTCTTGCAGGTTGGCGTGGTGAAAAGGTACATGCGCAGGCTATTGTCTGGACAAATGTCGCCATTGATAAACTCAATTATTCTTTTACTGAATTTAAGGATGCAAAGGGTAATGTTATTCCGGAAGATGCTTTTGGCGGTGGATTTGTACGTTATGTGATGACAGATGAGTTGAATAAGGATGGGCGTGGCGCTTGTGGTCCCCGTACTGATCATACAATGTATGATTCTTTACTTGTGGCAGATGGTATAGATCATTTATTGGAATCTATACCACTGGAAAAGATGAGTACACGGGCTATTTGGGTGAATTGCCAAATACCGAGAGCTGCTATTCCGGGACTTTATAAGGGGGCAGTAATAGTGAAGGATGGTAGTAAAACGTTGGCTGTATTGGGTTTGGCGATTCGTGTCTCTTCTCATATACTTCCGGATCCATCCGAATGGGCTTACCACTTAGATCTTTGGCAAAATCCATATGCTGTTGCACGTTATTATCAAGTGCCTCTTTGGAGTCAGGAACATATAAATGCGATGCGTCCAATAATGAAAATGTTGGCAGATGCTGGACAAAAGGTTATCACAGCTACCATTATGCACAAACCTTGGAATGGTCAAACTCATGATTATTTCGAGAGTATGGTAACTTGGATGAGAAAGGTGGATGGAACTTGGGAATTTGATTATTCTGTATTTGATAAATGGGTTGAATTTATGAGAAGTATTGGAATCTGCAAACAGATTAATTGTTATTCTATGGTACCGTGGGAACTTTCTTTTCAATATTTTGATCAGGCTTCTAATAGAATGCAATTCATTAGGACTACTCCGGGCGAATCAAAATATGAAGAGATATGGGTAGCAATGCTTTCTTCCTTTTCCAAGCATTTACGCGAGAAAGGTTGGTTTGATATTTGTGCTATTGCAATGGATGAGCGTCCAATGGAAGTTATGCAGAAAACATTGAAAGTGATTTATAAAGCCGATCCAAAGTTTAAAGTTTCGCTGGCTGGCAATTTTCATGGAGAAATTGAGCCGTATTTATATGATTATTGTATCAGTATAGGTCAGAATTTTCCAGAAAATGTGAAAAATCATCGGTGTACGGAGGGAAAATTGACTACTAGTTATACTTCTTGTGCGGAAGCATTTCCTAACACATTCACTTTTTCAGCACCGGCAGAAGCAACATGGATAAGCTATTATTTAGCAAGGAATCATTTGGACGGTTATTTGCGTTGGGCATATAACAGTTGGCCGAAAGAACCATTGTTGGATTCTCGTTACAAAAGTTTTGCAGCCGGAGATACTTATTTGATATATCCTGGAGCACGTTCTTCCATTCGTTTTGAGAAGTTGATAGAGGGCATACAGGACCATGAAAAAATCACGATTCTTCGTCGTAATTTTGCAAATACAGGGAATAAGAACGGATTGAAGAAAATAGAGAAATTATTGTCATTGTTTAATCTAAGTGATTTTCCAGAAGTACCTGCAGAGGAAACTGTTAATAGGGCAAAGAGGATTCTGGAGACATTATGAAATTGATAAGTATGCGGTATAGACAGTTATCATCATTAATG
>CAKUYM010000417.1 GCA_934716785.1 uncultured Bacteroides sp. | reverse complement strand
GATGTGTACAAAGCAGTCTCCCGGCAGATTCATGAGATCTTCCATGAATATACCGATATTATTGAACCTCTATCTTTGGATGAGGCTTTCTTGGATGTGACGGAAAACAAGAAAGGTATCTCTTTGGCGGTGGACATTGCGCGAGAGATAAAACAGAAGATTCGCGAGCAGTTGGGCTTGGTGGCATCTGCTGGTGTATCCTACAATAAATTTCTGGCAAAGGTGGCCTCCGACTATCGCAAACCTGACGGATTGTGCACCATCCATCCGGAGCAGGCGTTGGATTTTATCGCCCGCCTTCCTATCGAATCCTTTTGGGGAGTGGGCCCCGTAACGGCCAAGAGGATGCATCTGCTCGGAATCAGCAATGGTCTTCAGTTGCGGAAATGTTCGTTAGAGATGCTGACCGCACACTTCGGCAAAGTGGGAGCACTCTATTACGATTGTGCGCGAGGCATTGACGACCGTCCGGTAGAAACTGTCCGTATCCGCAAATCCATTGGTTGCGAACGCACGCTGGAACGGGATATTTCCGCCCGTTCTTCTGTCATTATCGAACTGTATCATGTGGCGGTGGAACTGATTGAACGTCTTCACCGTAAAGACTTCAGAGGGAATACGCTTACCTTGAAAATCAAGTTTCATGACTTCAGCCAGATTACCCGGAGCATGACTCAATCGCAAGAATTGACAACCTTGGACCGAGTGCTTCCATTGGCAAAGGAACTGCTGAAGAGCGTAGAGTACGAGCACCATCCCATCCGGCTTATCGGGCTTTCCGTCTCCAACCCGAAAGAAGAGGTGAATGAACGGCATGGTGTTTGGGAACAACTGAGTTTCGAATTCAGTGATTGGGAGTAGTATATGATTCTTGGAGTTTGTTTCTTTATTCTTGAATTTTGTTTCTTTTAATTCTCGAAGTTTGGGCTTTATTCTTAAAGTCAGTGCTTTATTCTCACAATATGTACTTTGGGGGCACAGTCTGTACTTTTTTGTCATTAGGTTCGTATGATTTACACACTTCGATTTGCTGAAGATACGTTATCTTTGTCGTAATTAAATGAATAAAATACCATGAATAGAATGAAACATTTGCTTTGTGTTCTTTTGATAGCCGTTTGGGGAAGTCTTTCTTCCAAAGCAAGCGCTTATACCGAACGCAATATGCTGCAGAAAGTGGCAGACGAAGCTACCTTGAAAGATGTGCTAATGATGAAACAAGCGTGGGTGCCTTATCCTGCTTATACGGATCGTGCCGCTTGGGATTCGCTGATGGAACCTAACAAAAAACGTCTCATCGAAGCCGGCGAGAAACTTCTCAACTATAAATGGCAACTGATTCCCGCCACAGCTTATATAGAATACGAGCGCAGCGGCAATCGGAAAGTAATGGAGGAACCGTATGATGCCAATCGCCGCGCACTGAATACATTGATGCTTGCCGAACTGGCGGAAGGCAAGGGACGTTTCATCGATCAATTGCTGAACGGAGCTTATATGAGTTGCGAAATAAATTCATGGGTGCTGTCGGCACACTTACCTCGGCAGAGCAGCAAACGCTCTCTTCCCGACTTCCGCGAGCAGATAATCGACCTCGGTTCCGGCGGATATGGCGCCTTGATGGCTTGGGTGCATTATTTCTTTCGCCCCTCTTTCGATAAAATAAACCCGGTTGTTTCTTTGCAGATGCGTAAAGCTATCAAAGAACGTATCCTCGATCCTTACATGAATGATGACGAGATGTGGTGGATGGCGTTCAACTGGAAGCCGGGCGAGATCATTAATAACTGGAATCCGTGGTGCAACTCCAATGTGCTGCAATGTTTCCTCTTGATGGAAGACAACAAGGAAAAACTTGCCAAGGCGGTTTACCGTTCCATGAAGTCGGTGGATAAGTTTATCAATTTCGTGAAATCCGACGGGGCTTGCGAAGAGGGAACATCCTACTGGGGGCATGCGGCCGGAAAGCTCTATGACTATCTTCAGATCCTCTCAGATGGCACAGCCGGAAAAATCTCTCTGTTTAGCGAACCGATGATTCGCCGGATGGGCGAATATATGTCCCGCTCCTATGTAGGCGATGGCTGGGTGGTGAATTTTGCTGATGCCTCGGCAAAGGGCGGTGGCGATCCTCTGTTGATTTACCGTTTCGGTAAGGCTGTGAACAGTGATGAAATGATGCATTTCGCTGCATACTTGCTCAATGGCAAGAAGCCGGCTGTAACGATGGGCAATGATGCTTTCCGTTCGCTCCAATCCCTGCTCTGCTGCAATGATTTGGCTAAAGTGACTCCGAAACATGACATGCCGGACATCACCTGGTATCCCGAAACGGAATTCTGCTACATGAAGAATAAGAACGGTATGTTCTTGGCTGCCAAGGGCGGATTCAACAATGAGAGCCACAATCATAATGATGCGGGAACTTTCTCCTTATATGTCAATACGATTCCTGTGTTCATTGATGCCGGGGTGGGCACTTATACGAAACAGACATTCAGCAAAGACCGCTATTCTATCTGGACAATGCAGAGCAATTACCACAATCTGCCGATGATAAACGGAATACCTCAGAAATTCGGTCAGCAGTATAAGGCGGCAAATACGTCCTGCAATGAGAAGAAGCGCATATTCTCTACCGATATAGCTGCTGCTTATCCGGCAGAGGCGAAAGTGAAAAGCTGGATTCGCTCTTATACACTTGACAACAACCAGCTTTTCATCCGTGATGCTTATGCATTGAACGAGGCGGTGGCTCCCAATCAAGTGAATTTCCTGACGTGGGGGAATGTAACTTTTCCGTCGGCCGGAAAGATACGGATTGAAGTGAAAGGACAAAAGGTGGAAATGCAATATCCCACTCGGTTCAAAGCTGAATTGGAGACTATCAAATTGAATGATCCGCGTCTGTCTAACGTATGGGGGAAGGAGATTTACCGCATCACGTTGAAGACCGAGGAGAAGAAGGCGGACGGGAAATATGAGTTTGTTGTCCGTCAAGTGAAGTGACGATATTAAAGTTGATGACAGTAAAGTTTGAAAATATAGTAAAGTATAATTAATTAAATCACAGTAAGATGAAAAAAGTTTTATTAGTCGGCCTTTTGGCTGTTGCAGGAGTAAGCGTAAGTGCTCAGAACCTGATTAAAAACGAGAAATTTGCTACAGAAGTAACCGAGAAGGTGACCAATGCCAATAAAGCTACCGCAGGCGAATGGTTTATTTTGAATAATGAAGCCGCCGGAGCAACTGCCATCGCGTGGGAACAAACCGGTGATGCCGAATATCCCAACGCTGTGAAGATTGACAACTCTGGTGCTTCGAAGAATATCTCTTGGTACAAAGCCCTCTTGGGACAACGCATCACGGACGGATTGGAAAAAGGTATCTATGTGCTCACTTTTTATGCAAAAGCCAAAGAGGCAGATACTCCGGTGAGTGTGTATATCAAGCAGACTAACGAAGAGAAGAATGATAACGGCAAGTACAATACTACCTTCTTCATGCGTCGTAACTATGATGCCGATTCTCAACCGAATGCTTCGGGTGCACAATACAATTTTAAACTTAAAGACGCTGATAAGTGGACTAAAGTAGTGGTTTACTATGATATGGGACAAGTAGTGAATGCTATCAGCAGCAAGAAATCCAATCCCGACTTGGCTGTTTCTGCAACTGATGATGACGCTGCTATCTTGAAGGACTGCTATGTAGCTATTCTTGCACAGAAAGCTGGCGGTGTTGTGGAAATAAGCAATGTGACGTTGAAAAAGAAATAAGAGGCAGGCATTTTGCTTTTGAAGTAAATAGCACTTCTAATTGAAGCAAAATAGCACTTCTATATAAAA
>CAKUYM010000416.1 GCA_934716785.1 uncultured Bacteroides sp. | reverse complement strand
CATCTATCCTCGCCATCCTCGCACGAATGAGAGGTGCTCATCCATGCACTGCCATAGACATTGACGAATGGTGTGTGCGGAATTCCTTAGAGAATATAGAGCTGAATCATGTGGACGATATTGCCGTTTCTCAAGGAGATGCTTCGTCTCTTGCCGGAAAAGGACCGTTTGACGTTATTATTGCCAACATCAACCGGAACATCCTATTGAATGACATGAAACGATATATTGCCTGCATGCATCCGGGTTCTGAACTGTATATGAGCGGATTCTATGTAGACGACATTCCGGTAATCCGTGAAGAAGCTGAAAAGAACGGGTTGACTTTCATCCATCACAAGGAGAAGAATCGTTGGGCGGAAGTGAAGTTCATTTATAAAGCCTGATCGTTGTTTCGATAATTAGTTCGTAAAAGAACTGTGTAAAAACAGGTAGAACGGTAAAATAGAAAGAGGGTGTCTCGCAAGAGATGCCCTCTCTTTACAAACAAGAAAGGGAGGCACCACTGTTACTGTGCTGCAAGGGAGTTTTTGCTATTTAATTGTCAGTTTCTTAAGGTCTTCCAATGTACCGTTAAAGACATTCAGGTCTACGTCTTCCTTGATTCCGGGCACATTCCCCACATCCGTATGTTGCCAAAAGTTCCATTTACCCCGATACTTCACGGAATCCACATAGTAATGGGCAATCCAGTAAGGATATGCATTGAAAAGAGAATCATCCAGATAACGCGTTTTGAATTTATAGGAAGTATAAAGAATCGGCTTCACTCCGTAATGAGATTCCACCCGGTCGAGCCAACGTTTAATGCCTCGCTGCAGTTCCGCCTTTCCTTTTCGTCCGGTCACTTCCACATCAAGCACCGGTGGCAAGTCACCCGTATCCAATTTTACAGTGTGAATAAAAAAGTCAGCCTGCTTCAAGGCATCCGTACCCGGAATATAGAAATGATAAGCCCCGCGGATAAATCCGTGACTGCGGGCATTGGCAAAGTTTGCCGAAAAAGTAGTATCGCTATGGTCTCCGCCTTCTGTCGCCTTCATAAAAATGAAGTGTAAAGGAGTCACCGTCTCTTTATTCTGCCGAAGCCGTTGCCAATCAATCTTTCCTTGATAATGAGAAATGTCGATTCCATGAATGTCATATCCTGCCGGAATGCATACACCATACTCTTTCAACCCGTGGCAAGGTCGCCACCGATAAGCATACGGACGGATAAAGAAATAATAGAAAACAACGGAGAAACAACCGACGATCATCACTGCCAGAAGATTGCGAACCCAGACAGGCATGATACGCTCATGATTTGCCTGCGCTTTCTTAGGACTACGGGAAACCCGGGAAGAAGTCGTCGTTCTTTTCTTTCGTGGAGCAGAAACTGTTTTCTTCTTCTGTACGGCAGACATCGGATTGTTACGTGGCGGCATGCTTTAAAGGAGTAATATTTTAAGATAGAAACGGATTACGCGGGGCACATAGTTATAATAAAACTGTGTTTATCCGCATAATCCGTATCTGAAGGAGCCTTCACATTGCAATGTTACACTACAATTGCTATGAAGTGCTCTTATTTAGCTTGTTCCAATTGCAAAGTCTTGGTTGGCTGGTCGCAAACTTCAGTCGGACCAAAGTACTGAATTGGACCCGGATATACATAATCCGTTTCGATAGCCCAACGGTCACGCTGTGCAGCGAATGTCTTGAAAGGAGCACCATCCAGTTTCACCAATGCTTTCTGGATAACCGGCTTCATTTCACCGTGGCGGCGTTCCATATTCATCATCATCGTGATGGGCACACCACCTGCAATCCATTCGGCAGCAGGAGCTGTTGTGTTGCGGACAGAAGACATATAGCCGGTCTTACCGTTGGCAATCAACATAGAAGCCGTATAACCCAAAGAGTAGCAGTAGTCAGCATCGAAGTTTGACGGAGCAGCGCAACGTCCTTCGTAACCGAAGAAGTGGTGCTGAGCGGCAAATTTACCAACATACTTGCCTTCTTCTTTCCATGCAGCCAACTTAGTAGCTACCATTTCAGACAACAGTTTCTCTGTTTCAATCAATGATACCTGAACGTTTCCGTGCGGGTCACGGTCCAAAGTCAACTGACGAGCCACGCCTTCGGGCAGACTTGCGTAGATTGCGGAATTCTCCGGAGAAAGTTTGCGAATGATATAATCGCGTTGGTGAGACTTCTTGATTTGAGCAAATTCTTCCGCGTTGGCAGCCAGAAAGTCGTTCAATTCAGCAATCAGACGTTTCATAGCCGGGATGAATTCCACCAATCCTTCAGGAATCAATACAGTACCGAAGTTGTGTCCCTGTGCGGCACGGTCTGCTACAACCTTAGCGATAGAAGTCACAACATCATCCAAAGACATATCTTTGGCTTCTACTTCCTCAGAGATGATACAAACGTTGGGCTGTACCTGCAAAGCACATTCCAGTGCGATGTGAGAAGCCGAACGACCCATCAACTTGATGAAATGCCAATATTTGCGAGCAGAGTTACAGTCACGTTGAATGTTACCGATTACTTCAGCATACGTCTTGCAAGCTGTATCGAAACCGAAAGATGTCTCGATCATATCGTTCTTCAAGTCACCGTCAATAGTCTTCGGGCAACCGATTACCTGTACACCGTAGTTCTTGGCTGCATAGTATTCTGCCAATACACAGGCATTGGTATTAGAGTCGTCACCACCGATGATAACCAATGCTTTGATACCCAATTCCTTGATAATCTCGTAACCTTTTTCGAACTGTTCTTCTTTCTCCAGTTTCGTACGACCGGAACCGATGATATCGAAACCACCAGTGTTACGGTATTCGTCGATGATATCGGCAGTCAGTTTCATATAGTTGTGGTCTACCAAACCGCCAGGACCCAGAATGAAACCATACAGTTTGCTGTCCGGATTCAGTTTCTTGATACCATCGAACAAACCTGAGATTACATTGTGTCCACCGGGAGCCTGTCCACCTGAAAGGATTACACCTACATTCATAGCAGGAAGAGCAGCAGCCTCACCGGCTTCGAATGTAATCAACGGCATTCCGTACGTGTTGGGGAACAATGCTTTGATGGCTTCCTGATCGGCTACAGATTGAGTAGCAGCACCGGCAACAGCTTTAACGGCACCTGATGCCAATGCTTTCGGAAGTTTAGGCTGATAAGCAGCCCTTGCAATTTGCAATGCACTTTTAGTCATTTTCTTTAATTTTTTATTTAAAGGTGTTAGTAAGTTCCTTGTTTAATCTGAAAAGCGTTGCAAATTTCGCACTTTTTTCCGAATTATGAAAATTCTTCTTTCTTTTGTTTAGGGATTTTGTTTCCAACCGCCACCCAAAGCCTTATAAAGCTGCACGACAGTAATCAGCTCGTCACGAATCGCATTGCTCAAACCTATCTGCGCATCGAAATACCCACGCTGTGCATCCAGCACATCCAAGTAATTGATAACACCATTAATGTACTGAAGTTGCGCAAGCTCCATGTAGCTCTTCGCCGAACGCTCCAAGTTAGCACGGAGCTCGTGCACCTCTTTCATCTTGTTGAAATTGACAATCGCGTTGCGTGTCTCCTTAAAAGCTTGCAATACGGATTTCTCATAACTATGTACCTCTGCTTCATAAACAGCCTTCTTCGCTTTCAGTGCCGCACGGTTCTTTCCCCAACCGAAGATGGGGGTCAGCAAGGCCCCCTCCATAACGGCGTAAGGTGATTTCAACAGAGTGGACAAAGACGTGCTTTCCGTACCGAAACCGCCCGTCAACGTCAAACGCGGGAACATATTCGTATAAGCGACTCCCACTCTCGCATTGGCGGCAATCAGTTTCTGTTCGGCCT
>CAKUYM010000415.1 GCA_934716785.1 uncultured Bacteroides sp. | reverse complement strand
CTCCTTCCAAATCTACACGAGTTCCATTGTATATCTTATTACCGAATACTCCCTGCATACCAATCATTACATCAAAATCTTTGTATCCGCCATTCAAATTCAACCCCATTGTAAAATTTGGGAAAGGGCTACCACAATATACGCGATCATCATCTGTGATTTTACCATCCTTATTGACATCTTTAAAGCGAATATCACCCGGCCGAGCATTCGGCTGAATCAATGTACCATCTTTACTATGTGCATTCACTTCATCAACTGATTGGAACAACCCGTCTGTAGGAATCAGCCAAAATCCTCCAATTGGATACCCTGCTAAAGTTCGAGTAGTAGATACATTCTTATAATTTGTTCCACCATTAATCACCTGATCAGCATCCCCCATTTCAAGAACCTCATTTTTCATAGCATTACCGATCAGGGTAACACCATAGTAAAAATCCTTATTGATATAATCATTCCATGCCAGACTAAATTCAAAGCCGGTATTCTTTATCTTTCCCGCATTTCTAATTGGGTCATTAGAGCCTCCTGATGAAGGTGGAATAGGTACTGTCAACAAAATATCCTTCGTTTTTTTATAATACCAATCACCATTAAAAGATAGACGGTTCTTGAACAACAGAATATCAACGCCAATGTTAGTCATGGTCGTTTCTTCCCATTTTATATCGGGATTGGCAAACTTTTTCGGAAAAGCACCTTGATACAATCCACCATTACCATCAGGATAATTAATATTTGAGGTAATTGTACTCGTATACATATAGTTATCTATTTCTTGATTTCCCAAGACACCATAGCCACCTCTCAACTTCAACTGGTCAATCCAAGAAATATTCTTCATAAAATGCTCTTCTGCAACATTCCATCCTAAGGAAACAGATGGGAAATGGCCATAGCGATTTTTCTTTGCAAATTTGGACGAGCCATCTCTACGATATGTGGCAGTAATCAAATAACGATTATCATAAGAATAGAAAAGTCGTGCCATAATAGAAGTTAATGCACTTTCTTGACTCCACGTATCATTTACACGATCCTGCGTAGCAGCACCAACTTCATATATATTCTCCGGAAGTCCCTTACCGGCTGCCATAATATATTTTGTCTGATACTTTTGATAAGAATACCCCACAAATGCATTCATTTTATGTTTTCCCAAAACCTGCTCAACAGATAGCAAATGCTCTATCAAAAGATTACTGGAAGTCCTCTTATACTTTGTCATATTTGAAATTGAGTTCTTACGTAACCCAAAGTCGTACATATTCTCATAAGCAGAATTGTCCACCATACTAATATCCGGGGTTGCATTAAGACGATACTTCAAACCGAATGGAAGCTTTATATCCGCATATAGATTAACATATGCAGAATAATTATCTTGATCTCGGCGGGTTATATCACGGTCTAAAATACCTAAAGGATTAGGAATATCCGTCACATCACCATAATTTTTGCCATATCCGCCATTTGTTTTATCATAACGGGGCAATGTCGGAATAGATTCCAATATTATGCCCAAATATCCACCACGTGCAAAATTATATAAAGGATCATTTTGTTGAAGACTTAATACAACATTATTGCCCAAAGTAAACCAATCGCGTTTATATTCTGATTTAAAAGTCACATTATATCTTTTATAATTAGTTCCTTTGATAATACCATCTTGATTCATGTATCCCAATCCTGTATAATAAGAAAAATAATTAGTTCCTCCCTTAATGGACACATTATAATTTTGCATCAAAGCTGGTCTCATCATTACACGCTGCCAGTCATTATCCTCTTTGGAATCCAAATCCAATGCCATATCCAAGGCTGTTTTGTTTGCAGCTTCACGGGCAACATTGGTAACCTTAGCCCATTCACCGGCATTCAGCATATCTAAATATTTAGAAGGTGCTTGCACACCTACATTTGCCGATAAATCAATAATAGGTTTACCTTCTGTATTAGAACCAGACTTAGTAGTGACAATAACAACTCCATTTGCAGCTCTCGAACCATAAATTGCCGCAGAAGAAGCATCTTTCAAGACATCAATACTCTCAATATCATTCGGGTTTAGATGATCTATACTTCCCATATACATGCCATCTACTATATATAGTGGAGCAGCATTGTTCAAGGTCCCAATACCACGTATCATAATACGTGTGCCGGCTCCGGGAGCTCCACCTTGAGAAACAATATCCACACCAGCTATTTTTCCTTGTAAAGCCTGACCGATATTAACATTGCTTTGGCTGCTCAACTTATCTGCACTAATGTTAGCTACAGCACCAGTAAGATCCGCTTTTTTCTGAGTTCCGTATCCAATAACAACGACTTCATCTAAAATCTCCTGATTATCAAGCAATGTAATATTGATAATATCCTGTTTATCTACATATATCTCTTGAGTTTTATAACCAATAAATGATACAACAAGAGTCGCTTTTTCCGGCACATTTAAAGAATACGCTCCGTTTATATCTGTAATTGTACCTATTGAAGAGTTTTTTACCAAGATATTCCCGCCTATTATAGGATCTCCATTTTTATCTCTAACATGCCCGGTTATTTTCTTGTCTTTTGTCACTTGTTGAGAAACAGACGGAACTTTGCTAAGTATTATCTGTCTATTTTTTATTTCATAGCGAATGAGACTTCCCGCGAACAGTGCATCAAGAAGTTCCGATATAGATTTATCTTTGACTCTTAAATTAACTTTTTTGGATACGTCAATTGCTGTTTCATAATAAAGAAATATATATTCACTTTTCTTTTCTATCAAAGAAAGTGCTTCTTTTATAGAAGTATTTTTCAACTCAAAAGTGAAATGCTCTTGCAAATCAATAGAACTGATCTTGGCAAATGTGGGTAGAATAATTAAAAAAAAGGTAATTGTGAGTATATATTTGCGTATTTTCACTAATATACTGCACGAAATCTTATTGTTTTCCATAATTTTGTAATACTAAGGGTTAAACCAAATTTTGCGAGTTTGAGTTTTACTCTCTGTCCGGATAATATTTGCAGTATTATCCGGACTTTTGTTTTTCATATATTTTACTTCATAGGCCTCTCTTTCTTTTTAAAAGTTAAACATCTTCACTATTCCATTTTGGGGGAAATGTAAAAAACATTATCTCGTTCTTCTGCTTCAACTGGAGCAGTAAGACATATAAAACGAATAATTTCCCGAATGCCTTCATGCAGATCAATTTTTCCACAAAGCGGTTCTACAGGCATCTTACCTGTCAGCACAATTTTCTGATCAAAATATCTCTCCATCCTTTTGAAAACATCATCCAACGATTCGTTTTTCAGGATAAAGACGCCATTTACCCAACTTATATATTCTTCTGCATTCACATGCGTTTTTCCTTGAATGACCCCATTCTCTATTGAAACCCGTTCATTGGGAACTAAACTCAGCTTTTCTCCATGTTCATCTTTTACATTAACTAATCCACGCAACAAAACAACTGAAGATTTTACGTCATCTTTATAAGCATTTACATTAAAAGCTGTACCAAGAACTTCAATATCAAAATTCGAAGTCTTCACTATAAAAGGTGCTGATTTATCATATTTTACATCCAAAAACACTTCTCCTTCTATGTAAATCTCTCGCCTGTCTTTTTTAAAACATGACGGAAATATCACACGAGAACCAGCATTTATATCAAGTTTTGTTCCATCTGCCAACAACAGACTACTATGTTTACCTTTAGGTACAACGATCTGATTATACCCATCTTCTTTCTCTTTATTCTCTTTGGGCCGTATCATTATTTTATTTATCGAAATAGCCCCCTGTGAGGAATATGATACAATCGCCCCATTCTCAATCGCCAATCGCCCATTATTTCCTCTATCTAATAT
>CAKUYM010000414.1 GCA_934716785.1 uncultured Bacteroides sp. | reverse complement strand
ATACCTACAGTCTGTCCCGGAGCAAAACTCACCACTGTTTCATCGTCAAAGTCATAGACAGTCTTACCATAATTAATAATGCACCCGGTTGTCTTTTTCAGAAAAAGCGCATAGAAACCAAGTGTCATTTTATGTGTGGGTTGGGGCACGGACTGGTCAAAATGAACAATGCTTACTAATGGGTGGCGTGTTTCAAAACCAAAGAACTTATTGTACTGCTCGATGGTATCTGCTTTTATAATATCAAGGTTATCTTTCATCTTATTTGAATGTTTATAGTACGCAAATTAATCTTGTAATGCAAAGAAAACACATTTTTTTGTATCACGAAACGGCAGATAGGTAAAAACTGTAATTCAGATACCTTAATCCGTAATTTAGGTACTTTGTTGATTATTAGATACCATCAAAAGATTTATCTTCCGTAATCGAGGTACTTTACCCCGTAAGAAAGGTATCTGACAAATGAATATAACCCCCTAATTTTGCATCGAACAAATAAATTAATTAAAACTGATAGAATATGAAACGTACAGTAATGACAATGATTGCAGG
The DNA here is from genome assembly GCA_934716785.1 of uncultured Bacteroides sp. GTDB lineage: Bacteria > Bacteroidota > Bacteroidia > Bacteroidales > Bacteroidaceae > Bacteroides. The sequence goes on along the minus strand of CAKUYM010000414.1, from coordinate 3,346 downwards.
GCTGGCATGTATAACTACCGCTTTTGCACAAATAAGTGAAGAACGTGTCCCGGCAAAAGGTTTTGCCATGTTTTCAGCCAAAGACACTTTCCGACCTTACGAATTTACCCGTCATGCCATTGGAGAAAATGACATTCAAATTGAGATTCTTTATGCAGGAATCTGCCACAGTGACTTGCACGCCGCTTGGGATGAACAGCAGGAACAGGGATTATATGCAGCATATCCGATGGTTCCGGGACATGAGGTAGCCGGACGAGTGGCAAAGGTAGGTAAGAATGTAACAAAATTCAAAGTGGGTGACTTAGCAGGTGTAGGCTGCATGGTCAATGCGTGCGGACACTGCCATTCCTGCGAAATGCACAAAGAGCAGTTTTGTGAAAACGGGACTACCTTTACTTACAACTCTCCTGACCGTTATCACAATGGAGAAATGGCAATGGGTGGATATTCCGACAATATCGTGGTTAGTGAAAATTTTGCTATTAAAATACCTGTAAACGCCGATTTGAAACGTGTTGCTCCGTTATTGTGTGCAGGTGTCACCACATGGTCGCCCATACATTTCAGCAATGTAAAGAAAGGTGATAAAGTTGCCGTTGCCGGATATGGCGGTTTAGGACACATGGCTGTTCAATACCTTGTGGATTTGGGAGCCGATGTTACCGTCTTTGACCGTACAGAAGAAAAACGCAATGACGCTGCCCGCATGGGAGCCACCCGGTATGTAAATGTAACGAATGCAAATGAAATGAAAGGTTTGAACAATACGTTCGATTTCATTATCAGTACCATACCTGCCAATTATGAACCAATACAATACGTGGCTATGCTGAAAATGGGTGGAGAAATGGCTATTGTGGGATTGCCCGACAAATCGACACTTAACATCGCTAATATGGCTTTTCTCTCACAGCGTAAAGTTTACGGTTCGCTTATCGGTGGTATAAAGGAAACACAGGAAATGTTGGACTATTCCGTTGCACACGACATTTATCCCGAAGTGGAAATTATCAAGGCAGATGCCGCAGAAATAGATAAGGCTTGGCGTAACGTATCGGACGGAAAAGTAAAGTTCCGCTATGTGATTGACATGAATACGTTGAGGAAATAAACAGGATGAATAAGATTATCGAAAGAATGCGGAATGGGGAACGGATTACAGAAACGGATGCCGATTTTCCTCTGCTCTGCTCCGAAATAGAGAACACTAAGAAACTTGTTCATGAACTGAACACCCAATACCATTCTCCTGATGAAATAAGGGCGTTGCTCGAACGTATTTGGGGGCAACAGTTGGACGCTTCGGTACGAATGTTTCCACCGTTCTATACAGCTTTCGGCAAACTAACCCGTGTGGGAAAAGAAGTGTTTATCAATTTCGGTTGCACTTTCCTCGACCAAGGTGGTATCACATTAGAGGACGGAGTATTTATCGGGCCGGGAGCAAAAATTGTTACCGAGAACCATCCCGAAGAACCAGCTTTGCGACATAGGTTATTAGTAAAACCGATAGTGATAAAGCGCAATGCGTGGATTGGTGCAGGAGCAATCATTCTGCCCAGAGTAACCATAGGAGAAAATGCCATTGTAGCCGCCGGAACAGTAGTAGATGTACCGGACAATGTCATAGTAGCGGGTGTACCCGCTAAAACCATTAGAAACATTAAACGGTAATTATATGAAAATGTTGTTATCATCACTTATTCTTTTGTCGGGATTATCTTTTGCTACGGCTGCTTGCAGCCCTACAGAAGAATCTGTCAATACAGAAGAACCGACACCCACACCGGAACCGGAACCAATGCCTGAACCACAACCCGGTAACGGACGCACGTTAGTGGTCTATTTTTCTTGCACGAATACAACGAAAGGTATTGCGGAAAAAATTGCAGAAGTCACCGATGGAACACTTCATCGCATCATTCCTGAAACGCCCTACACAAGTGAGGACTTGAATTATAATAATTCCTCGTCCCGTGCGAACCGTGAACAGAACGACCCGGCAGCACGTCCGGCGATAAGCAGTAAAGTCGAAAACTTTTCGGACTATAACGTGGTTTTTCTTGGTTATCCCATTTGGTGGGGAAAAGCTCCTAAAATAATCCATACATTCCTTGAAAGCCTAAATCTATCGGGCAAAACCATCGTGCCGTTCTGTACTTCACATTCCAGTGGCATCGGTTCAAGCGATACAGATTTGCACGAATCGGCAGAGAAAGCCGCATGGAAACAAGGAAAACGTTTTAATGGAAGTGAATCAACAGGAACAATTAAAGATTGGATTGAAAGTATGAATTTGAATTTGAATCAAAATAGCAATGTAGGCGTGTTCAACCTCTCGAAAGGTGAAAATGGGAAAGCACCTACCGTAAGACTTAGCAGTGGATATGATATGCCTATCGTTGGGCTGGGCACATACAGTCTGCATGGTGATGTCTGTGTAAATTCCGTCAAGGCGGCTCTTGCTTCCGGCTTCCGCAAAATTGATACGGCACACATGTATGACAATGAAGAAGAAGTGGGACAAGGCGTTCGTGAATCGGGCGTGCCACGTGAAGAAATCTTCGTGGCAACCAAACTTTATCCTAATCAATTCAGCAATCCCGAAGCAGCAATAGAAGAATGCTTGCGTAAACTCGACATCGGTTATATTGACCTGATGCTGTTACACCATCCGGGAACTGACGATGTAAAAGCATATAAAGCAATGGAAAAATATGTGGTGCAGGGCAAGATTCGCTCCATCGGATTATCGAACTACTACATAAAGGAAATGACGGAGTTCCTGCCGCAAGTAAGCACAAAGCCTGTATTGGTACAGAATGAGATACATCCTTATTACCAAGAAAAAGGGATTGTAGAATATATGCACAGCCAAGGTATCGTAGTGGAAGCATGGTATCCGCTCGGCGGCAGAGGTCATACGGCTGCATTGTTAGGAAATGAAACCATCAGTCGGATTGCAGCCGCTCACGGCAAGTCTTCGGCACAGGTCATTCTACGTTGGGATTTACAAAGGGGTGTAGTTGTCATTCCCGGTTCAAGTAACCCCGACCATATCAAAGAAAATATATCCATTTTCGATTTTGAACTGACGGATGAAGAGATGTCGCAAATTGCCGCACTCGACCGGAACGAGAAACATGACTGGTATTAATATCAATGATAACAGAAAACAGCAATGATAAAAATCGCATACATAACAGTCGAGCCGTCCAAACAGGAAGAATACAAACAAATATTGAAAGAGGAAATAGAAGCATCGCTACGCTTGGAAGAAGGTGTCGAGGTTCTTTATGCCGTATGGGATAAAGAACATGTCAATCGGTTTACGATTCTTGAA
>CAKUYM010000413.1 GCA_934716785.1 uncultured Bacteroides sp. | reverse complement strand
AGTCAGCAGTCGAGTGATCCCTATGTTAGTACGGATGGTAAATGGCATACTGTAACGCTTGTTTTTGATAGAGAGGCACGTCGGTTCAGAGCTTATATAGACGGGAATTACAGTACGCATAGAGATCAGCAGAATATGACTTTACCAGCGGATCTGACATGTCCGGATTACCCGTTGACAATTGGGAAAATAACAAACTCTCCTAATGAAGGGAATGCTGGCTTTTGTGTAACGAATCTTCAGTTTTATGACGTAGCGCTACCTGAAGAGTTTATTAAGAAAAACCATGGGGTAACTAAATTAGAAGAAGTGAAAAATGAATATTGGGACCATTTAATCGGTTATTGGCCATGTGACCGAGAAGAGGACCTGGAAAATCCTGTATTGAAAGATGTTTCTCAATATGCGGATTCATATGCGGGAAAATCTGATATAACCTTTGCCGATCAAACATGGACAACTGGCAATTCTGCAGAAGAACATTTATCGCCAGCTCCGGATGACTCTTATTATCAAGCTGTTTTCAATAATGTAGATATCCCCTTACAAGCTATGCAATGGTTGGGACTTTCTATTTCAGAATGGAAATTTGAAGGTGTAGGGAAAACATTTGAATACACTTTTATGGAAGAAAACTAAATATAAATAGGCTGTTATGAGTAAGAATATATTAAAAAATAAAAGAAGCAGTGTATTCATTCTTCTATTCGTTTTGGGCATATCTGTGTGGCTCGGAGGATGTGATACGGCTTATAAATATGATATAACTGACGGTATAGATAATAATGGTGCTAATGAACCGGATATTACAATAGATACCGAAGGGGGAATTGATGTCAGTATGTATGAAAAGGCGCGTATTTTTCCGGGATTGGTAGATACGGCAAAAGAAGAACGGATTAACGCTACAATTGAGCTTGATTTGAATAAGCAATACATTGATTCCATCACTTTGGGAGTATCTAAAGTGCCGCAGCCGATTTATAGTACGGGACTTTATGCCGGAGCCGGTGAGCAGGTGGCTATTACTGTGGAGGATAATACGATGGGACTTAGCGTTATTGTAGGATCACACATGGATGATCTTACAGAATTGGCTTCTTATCAACGTATGCCTTTGGTATATGTTGCTAAAGCTTTGTTTCCAGGAAAGAATATTATAAAGAATCCATTGGGAGGAAATATCTGGATTAAAAAAAGTTTTGGGCTGGCAGCTTCCGGTACTTGTTCTTTAAAAATAGAAGGAGTATATAAATCTCCGGATTTTGTAATAGGAGAGACAGACTTGCAGGATTGGAAGAGAAGAATATCAGAGACCACTGTTCCTTGGTTGGAAATAAGAGGAAAGCATTTCGCTTTTACCGTACAGAAAGATCGTGTACTTGATAATTTGGAAAGTATTTCATCTACCTTGCAAGAAGTCGGTAAAGAATGGGATGAAGTAATTGAAGAGTTTTTCTTCGAATATTATGGATTAAAGATTGACGAGAATGCGGAAGAAAAGGAACGTGCTCCGGAGTTTCCTTTTCGGGTTGTGTTAGATGTACAAGTTTTAGGAAATCTGTATTTGCGTAATAGTGACTATGCAATAGTTGCGATAAACAACACGTATATGTTGGAAGAAATGTTAAACCTTAGAACATTGAGAATGGGTAACTCTGTGGCTTTGTTGGGGGCAATCAATTCAATGTGTACCTATCGATCACGCAATAATCCTTGGCCAGCTGATTATCGGGCAGTGGCTAATGCAATTCCTTTGTACCGGATAGGAGAGAAAAATTTTTCAAAAGAGAATGCTTTTGGTGAAATCTTTCCGGGTGAAGAGAATATAACTACTTTATTCCCTAAGGCTATTGAGTATGCTATGGCTGATTCAAGTAAATGGGCAAAAAAGGATGCTGCAACCAAGTATGATGATAAGATTGCATATAAAGCATTCGACTTGTTAAGTCTTATTCAATTGGCTAATTATGAAGATAATAATTGGGAAGCGATGAAATACCTGAATCTGAAGGCAAAAGAGGAACGGTCGATTGATAACTCAACTCTAAGTTATGCTTTTCGCAGGCTGTGTGACTATTTTAAACGGAACTTATGTCCGTTCTTTGATTATTGGGGAGTGGAGCAGTTGGACGAGGATAGAAAATATGCTGAACAATACCCGTTAATGGATAAGAAAATATGGGAGTATAACCCATTGAATCCTCAACAGGTAAAGGACTATGATGCATCTTCATATTGTTATCGGCATAGTCGTAGAGACTGGAAAGTATCTGCGTATGATAAAGACTATGGTGTAAATTATGATAGTGATTCCAGAAAACCTGAATATTTGATTGATGGGAAAAAGAATACTAATTGGAGTTCGGGTAAGATTAATGACAAACCTTTGGAGTTACCTTATTATATCATTTTTGATTTGAACAAGGTATCTGATATTGATGGGGTATATTTGGCAAATGGTAATTCCAATCAGTGCTTGGCTGATGTTCATGTTGAATATATTGGCTCTGAAGTTGCTGACCCTTATGATATCAATGCTCCATGGGAAACATTGCTACAGGTTACTGATCCCAATGTAGTGAGGGCAAATTTGAAGAACGAGCGTTTCTTTGATTGCCCGAGAACTCAAGCCAGATATCTTCGTCTTAAAATCTCAAATCCCAATACGATCGTGTTTAAAAGTGATTCAGATTTGACGGAGGAGGAAAAAGCAAATCAGAAGAAGTACCATTCTTTCGCTGAGTTTGGAACTTATTACAAGAAACCATAAAAGATATCATATATGAAAAAGCTTATAAATACAGTTATTGTTGGGATAGTCGGATTATTTATCATTTCTCTTCATTATTCTTGTACTACGTATGAGGCACCGGAGGGGATTGCAGAGGATGGGTTTGATTCTGATTCAGTGATATCAACAACTATCCATCGTAAAGTTCTTTGGATCAATATAGATGGAGCGGTCGGAAGTATAGTAGAGAAGAAGATGCCTCAGGATGGTACTATTGCCAAAATGCTGAAACATAGTAAATACTCATGGGTGGGGTTAAGTGATAACCGCACTTTACAGAAAGAGGGTAGCGAGGATCCTGTAACTTGGGCAACTATGATGACTGGAGTAAATCCTGAAAAACATCAGATTACAGATGAGTCGTATGTGGCCAATGTGGAATATGATCCGAGTAATCCGAATGAGAAAGTAATTCAGTATCCAACGATTCTACATCATATTGCAGAGAATGACTCGGAAAATCCGACATTATGTGTAACGCCTTGGGACAAGTTGAATAAGAATTTATTAAATGCGGCACAAAAGACCGTGACTACAGCGAACGATGAAGAAACCAAAAATGTGATATTGGAGCATCTGAAAAATAGTGATTTTAATTTTACGCTATTAAGTTTCTCCAGTATGTTGGAAGCTGGTAGGTTAGGAGGATTTTCCGCCAATAATGTCAATTATATCACAGCACTTCAACATATAGATGCATATATTGGTGAATTCTTGCAGGCAATTGATGAAAGAAAAAATGCTTTTTATGAGGACTGGCTGGTTGTTGTAACATCTAATCATGGTGGAAAAGAAGACGGTAGTTATGGTGGAAACTCTGCAGAGGAACGAAATACGTTTGGGATATTCTACTATCCGCATTATACGGAACAGAGGATGTTAGGAAAAAAAATGTATGGAGCTTATTTTGATTCATCCAAAGCACAAGGGATTGTTTTAGATACGGTTTCTACAAACATTAAATATGCAATAGGAGAAAATTCTAGTTTCTCTGTGGAATTTATCATGCGTATGAATCCCCGTAAGGATGGATCTTACAAAGGTGATAATTGGAATGCTATTTTCTCAAAAAGCGGCAGTTGGGGAATTTTTCGGCAAAGAGAAACTGCTTCTCTTCGTATTGAAG
>CAKUYM010000412.1 GCA_934716785.1 uncultured Bacteroides sp. | reverse complement strand
TAGGTGGTGCCATATCTGTAACTCCATATATATTAAGACGCTGTAACAAAAAAATGCAGATACGGTCATCTTTTATTTTGCTATTCTTTTGTCGGTCAAGAAAATATTTCTACCTTTGCGCCCGATTTATAGATAATATAATGTCTTATTTAATTAAAGTATTAAACAATTTATTTATTAATGGAAAACTTAAAGAACGTAGCTCCTATTGAAGACTTCAACTGGGATGCTTATGAAAATGGCGAATCAGTAACAAATGTAAGCCACGAAGAACTGGAAAAAGCTTACGACGGTACGCTTAACAAAGTGAACGACCGCGAGGTTGTTGACGGAACCGTAATCGCAATGAACAAGCGTGAAGTAGTTGTGAACATCGGTTACAAATCAGACGGTATCATCCCTTTGAATGAATTCCGTTACAATCCTGATCTGAAAGTAGGTGATACTGTAGAAGTGTACATCGAAAACCAGGAAGACAAAAAAGGACAGCTCGTTCTGTCTCACAGAAAAGCCCGCGCTACTCGTTCTTGGGATCGCGTTAACGCTGCTCTGGAAAATGAAGAAATTATCAAGGGTTACATCAAGTGCCGCACTAAGGGTGGTATGATCGTAGACGTATTCGGAATCGAAGCATTCTTGCCGGGTTCTCAGATCGATGTTAAACCGATCCGCGATTATGATGTATTCGTTGGCAAAACAATGGAATTCAAAGTGGTTAAAATCAACCAGGAATTCAAAAATGTTGTTGTTTCTCACAAGGCTCTTATCGAAGCTGAACTGGAACAACAGAAGAAAGAAATTATCGGTAAGCTCGAAAAAGGACAGGTTCTCGAAGGAACTGTTAAAAATATCACATCTTACGGTGTATTCATCGACCTTGGCGGCGTAGACGGTTTGATTCACATCACTGACCTTTCTTGGGGACGCGTTAGCGATCCGAAAGATGTGGTTGAGTTGGATCAGAAACTCAACGTTGTTATCCTTGACTTCGATGACGAAAAGAAACGTATCGCTCTTGGTCTGAAACAATTGACTCCGCACCCATGGGATGCTCTTGATCCTAACTTGAAGGTTGGCGACAAGGTGAAAGGTAAAGTTGTCGTTATGGCTGACTACGGAGCATTCATCGAAATCGCTCCGGGCGTAGAAGGTCTTATCCACGTTTCTGAAATGTCTTGGAGCCAGCACCTGCGTTCTGCTCAAGACTTCATGAAGGTAGGCGATGAAGTAGAAGCTGTTATTCTGACACTCGACCGTGAAGAACGTAAGATGTCTTTGGGTATCAAACAATTGAAGCAAGACCCATGGGAAACTATCGAAGAGAAATATCCTGTAGGTTCCAAGCATACTGCAAAAGTTCGTAACTTCACTAACTTCGGTGTATTTGTAGAAATCGAAGAAGGTGTAGACGGATTGATCCACATCTCTGACCTTTCTTGGACTAAGAAAGTTAAACACCCGTCAGAATTTACTCAGATCGGTGCCGACATCGAAGTTCAGGTATTGGAGATCGACAAAGAAAACCGTCGTTTGAGCCTTGGTCACAAGCAGCTCGAAGAGAATCCTTGGGATGTATTCGAAACTGTATTCACTGTAGGTTCCGTACACGAAGGTACTATCATCGAAATGCTGGATAAGGGTGCTGTTGTAGCTCTTCCTTACGGTGTAGAAGGTTTCGCTACTCCGAAACACCTTGTAAAGGAAGACGGTACTCAGGCACAGTTGGATGAGAAACTTCCATTCAAAGTTATCGAGTTCAACAAGGATGCCAAGAGAATCATCCTGTCTCACAGCCGTATCTTCGAAGATGCTGCTAAGGCTGAAGAAAGAGCTGAAAAGAAAGCTGCTTCCGGAGCTAAGAAAGCATCAGGCAAGAGAGAAGAAACTCCGATGATCCAAAACCAGGCTGCTTCAACTACACTGGGCGATATCGACGCTCTTGCTGCATTGAAAGAGCAGTTGGAAGGAAAGAAATAATCATCAGAACTGAATATTTGTAATGAAAGCGTTCCCGTTTCGGGGGCGCTTTTTTTGTCTTCACCACGGAGTACACAGAATCCTTTTATTCTTTATTGGGGAACTCTGTGTACTCTGTGGTGAAATATTTTTCTCTTCCTTTGCCGGATTGAATCCGAAAAGATTTATCTTTGCATACCATGGAAAAATTTGAGTTACATATATTAGGATGCGGCTCCGCTTTGCCTACCACACGACATTTTGCGACCTCACAAGTCGTCAACCTGCGTGAGAAGCTGTTTATGATCGACTGTGGGGAAGGTGCACAGATGCAACTTCGCCGTTCCCGGTTGAAGTTCTCCCGGTTGAATCATATCTTCATCTCTCATCTGCACGGCGACCATTGTTTCGGACTGTTGGGCTTGATTTCAACTTTCGGCCTGTTGGGCAGGACTGCCGATCTGCATATCCACTCTCCGAAAGGGCTCGAAGAACTGTTTGTGCCGATGCTTGCCTTTTTCTGCAAGACACTGACCTATAAAGTATTCTTCCATGAGTTTGAAACGAAAGAGCCGGCTGTCATTTATGACGACCGTTCAGTGACCGTTACTACGATTCCCTTGAAACATCGCATTCCTTGTTGCGGCTTCCTTTTTGAAGAAAAGCAAAGTCCCAGCCATATCGTCAGAGAGATGGTCGACTTTTATAAAGTCCCCGTCTATGAGCTGAACCGCATCAAGAACGGAGCCGACTTTATTACTCCCGAAGGGGAGATAATCCCTAATGCACGCTTGACCCGCCCTTCGGATCCGCCGCGCAGATACGCCTATTGCTCCGATACGATTTATCGTCCGGCCATAGCGGAACAAATCATGAATGCGGATTTGCTCTTTCACGAGGCCACTTTTGCGCAAGAGGACTTGGCACGTGCCAAAGAGACCTATCACACGACAGCCGCGCAAGCGGCACAACTCGCTTCGGACGCTCATGTGAGGAAGTTGGTGATCGGACACTTCTCTGCCCGTTACGACGATGAATCCGTATTGCTCGAAGAGGCGTCCGCCATTTTCCCCCAGACAATCTTAGCGAAAGAAAACCTATGTATCGATGTCGGCGGAGAATTTGTAGAACCATAAATAAACATACAGATAACGAGAGATTATGACTCCATATAACGAACGCGAAGTTCTGAAACTCCTTCAAGACGAGAGTACCCAGCGGAAAGGGTTCGAGATGATTGTGGCGCAGTATAGCGAGCAGCTATACTGGCAGATCCGCCGGATGGTACTGTCACATGAGGATGCGAACGATCTCCTGCAAAACACTTTCATCAAGGCATGGATGAATATCGACTATTTCCGTGCCGAGGCGAAGCTGTCTACTTGGCTCTATCGTATCGCGCTGAATGAATGTCTTACTTTCCTGAACAAACAGCATGCCATGACCACCGTGGCTATCGACGACCCGGAAGCGATGGTGGTGCAAAAGTTGGAAAGCGATCCGTACTTTTCGGGTGACAAGGCGCAACTGTGCCTGCAGAAAGCATTGATGACTCTGCCCGAAAAACAACGTATGGTGTTCAACCTGAAGTATTATCAGGAAATGAAATACGAAGAGATGTCGGAAGTGTTCGGTACGTCGGTCGGTGCATTGAAAGCATCCTATCATCATGCAGTGAAGAAAATAGAAAAGTTTTTAGAAGAGATTGATTAAACCTTTTAACCCGTACAACGTCTAAGAAAAAGAGAGGAGAAAAACGTATGAAAGAAGAAGATACCTTATTGAAGAAGCTCGGAAAGGACAATTCTTTCAAAGTGCCCGACGGTTACTTTGAAAACCTGACTTCGGAGATGATGAATAAGCTCCCTGAGAAAGAAAACGTTGCTTTCAAGGAAGAACCTGTCAGCACGTGGGCAAGACTGAAACCGATGCTATATATGGCAGCCATGTTCATTGGCGCCGCCTTGATAATCCG
>CAKUYM010000411.1 GCA_934716785.1 uncultured Bacteroides sp. | reverse complement strand
GTGATACCTGTCGGGAGTCTCGTTTCATAGAATATTATTCTTCCGAATTCATCAGATCTTCAGTTTAGAAAGTAGACATTTAATAAATAAAAAGAAGAAAGAATATCATTATATGGGTAATTATAACGTACATGATGCAAGCCTAAGAGTCCTATTGGTGTGGGGATGCTTATGAGAAAAATAGCTCTTTACGTATAAAATATGTCACCCAAATTTGGAATGTTTTTTATTTTATATGTAATTTTGTTCCCATACAAGATAATCTTAAGTGAAAGTTTGGTTACACTAATCTAAGTAAATTTTGGATCTTAGGATTTCTGTTAGTTACAGAACTTTTCAATATATTATATTATTATGACAAACCGTTTAATAAAAATGCTTCCTGCAGCATTGTTTATGACATCGTTTTCTGTTGCATCAGCTCAGACACACTACACCATAATGCCATCGCAGCCAGAACAGCACATACAACATTTTGGAGCGAGTGATGCTTGGAGCATGCAGTTCATTGGTCTTTGGGATGATGAACAGCAAAATCAGATCGCAGACTGGTTGTTTTCCACTGAGAATGATTCCCAAGGAAAACCTAAAGGTATAGGTCTTTCAATATGGCGATTTAACCTCGGGGCTGGGAGTGCTGAGCAAGGCGACAATTCCCAGATACAATATGGCACACGTACTGAGTGTTTTCTTAACGCAGACGGTTCTTACGATTGGTCAAAGCAACTCGGGCAACGACGCTTTCTCAAACTTGCCAAGCAACGTGGGGTACCTTATATATTGGCGTTCTGCAATTCTGCTCCAGTGTTTTTCACAAAAAACGGGCTTGCTACCAACACTGGTCGTGGCGGTACAATAAACCTGTGTGATGATTGCTATGATGACTTTGCTCTATTTATGGCCACATCGATAAAAGGCATTGAACGGTATGATGGTGTGCATATAAATTATATCAGCCCATGTAATGAGCCTGACGGCAATTGGAATTGGACAGGGCCGAAACAAGAAGGTTCGCCTGCGACTAACCGTGAGGTGGCCCATGTGGCCCGTGAACTTGGCAAGGCTCTAACCAACCTGAAACTCAATACCGAGATTCTAATTAATGAATCGAGCGATTACCGATGTTTGCTTGGCTTGCATGATGCAGGCTGGCAACGTGGTCATGAAATACAATCGTTTTTTACAAAAGATAGTATTGATACATACGTTGGTAATGTGAAGCATCTGCCGCAGATTATCGGAGGACACAGTTATTGGACCAATACGCCTTTAAAATATATGCGCGAATGTCGTGTGAAGGTGCGTGAAAAGTGCAAAGAAAAGAATATAAAATTTTGGCAGACAGAAACTTGTATTATGTCAAACGATGAGGAAATAGGTGGTGGCGGTGGCTATGATTTCTCCATGAAAACAGCACTCTACGTGGCTCGTGTGATTCACCATGATCTTTGCTATGCTAATGCTGAAAGTTGGAGTTGGTGGCGAGCTGCTGGTGGCGATTATCGTGACGGACTGTTGCGTGTCTATAGCAATGACCAGTGGCGTACGGGGTATGCCGTAGACTCAAAGTTACTTTGGGCTCTTGGCAATTTCAGTCGTTTCATTCGTCCAGGAGCACAGCGCTTTGGCATACATGTAACAAGCAATGATGGCAAGGAGATAAACGAAGGCTTTAATGAACCGAAAGGCGTAATGTGTTCTGCATATCGTAACAATGACGGCAAATGGGTAATTGTAGCTATTAATTATTCGGAGAACATGAGGACTGTAGTGTTTGATATTGAGGGACTGGACGATAAAACATGGCGAATGTATCGCACGAGCGATATCTCATCTGAGAATCTGGCACCTGTTGGTAGGACTAACGGGACTACAGAACTGACTCCTCGCAGCATAACGACGTTGGTAGAGGAGTAAGGGTTAGTGCAGTTCTGCATAAACTATATGTTTGCTATTTTATGAATTTAGGAATATTCGGGGTAGTACGGAGAAATTGGCTACACCGAGTGGTTCCTGAGAATTTAAATAGGTGCAGAATTAAAAAAGTGTATTTTTCTGTTCTTGTTCCCACATCAGATAATAGCGCTATGAAATATTTGTTTTTTTGTTTGTTTCTATTCTTGGGAGAATTGACTGTTACTGCGCAGCATATATTTTTCAGACAATTCCCATTCTTGGATCAGTTATCTTCTAATGAGATACAAGACATTCATCAAGATAGAGAAGGTTTTTTTTTGGATTGCTACAACAAATGGGTTAGCAAGATATGATGGTTATAGGTTATTGAATTTCCGTTCTAACTATAAAAATCAAAATTTGTTGGCCGCTAATGCAATTACAAGTATAGATGATAATAACTTATATGTATGGATTGCCAATTGGGGAGGACTAAATTTGTATGATAAACAGACGTGTCGTATCATGCCTTTTCCTGATAAAAGATTTCAAAATCATTCGGTTAGTTATGTGGCAGTTGATAAAACTGAAAATGTTTGGGTCGCTTCTGATGGAAGAATGTATAAATGTGATTCTATCGCCCACATTGTAAAAGAATACGAACTTGTAAACTCTGCAGGAAAGAGTCAAGGAGGCATACAGTCCATCTATATAGATAGAAAAAATCAGGTTTGGGTAATGGCTACAAATGGTATATTCAAGCATAATTCAATAACGGATACTTTTATACACTACCCATGTTCTCAAATAGGAACAACAGCTAATGTCATGTATCAAGATCAGTCCGGCAGTTATTGGTTAGGTACATGGGGAGCCGGATTATGGCATTTTTCTCCAGATAAAGAGGGGGAGGAGTGCTGTGAACAATATAAAATGATTGAACCAAATGAAAATTTGACAGAATCAACAATTTATAGTATAGAGCAAGATGATACATTTGGTTATTTGTGGGTACTTTCTTATGCTGGGCTTTATGTATTAAAGCATAAAGATAACGGGACATTAGAAATGATAGATATCCATAATCTGATTGATACTCATATGATGTATACCCGTATCTGTAAAGATAAAGAGGGCAATTTATGGTTAGGATCTTATGATACGGGTTATACAATTCTTTTTAATAATCCAAATGTAGACAATTTCCCTTTGCTACAACTAAAGAAGAAACTTGGCTGGGATGCTAATATTTTAAATCTGTCTCTAGATAATGATAGTATCATGTGGTTTGAGCAAGATAGACACGGATTATGCTTATATAATTTGTCACATGATTTATTTGTTGATAGCAATATTGGCGAGGTCAATATAATAAAAAAATCTCTTCATAAATCTGGAGTGTGGGTTAATTCAAAATATGAACCTCATGTGATGAGATTGAGTCAGAAAGACATGAAAGTGCAAGTGGAAGAAGATATTTTTGTCGCAGAAGGTGGAGTCGGTGACCTGATAGAAGACAAAGAAGGAAATCTTTGGATCTCTGTATGGTATGGAAGTCTGAATGTGAAGTGTCCTGACCGTAAATTATTGGTAGCTTCAAATGAAAAGACTCCTCGAATAGCCTCTTTAGCCAGTGATATGGAAGGGAATATTTGGGGAATATCATATGACAGACAGATTTATCGTTTAACTTGTATTGACCATTGCATTTCCTGTGAATTGAAAGGACGTATTCCTATACTCTCAGAGAAGGAAGAGGTTGAAAAATTCTGTTTTGACAAGGAAGGATGTTTGTGGCTGAATACTTCGTTAGAAAGAATTCTCAGATCTGATAAGACAATGAAAACATTTGAGAACATATCGGTAGATAACATGATGGACAATTGTACTGTATTGGGATTGCTATCAGAGAAAAATAATGTATGGATCATCACTAATAAAGAAATTCTCCAATATAATATTGAATCGCAAACCTATCTGAACCACTCTACTGCAGATGATAACGTGGTGGTAGAGACTTTCCGATATAGGGCGGTTAGTTCGGATGGACAGGGGGGCTTGTATGTAGG
>CAKUYM010000410.1 GCA_934716785.1 uncultured Bacteroides sp. | reverse complement strand
CTCCAATAGAGACCAATCTTACTCTTAAGGATATATATACTCATTCAAAAGCTATCTATAAACTATGGCTTAAGGATTCATTCACAGTCTTTTCACCCGAAATATTTGTCAGGATTCACAAGGGGAAGATTTCCTCATACCCGATGAAGGGAACCATTGACGCTTCGATACCTGAAGCAGCCCAATTACTAATGAATGATTCGAAAGAAGCGGCAGAGCATGCCACAATTGTAGACTTGATACGCAATGATTTAAGTATGGTGGCCAATCAAGTGTCGGTGTCCCGCTACCGATATATTGACACGTTGCGCACCAATCAAGGTGCTATCCTTCAGACAAGTTCGGAGATTCAGGGGACTCTGCCGGATGATTATTGGGAACATTTGGGTGATATTATTTTCAAACTGTTGCCTGCCGGGTCTATAACAGGTGCTCCGAAACAAAAAACGATGCAGATAATCCGAGAAGCGGAAACCTATGACAGAGGATTCTACACCGGCGTCATGGGGTATTTTGACGGCGAGAATTTGGATAGTGCTGTCATGATACGTTTTGTAGAACAGCAGGGGGGAAAGATGTTTTTTAAAAGCGGCGGTGGAATCACCTGTCGTAGTGATGCGGAAAGCGAATATAATGAAATGAAACAGAAAGTATATGTGCCTATTTATTGAAACTATCCGGGTGGAGGATGGAATGGTCTATAATCTTGACTACCATACAGAACGGTTGAACCGTACTCGCGCAGCCTTTTGGAAAGACTGCGCTCCGCTTGATTTGCGGGAATTTCTTTCTTTGGATTCTCTGGCTCCTCTGAATTCTCAACAATCTTTGCAATCTCCCCAATCTTCTCAATCTCCGCGAGCTCTAACTCCTTTACATTCTTTCCAATTCCCGCAGCCATTGGCTGGAATTCATAAATGCAGGGTTTTGTATGGCAGAGAAATCGAGGAGATTACTTACGCTCCTTATCAGATGCGTGAAGTCTCTTCTTTGCGCCTGATAGCAGCCGATGCCGTTGATTATACATATAAAAGTACAAACCGAGATGAATTGAACGCTTTGTATGCCCGCAGGGGAGTGGCAGATGATGTCCTGATAGTGAAAAACGGTTACCTGACAGATACCTCTATTGCCAATGTGGCGCTTTATGATGAGAAGATGAAGATGTGGTGCACACCTTCCCGCCCGTTGCTTCGAGGAACAAGGCGTGCCGAACTTATGGACAAGAAAATTATTGTGGAGAGAGATATCCCGCAGGTGCATTTAGGTGAGTACTCTAAAATCATGTTATTCAATGCCATGATTGATTGGGGACGCATTGTGCTGCCCATTGATTCCGGACATATAATTCTTTGACAAATAGCAGGCTGCCGATGAAGAAGAGCAAAAT
Source organism: uncultured Bacteroides sp. (assembly GCA_934716785.1). Taxonomy (GTDB): domain Bacteria; phylum Bacteroidota; class Bacteroidia; order Bacteroidales; family Bacteroidaceae; genus Bacteroides. Next base: position 2,577 of record CAKUYM010000410.1, on the reverse strand, counting down.
AGATGAAAACGATGGAGCCATGAATCCAAAACGGTGAAGTTCTGAATTAAAGCCGATGAAGATATAAATCGGAAAAAGTCCGATGAAAATAGGCGTTTTCTTTTTTTGTACTATATTGGAAGAATGCCGGATGATTTTATCAATAGATTGAATAGAAAAGCGTATTTTTGCACTTGAAAGAATCAATGTAATTCCCCCAAAAAAGAACATCATTGATTCGTATTAGACCTATAATTAATTAACAACAGATTATGTTAACACAAATCATTAATGCGCGTATCCTGACCCCGCAAGGCTGGTTGAAGGACGGATCTGTGCTCATCCGCGACAATAAGATTCTGGAAGTAACCAACTGCGACCTTGCCATTGTCGGAGCCAAACTGATTGATGCCAAAGGAATGTATATTGTGCCGGGCGGAGTGGAAATACACGTTCATGGCGGTGGTGGAAGAGACTTCATGGAAGGCACGGAAGATGCTTTCCAGACAGCAGTCAAGGCTCATATGCAGCACGGTACTACCAGTATTTTCCCCACTCTTTCTTCTTCTACGATTCCTATGATCCGCGCGGCTGCGGCGACTACCGAGAAGATGATGGCTCAGCCGGACAGCCCGGTGCTCGGACTTCACCTTGAAGGGCATTATTTCAATATGGCAATGGCCGGCGGACAGATTCCGGAAAATATCAAGAACCCTGATCCTGAAGAGTATATCCCGTTGTTGGAAGAGACGCATTGTATCAAGCGTTGGGATGCCGCACCCGAACTTCCCGGTGCTATTCAGTTCGGCAAGTATATCACGGAGAAAGGCGTATTGGCGTCGGTTGGTCATACACAAGCTGAGTTTGAAGACATACTGACGGCTTATGAAGTGGGCTACACGCATGCCACGCATTTCTATAACGCAATGCCGGGATTTCATAAACGGAGAGAGTACAAATATGAAGGCACGGTAGAAAGTATTTATCTGATAGACGATATGACGGTGGAAGTTGTGGCGGACGGCATCCACGTGCCTCCCACGATTCTGCGTCTTGTATATAAAATAAAAGGAGTAGAGCGCACTTGTCTGATAACGGATGCGTTGGCTTGCGCGGCAAGTGACAGCCAGACGGCTTTTGACCCGCGTGTGATTATCGAAGACGGAGTGTGCAAGTTGGCAGACCGTTCGGCTTTGGCAGGAAGTATAGCGACGATGGATCGTCTGATCCGTACGATGGTGCAGAAAGCCGAAATCCCGTTGGCTGATGCGATAAGAATGGCTTCGGAAACACCTGCCCGCATCATGGGAGTGCTGGATCGCAAAGGTACGCTCGAACGTGGTAAAGATGCCGATATCATTGCTTTGGACAGAGACTTGAATGTAAGAGCTGTGTGGGCAATGGGAAAACTGGTGGAAGGCACCAATAAATTGTTTTAAATCCTATAAAAAAGAAAACTATGTTAACTCAGATAATAAACGGAAGGATACTTACCCCGCAAGGATGGCTGAAAGACGGATCCGTATTGATTTGTGATGGAAAAATATTGGAGGTGACGAATAGCGATCTGGCGGTTATCGGTGCAACAGTGGTCGATGCCCGCGGGATGACAATCGTGCCGGGATTTGTGAGTATGCATGCACATGGCGGTGGCGGACACGATTTCACCGAGGCCACGGAAGAGGCTTTCCGCACGGCATCTATTGCCCATTTGAAGCATGGCGCTACCAGCATATTCCCAACCTTGTCGTCCACTTCTTTCGAAAGGCTTTATCAGGCAGTCGATGTTTGTGAGAATTTGATGCAGGAGAAAGATTCTCCTATACTTGGCCTGCATGTCGAAGGACCGTATCTGAATCCGAAGATGGCGGGTTCGCAGTATGAAGGTTTCTTGAAAATGCCGGATGAGAACGAGTACATTCCTTTTTTGGAACATACTTCCTGTGTCAAGCGTTGGGATATCAGTCCCGAGTTGCCCGGGGCGCATGATTTTGCGAAATATACCCGTTCAAAAGGAATTATGACGGCTGTGACACATACCGAAGCCGAGTATGATGAGATAAAAGCTGCCTATGCGGTAGGATTCACTCATGCTGCGCATTTCTATAATGCCATGCCGGGCTTCCACAAGCGTCGTGAATATAAATATGAGGGCACGGTAGAAAGCGTATATCTGATGGATGGAATGACAGTGGAAGTGATTGCGGACGGTATTCACCTGCCGGCTACTATATTGAAATTGGTCTATAAGCTGAAAGGAGTGGAGAATACTTGCCTTGTTACGGATGCCTTGGCCTATGCCGCTGCCGACAGTAGCGTGAAGGTTGATCCTCGATATGTAATCGAAGATGGAGTATGTAAGATGGCAGACCATTCGGCATTAGCCGGTAGTTTGGCTACGATGGATGTGTTGATACGTACCATGGTGAAGAAGGCGAATATACCTTTGGAGGATGCTGTGCGCATGGCATCCGAAACTCCCGCTCGCCTGATTGGGGCAAGCGACCGTAAGGGAACGTTGGCAAAAGGGAAGGATGCGGATATTGTGATTCTCGATAAAGAGCTGAATGTGCGTTGTGTATGGTCGATGGGAAAAGT
>CAKUYM010000409.1 GCA_934716785.1 uncultured Bacteroides sp. | reverse complement strand
GTCCTCAGGCACGTAGCGGGTAGGCAACAGGATTTCACCCTCTTCTCCACCGTCGAGATACACGCCAAAGTCTACCTCTTTCACTACTTCAAGCTGATTGAACTTTCCTAATTCGATGCTCATATTCTTTTTTATTTTTCAAGACGGACCAAAGATAAGGAGAAAAAATCATAAAAAGGCTCTCTTGGCTTAGATATAATCACATTTCGGACTTTGCAAGGATAAGAATACTGTCAGCAGAAATGCCGGACACGACTAATTCTTCAACCAAGCGCGCAGCAACCTCAAAGATTGCTGAATGCGATAATCCACCGTTTTAGGAGAAATCTGCAACTGCTCCGCTATTTCCTTATAACTCATACCATCAAGCCGATGCATCATAAACGCCTCTCTATATTGTTCCGGAAGTCTCCCTATCGCATTATTCGTCATTGTCATCAATTCCTCTATGTCACGCGTATCCTGATACCGCGTTTCTTCTTCCAGTCGCTGCTGAAAGAAGCCCTCTACGTGCACTTTCTTTTCATTACGCAAGTTCTGATTGAGCGTACGATTATATACCATCTTATATAAATAGGCATTCAATGAAGTCTCAAATTGAATTTCCGTTCTTTTTTCCCATAACCAAGTCATCACCTCCTGCACAATATCTTCCACTTCCTCTACCTCGATAAAACGGGAACAGTATATGCACAATGACGGATAATACCTCCTGAACAAAGCATTATAAGCCCTTATATCTCCTTGTCTCATTGCTGTCAACAACACTGAATCGTCATCGGCATATTTAAAATCAGCCATAGAATATTATTTGTTTCACGACAAAGATAGCTTTCTTGAAAAAATAAATATGGTTTTCATTAGGAATCTTAACTTTTTAATTGTCTTACTATAAAAACAAACAATATTAACCGTTAATAGATGAAGCAACAATATAAATGTAACAAAGAAAAGATAAATAATTAACCACACGTTTTTAACTTTAAATCATTACTAAGTATGATAAACCATTTTAGAAAACTCTCCTTAACAATGAAGCTATTCATTGCATTCATGTTTTGCTCCATGACCGGGGGCAAAGCCTTTGCCGAAACAAATGTAAACACCCCGTTAAACACCCCGCAACAAAGAGCGTACACCGTAACAGGAACAGTCTTGGATGACCTGGGAGAATCGATTATCGGTGCATCAGTCATCGAGAAAGGCACTGCCAATGGTACGATAACCGACATCGACGGTAAATTCACGCTAAGCCTGAGTTCGGACAAAGCGCTTATTGAGGTATCGTATATAGGTTATGCTACGCAGACCATCAGATACACACCGGGACAAATAGTAAAGGTGATATTGAAAGAAGACACGCAAACCTTACAGGAAGTGGTTGTCGTAGGTTTCGGTTCACAGAAGAAAGCCAACCTGACAGGTGCCGTCGCACAGGTGAAAATGGACGATGTATTGGGCGACCGTCCCGTTACGAATGTGAAAGATGCGCTGCAAGGTTCCATGCCCGGATTAACCGTATCCGGTAGTGGTTCGCCCGGTGCATCCAAAACGTTCAATATCCGCGGAACCGTATCTATCAACTCAACCAACCCGTTGGTACTGATTGACAATGTGGAAGGCGATATAGATCTGTTAAATCCGGAAGATATCGAATCGGTATCCGTACTCAAGGATGCAGCCTCATCGGCCATCTACGGTGCACGTGCCGCAGCCGGCGTTATTTTGATTACCACCAAGAAAGCCCAAAAGGGCGAAAAGTTCCGATTGAACTACAACAACAATTTTGGTTTCCAGACCTCCATCAACCAGCCCAAACAGACCGGTCTGGACACATACTTCCAAGCCTATCAAGATGCAGATTTTGACGATACGTATTTCGCCAACGGTCAGTCTGTAATGAAATGGCGAGAATATCTGACCGAATACCGCAAAAATCCGTCTGCCTTCAATACCGTAGGTGATGGCATCTACGTAGATCCGGAGACGAACATTCCTTATTATCTGAACGAGCACAATCCATATGCTTCATGGCTGGAAACGAGTTTCATGCAGACCCATAACGCTACCCTCAGCGGTGGGACAGACAAGCTACGCTATCGCATATCGGGCGGACTGACCTTTAACGACGGTCCATTGGTAGAAAGCAATGATACCTACACCCGTAAGAACCTCTCCACGTTCTTAGGTGCAGACATCACCGACTGGTACACGCAGGAGGTAGACTTCCGTTTCTCTACATCCGACCGTAAGACACCCAACGGCACGGGAAGCGGCATTTATCGTAACAACATCCTTGCATGGACACCCGAAGGCATGATGCCCGCTTCCGTCAATACGCAAGCCGACAAGGATTTGCCATTGGATACTCCTGCCAATAACCTGAAATACAATAATCCCAGCGAATCCGACATTGCCAACACCCGTATATTTATAAAATCCATTTTTCATCCCATCAAAGGGTTGGAATTGGTCGGTGAATATACTTATGACCTCAAAAACAATGATGCCTCACGCTATGCCAACCAATGGATGTACACCACTTTCCAGATGGGTGCCGGGGCTCAAGCGCAGACGAACGGTGACTTCCTGAACAAAAGCGTCACCAAAAACGACTACAACGCACTTAACTTGTACGGTTCTTATGACTTCAGCTTGAATAAAGAACACAACTTCAAGATAATGGCAGGCTTCAATCAGGAACGTCGGCAAACATCCTACCAGACTACCACAGCCTACGATATGGTTTCATCGGCGGCACCTTCTCTCGGAGGAGGGACCGGCAAGGTATTGACTTCCAGTGAATATACGGATTTCGCCACCCGTGGTGCATTCTATCGTATCAACTACAACTATCAAGACAAATATATGGTAGAGACTAACGGGCGTTATGACGGTTCTTCCAAATTTCCCAAGAATTCCCGCTTCGGATTCTTCCCCTCCGTATCTGTAGGATGGAATGTGGCACGCGAAAAATTCATGAAACCTACGGAAAGTTGGTTAGGTGAGTTCAAGCTCCGTGCCTCTTGGGGACAGATTGGCAACCAGAATATCAGTAACTATCAATACTACGCGCAAATGTCTCCATTGACGGAAGGTACTTACAACTCAACTACCCAAAAGAACAATCCCGTTTATTGGTTGCAGGATGGAGGTTATGTCACCTATCTGAGCGCCCCCAATTTAATATCGAGTGCATTTACTTGGGAAAAGGTAGAAACGCTTGATTTCGGATTCGACCTGTCAATGTTTAACAATCGATTAAAGGCGACATTCGACTGGTATAAACGTACCACCAAAGATATGCTACAGGCGGGAGTTGACCTACCTGCCGTTATCGGTGCTGCAGCTCCCATGCAGAACATAGCGGATATGCAGACTAAAGGTTGGGAGATAGCTTTGACATGGCGTGACAGAATCGGCGACTGGAGCTATAATATAGGTATAAACCTCTACGACCACAAGTCTAAAATCACCAAGTTCATCAACGAAGGCGGTGCGCTGACATTCAGAAACTCATCGGGCGGCACATTAGGCAATGACAACACGGTGTGCTATTACGAAGGGCAAATGTTGGGCGAAATATGGGGATACGTAAGTGACGGCTATTATACGGTAGACGACTTCGTGGATTACACATCCTGGGCGTTGAAAGACGGAGTAGTGTCCGTAGAAGGTGTAAATCCGCGCCCCGGTGATATGAAATACAAGAATTTAAGCGACAAGACAGGAACCAACCAGATCAACGGCGGCGCAAGCAACTTAGACGATCCGGGCGACCGTAAAGTGATCGGTAATACCACTCCCCGCTATTGTTATGGCATCAACTTGGGAATTGGCTACAAGGGATTCAACTTGAGCGCCATGCTTCAAGGCGTAGGTAAGCGGGATTATTGGATTGGAGGAGCGGCCATATTTCCATTCGGTGGCGGAAGCAATGGCTATATGCCCGTATTTGAAGGACAAGCC
>CAKUYM010000408.1 GCA_934716785.1 uncultured Bacteroides sp. | reverse complement strand
GTTTCCGGATAAAGTCACGGGCTAATGTATTGAAAGGCACTACTCTGTCATGATAAATCACTTGCTCGCGTGACAGACTGTCGGCTTGTGCCCGCTTTAATGCCGGAAGCTGTTTTCGGGGCATTTGTACCTGCGCCTGCACTGTGCCCGCAAGACAGAGGATGCATAGGATGAATATACTTCCCTTCCTTAATAAAGGATGATTCAGCAGGCAGCGGAATTCACCGCTGCGGTAGAATAGCAGGCAGAGCATGGAGATTGCCAGCAGAATATATCCGGCATACGTCAGGCCTGTGCCCCATGGATCGTAATTTACGCTCAGCCAACTTCCCTGTCGGTCTTCATCGAAAGAAGACTGATAGAAGCGGAAGCCTTGTGCGGTGAATATTCGGTTCATAGAAATCCGTTCGTGTGATGAAAGATTCTTTTGTCCGGTGGTGGGGGTGCAGGTGATATAACTGATATAATCGGCAGGAGCTTCCGTGCCTGCATAATATTCGATGCGGAAACTGTCCAACTGCAGGGTGAACGGCAGGTCTATTGTTTTTCCGCCTTCCGACTCTTGAAAACTGTTTACTGTTGTATCCGGCACTAAATGTATATATCCCTTTTTGCTGCTCATAAATGTAAGCATGGCCCCTGCCAGAATAACCAGCAGGGAGCCATGAAACAACAATATGGGAAGCCGTCGCCACAAAGCGCGTCGGATGAGAGCAACGGATGCTGTTACGGCTATTACTCCCCACAAACAACAAAACCAAATTGTATGATATATATTTCTTTCTACAAAATCCGTCCCTTTCGCCTGTTCCACAAAAGTAGCGGAAGCGAGCAGTCCCACCAGACAGACATACGAAATAATAAGCAACCTTTTCAACAGTACAATTTTTATGGTGATACTAAAGTTATACTGAGGATGACACTAAAATGGAGCGCATTCCTCGCTCTTATGGCTTTTCACTCCCATGCATTCCATTTCGATCAACCATCCCGGACGACACACCGGAGCATGGACAAAGACTTTGGGGGTAGACGGGAAACGCTCGTCATACATCTTTTTGACAACGGTATAGTCGGCACTGTCACGCAGATATACAATCATCTGTCCCAAGTCGTCGAAAGTGCAGTCGGCTTCTTTCAGCAGTGCTTCCACATTTTCCCACATCCGCTTTGTCTGTTTGCGGATGTCGCCGGGGTACACCACTTCACCTTTGTTGTTGATGCTTGCCGTGCCCGAGATAAACACTTGGCGACGGTCGGCATAATCTACGTACGTGCCACGCTCAAAGCTGACGCCATATTCGTAAGTGGGGTTGAGATGGGTAGGCGCATAGAGGAAATGGATCTGTTCCGGGTTTACCCCGTCTACGGCATACGTATCCATCTGTACGAGTACTTTCGGGTCGGCATGGCGTCCGCAGATACCTGTGCTGGATATGTAATGTGTCTTCTCCGTTAGGTTCTGGGTGATGAAGACTTCATTGCGTGCCTTCACCACTCCGGCGTAGTTCACATCTATATTTTGAACGAAGAACCAAGTGCGGATACAATGATCGGCCAGTTTGCATCCCTGTTCCATCAGTTGCATTACATAATCGTTGAGCAACAGGCGGGTTTGATATTCCGAATTGGCTGCACGGTTGAATGCGCTGCCGCCCCAGAGGTGGCGGTAAGCGCCGTGTTTTACTTCAAAAAGTCCGTTGTGAAGGACTTGAGTCTGTACATCGGTGAGCAGGTAAACCCATAATGCGATTTTTGTACCGTCCAATGGCGGTTGTTCCACAACGGAGAGGGCGCAGTCCGATCCTTCGGTGGTCAGCGCCAACAGCGCGTCCGCCTGATTGGCGGCATCGCTCAGGAAGTAACGTTTGAATACGGCAACCGCTCCTTTCAGTTCTTTCTCAAGCAAGTCGTCGTAAGTATTCAATACGGCGTTGAGCTGTTCTTCGTATGTATCTTCCGGTCGGGTGGAATGAATCATGATGTGATATTCCGAAGGTCCTTCCGCTGTCTTGTATTTGAAAATTTCTGTTAGAGTCTTTTCAGACTGAATGTTCTGTTGTTTTTTGTTGTTGTTCATCTTAATTACTTTTTATTTTTGTGCACCGTTGTCTATCCAGTCGTCGATAAGAGTCAGTGTAGACAGGGACAGTATCTCCTTGGAGTGGTCGTATCCCCAATCAGAACTGATGGTCGTGTTCAGCAACTTGTGCAACACGCTTTCTTGCGCATTGCCCGGTTTGACCAGTACCATGCCGTCGACTTTCTTTGACGGGTGATTAATCAATGCTTCATAACTTTTTCCTTCCGTCAGGTATAATCCCGCTGCCGGCGAAGTTCCTCCACCGTGGCAATGCGCACAGGTGGTATTGAATATCTTCTCCTGAATGGCATTGTACATACCTACATCCACTGTACCTGCCTCCATATGTATAATACCATCATCGGTGGCCTTGAGGTCGTCTATCGACAGGAAGCTGACAATCCGTCTTCTCAGTTTGTCGATAACGCATAATTCGACCGAACTCACCTCATCACTGATTCCTTTCATGGTTACCTGAACCTCATCGCCTTCGGTAGTCGGAGCCGGAATTGTTTTCGTGACAACGGCATACTCATTCTCATCCTTGAAGCCTGCCACTACAACATTATAACCGTCGGGCCATTGACCGATACCATTGATTACCCCGCTCATCTCCAACGTGCGCCCCTCTTCCGAGATATTACTTGTCTTTTCGTAGATAGGACCGTCGTCACAGGAAGCGAGTCCTGCGGATAACAGTAAACAGGTTGCCAAAAGAATATATATTTTCATAAACAAAAATCCTTTCCTGTTCTATTTAGAATGTGTACTGAAGCAAGATAGTGGCAGAATGTGTAGCCAATCCCAAGTTGTCGTTGTCACGGTCGAGTTGGGTGTCGTGTCCCTTGCGGGCGATGTACTGGTACATGGCCTGTAACTTCAGGTTGCAGTTTCTGAAGAAATAGTTCATACCTACGGCAGGCATATTCAGAAAGCCGTTGGTGTCCATTCCGTTACGGTTGAAGAAATCATAACGTAAGGCAGCCTGCAGGCGCGGAGCTACAAAGTAACCGCCCTGTACGTATCCGCCCAAGTAATTATATGATTCGGAGATCTTCTGTCTTTTGGTGAAGCCTACATTCATATAATACATCTCGGCTCCTAAGTAAAGTTTGTTCTTCAACATTGCAAACTCCAGTCCGGCACGGTAGTCATTGGTGCTTTCATTTTCGCTCTCCACATTGATAGAAGTGGAAATACCGAACATGATTTTATCTTCATTCAAACGGTTCGGATTTCCTTGTGTGGCGGGCATCACGCCTTTGGGCATATACGTAAAACGTCCGGCATACAGCAGAGACGGGATGTGCCAGTCGTCACTGATGGTCTTAGTGGCAGAGTTTACCGAAGCTCCCGTACCGTTGAACAGACCGATTTCGTATCCGAATTTATCGGCTACCAGACCGTGAATCTCCACGCCTAAATCGAATCCTGTACCGATATTCGGTGTCACCGCATTCAGAGAGTAGGGGAGGATGACGGGGGCTGTGAGTGATACAGGCAGGCTGGGCATCATCGTTTCTCCCAATGTGGTGAGATAAGCGTGCGAGAACGGAGTTTTGAATTTACCCACCCGGATGGCAAACTGTTTTTTCAGTTGCACATCAAACCAAGCTTGTTGAAGCAATGCTCCGCCACTGGCTGCAGCATTGATGGATAGGTTGAAAGCCACCTTGTCGAAGGCTTTTCCTGTGAAACCGAGTACGGCGTACGGGATGGAAAAACCGGAGTTTGCTATATTGTCCTGATTGTATGCCTTGTCCAGCCCTTCATCGTCATACCAGTTGAAGTTTCCGCAAGTCTGCACAAGCAGGTAGGGCTTGAATACGAAATCGCCTTTTTTGGTTCCGATAGTGAACCCTTCTCTTCCTGCCAGTGATACTACACCGTTTTC
>CAKUYM010000407.1 GCA_934716785.1 uncultured Bacteroides sp. | reverse complement strand
TTGCCCGATTCTGCGAAAATCATCGCACAGGAGGTTATTAAATTGGCAGAAGACTAAAAAAAACTGATAATCAACAACTAAAGCAATGAATATCGAAACAATAAAATCAGTTTATTTTGTAGGTGCCGGCGGCATCGGTATGAGTGCACTCGTCCGTTACTTTCTCTTTAAAGGAAAAGTAGTGGCAGGATACGACCGCACTCCCACTCCATTGACTGAGGCCCTGATCGCTGAAGGCGCACAAATACATTACGAAGAAAACGTCGGTCTGATTCCCGAAGCCTGCAAGGACAAGGAAAGCACACTCGTCATATTCACTCCCGCTGTGCCACAGGAGCATAAGGAATTAGCATATTTCCGCAACAACGGATTCGAGATACAAAAGCGTGCGCAAGTCTTAGGCACGATAACCCATTCGAGCAAAGGGTTGTGCGTAGCCGGCACCCATGGCAAGACAACTACTTCTACCATGACCGCCCACCTGCTCCACCAGTCGCACGTGGGATGTACCGCCTTCCTTGGAGGAATCTCTAAGAACTATGGAACAAACCTGCTACTTTCGCAAGAGAGTCCCTACACGGTGATTGAGGCAGATGAGTTCGACCGTTCCTTCCATAGGCTGTCTCCATTCATGTCCGTCATCACCTCGACCGACCCGGACCATCTTGACATCTACGGAACAGCGGAAGCCTATTTGGAAAGTTTCGAACATTACACCACCCTCATCCAACCGGGCGGTGCACTGATCATCCGCAAGGACATCTCCCTGCAACCGAAGGTACAACCGGGTGTACGCGTCTACACCTATTCACGCGATGAAGGTGATTTCCATGCCGAGAATATCCGCATCGGAAACGGAGAGATATTCATTGATTTTGTAGCCCCGGACACCCGCATCAACGACATCCAACTGGGCGTTCCGGTAAGCATCAACATAGAGAATGGCGTAGCCGCCATGGCATTGGCACATCTGAATGGGGTGACCGACGAAGAGATAAAAAGAGGTATGGCAAGCTTCCATGGAGTAGACCGCCGGTTCGACTTCAAAATCAAGAACGACCGTGTTGTCTTCCTGAGTGACTATGCGCACCACCCCTCTGAAATCAGACAGAGCATACTGTCCATACGCGAACTCTACAAAGACAAGAAAATAACAGCCATCTTCCAGCCACACCTCTACACTCGTACGCGCGATTTCTACAAAGATTTTGCCGACAGCTTGTCACTGCTCGATGAGGTTATTCTGGTAGACATCTATCCGGCACGCGAAGCCCCGATTCCCGGTGTCACGAGCAAGTTGATATACGACAATCTCCGCCCCGGCATCGAAAAGAGCATGTGTAAAAAGGAAGATATACTGAACATTCTGAAAAACAAGAACATTGAAGTATTAATAACTTTGGGAGCCGGAGACATCGACAACTATGTCCCCGAAATATGTAAAATCCTCGAAAACCGATAAGCATATGGTAAAGAGAATCCTTCTGTCCATCGTCATGTTGGTGCTCATTGCCTATCTCGTCATAGCTATCAGCGCCTTCAACCGCAAGCCTGCCGACCAGACCTGCCGTGACTTGGAATTAGTCATAAAGGATACCGCATACGCCGGCTTCATCACCAAAGATGAACTGAAAGGCATCCTCCAGAAGAAAGGCATCTATCCTATCGGGAAAAAGATGGAGCGCATCTCCACCAAGTCGTTGGAGCGGGAACTGAGCAAGCATCCGTTGATTGACGAAGCTGAATGCTACAAGACCCCCAGCGGCAAAGTTTGTGTGGAGGTGACACAGCGCATTCCAATCCTGCGGATAATGAGTGCCAACGGTGAAAATTACTACCTCGACAACAAAGGAACCGTCATGCCACCGGAAGCAAAATGCGTTGCCCACCGAGTAATTGTCACCGGAAGTGTAGAAAAGTCGTTTGCAATGAAGGATTTATATAAGTTTGGTGTATTTTTGCATAACAATAAGTTTTGGGATGCCCAGATAGAACAGATAAACGTACTGCCCGACCGCAGCATCGAATTAGTGCCGCGTGTAGGCGACCATCTTATCTATCTTGGCAAACTGGACAACTTTGAAAACAAACTGGCACGCTTGAAAGAGTTCTATAAGAAAGGGCTCAACCGGGTAGGCTGGAACAAGTACTCGCGCATCAGCCTTGAGTTCAGCAATCAGATTATCTGCACGAAAAAAGAATGACAGGTAAAACAGAAGATGAGGGATGTAACAGAGAAGCGAGAGTGGTGAGTGACGAGTCTTGAGTGATGAGTGATAACTCATGAACGGCAAGTCTCTCCAAATAGTAAATTGTAAATAATTAAATTGTAAATAAAGAGATGGCAACAACAGAATTTATCGCCGCTATTGAACTTGGTTCATCGAAGATAACCGGTGTGGCCGGAAAAAAGAACAGTGACGGAAGCATGCAGATCCTGGCTTATGCCAGTGAGGACTCTTCTACGTTCATCCGTAAAGGAGTAATCTTCAATCTGGACAAAACGGCACAGAGCCTGACTTCCATTATCAACAGACTGGAAGGTGAATTGAAAAATTCAATCGCCAAAGTATATGTAGGCATCGGCGGACAATCACTCCGCACAGTCCGCAACGTGGTAAGCCGCGACTTGGAGGACGAAGCTATCATATCGGAAGAACTCGTAAGCTCTATCGGTGATGAGAACATCGCCATCCCGGTAGTCGACATGGATATACTGGACGTTGCACCACAAGAGTATAAGGTTGGCAATAATCTGCAGGTCAACCCGGTGGGGCTGGTAGGAAGCCACATTGAAGGGCGTTTCCTTAATATCGTAGCCCGCGCTTCCGTGCGAAAGAATCTGGAGCACTGCTTCCAACAGGCTAAAATCGACATTGCCGACCAACTGATAGCCCCGCTCGTGACAGCCAATGCCGTGCTGACGGAAAGCGAACGCCGCTCTGGTTGTGCACTAATTGATTTCGGAGCAGATACTACCACCATTTCTGTCTACAAGAACAATATTCTCCGCTTCCTCACCGTGTTGCCATTAGGCGGAAACAGCATCACCCGCGACATCACCACGCTGCAGATGGAAGAGGAAGAGGCGGAACGCTTGAAGAAAACTTACGGTGACGTCCTTTACGAAGAGGATCCGGAACAGGAAGCAGCGACCTGCCAACTGGACGATGACAGCCGCACCATCAAAGTTGCCGACCTCAACAACATCATCGAAGCTCGTGCCGAAGAAATAATCGCCAATGTATGGAATCAGATACAACTATCCGGATTCGAAGACAAGTTGCTGGCAGGACTCGTCTTGACGGGAGGAGCCGCCAATCTGAAGAACCTTGACGAAATGCTGCGCAAACGTAGTAAAATAGAGAAAGTACGGACTGCCAAAGTTACACGCAACACCGTTCATGCTCCAAGTAATATCTTGAAAAAGGATGGTTCGCAGAACACGTTGTTCGGTCTCCTGTTTGAAGGAAACCAGAACTGCTGCCTGACCGAGACTGCCCCGCAACCGGATCCCACTCCTGTGACTCCGAAACCGGAGACGGAAACTCACAAAACAGTGGACATGTTTGAAGATGACCCGGAACTGAAAGAGCAGGCTCGTCTTGCCCGCCTCAAAAAAGAGGAAGAAGAACGTGCTGCGAAGCTTGCTGCCAAGGAAGCTGAGAGAATTCGTAAACAGAGAGAAAAAGAGGAGAAGGAAAGACGAAAACGGGAAGCCGGACCGAGCTGGATTCAACGTAAGATTGATTCGCTGACGAAGGAGATCTTCTCAGACGATGATATGAAGTAAGTGATTAGTATTTATTGATTAGTGACAAATAAAAACAGATAGGATATGGACGAGATAGTACAATTCGATTTCCCGACAGATTCGCCGAAAATCATCAAAGTGATTGGTGTAGGCGGTGGCGGCGGTAACGCTGTGACCCACATGTATCGGGAAGGCATCCATGACGTAACGTTCGTTCTTTGCAA
>CAKUYM010000406.1 GCA_934716785.1 uncultured Bacteroides sp. | reverse complement strand
AAAGAACGCTGCAAGGTCTTCTCGAAATATCCTTTCATATCCGTTATTACAAAATTCAGGAAGGCTGCATCAATCAGCACTACTGTTTCCGACAATTTTATTTGGGGTTTATCGTTCATATCTTACTTATTTTTTATTAGAACAGCTTATCAATATTATCACAACTTGTTTATTATCACTGCTTAATTTCATTACAGCCGATAAAGATACTACAATACTTTTATATATCAACTTCATTTTCCTGCAAATTCGTCAGCCACTCTCACAGCGAAAAGGTCATTTTGTCTTTTATCTCCTTAATAATCATGCTATTTTGTCATATTTTACTACTTGGCAAATCTTTTGTTCCTTATCAAGTGTTATTAAGAACATGAAAAAAGAAAGGAGAACAATATATGAACTTTAACAACTTTACAATCAAATCCCAAGAAGCGGTGCAGGAAGCCGTGAACCTGGTGCAAAGCCGGGGACAACAGGCTATCGAACCTGTCCACATCATGCAGGGAGTGATGAAAGTTGGCGAAAACGTCACCAACTTCATCTTCCAAAAGTTAGGCATGAACGGGCAGCAAGTGGCTCTCGTTGTCGACAAGCAGATTGATTCACTGCCGAAGGTATCCGGCGGAGAACCATACTTGAGCCGCGAGGCTAATGAGGTTTTGCAGAAAGCAACGCAATATTCTAAGGAAATGAACGACGAGTTCGTTTCATTGGAACATATCATATTGGCATTGCTGACCGTAAAGAGCACGGTATCTACCATCTTGAAGGATGCCGGCATGACGGAGAACGAACTGCGCAGTGCCATCAACGAACTGCGGAAAGGAGAAAAGGTTACGTCACAATCAAGTGAGGACACCTATCAGTCATTGGAGAAATATGCCATCAATTTGAATGAAGCTGCCCGTAGCGGTAAATTGGACCCCGTGATCGGCCGTGACGAAGAAATTCGACGAGTGCTTCAGATATTGAGCCGTCGTACAAAGAACAATCCGATTCTGATCGGTGAGCCGGGTACGGGTAAGACAGCCATCGTAGAAGGGTTGGCACACCGAATCCTGCGTGGAGATGTCCCCGAAAACTTGAAAAACAAGCAGGTATATTCACTGGATATGGGTGCACTGGTGGCAGGTGCAAAATATAAAGGTGAATTTGAGGAACGTCTGAAATCCGTCGTTAATGAAGTAAAGAAATCTGATGGTAATATCATTCTGTTCATTGATGAAATCCACACGTTGGTGGGAGCAGGAAAAGGTGAAGGCGCCATGGACGCAGCCAACATCTTGAAACCGGCCTTGGCCCGTGGTGAATTGCGCTCTATCGGTGCAACAACCCTTGACGAGTATCAAAAGTACTTCGAGAAGGATAAGGCATTGGAACGTCGTTTCCAAATCGTGCAAGTGGACGAACCGGACAATCTGAGCACTATCTCTATCCTGCGTGGATTGAAGGAACGTTACGAAAACCACCATCATGTACGTATCAAAGATGACGCGATTATCGCTGCCGTAGAATTGAGTAGCCGTTATATCACCGACCGTTTCTTGCCGGATAAGGCTATCGACCTGATGGATGAAGCTGCTGCCAAATTGCGGATGGAAGTGGATTCCGTACCGGAAGAGTTGGATGAGATTTCACGTAAGATCAAACAGTTGGAGATTGAGCGTGAAGCCATCAAACGTGAAGACGACAAGCCGAAACTGGAAATCATCGGTAAGGAACTTGCCGAGCTGAAAGAACAGGAGAAATCTTTCAAAGCCAAATGGCAGAGTGAAAAGACGCTGATGGATAAGATCCAGCAGAATAAGGTAGAAATAGAGAACCTGAAGTTCGAGGCTGAAAAGGCTGAACGCGAAGGCGACTATGGAAAAGTAGCCGAAATCCGTTACGGCAAGCTCCAGGCTTTGGACAAGGAGATAGAAGAGACGCAGCAGAAACTTCGTGAGATGCAGGGCGACAAAGCCATGATTAAGGAAGAAGTGGATGCGGAAGATATTGCGGATGTCGTATCTCGTTGGACGGGCATACCGGTGAGCAAGATGATGCAGAGCGAGAAAGACAAACTGTTGCATCTGGAAGAGGAACTCCATAAGCGGGTTATCGGTCAGGACGAGGCTATTGAAGCTGTGGCAGATGCCGTGCGCCGGAGTCGTGCCGGACTGCAAGATCCCAAACGTCCGATCGGTTCGTTTATCTTCCTCGGAACTACCGGTGTGGGTAAGACGGAATTGGCAAAGGCATTTGCAGAATTCCTGTTTAACGACGAGACGATGATGACGCGTATTGATATGAGTGAGTATCAAGAGAAGCACAGCGTTTCACGGTTGGTCGGAGCGCCTCCGGGATATGTAGGATACGATGAAGGTGGTCAGTTGACCGAAGCTATCCGTCGGAAACCTTACTCTGTAGTGTTGTTTGACGAAATAGAAAAAGCTCATCCGGATGTCTTCAATATCCTGCTGCAAGTACTGGACGACGGACGATTGACAGACAATAAAGGAAGGGTGGTCAACTTCAAGAATACAATCATCATCATGACTTCCAATATGGGTAGCTCATATATACAAAGTCAGATGGAAAAGATGAATGGTTCCAACAAGGAAGAGGTGATCGAAGAAACGAAGAAAGAAGTGATGAATATGTTGAAAAAGACTATCCGTCCTGAATTCTTGAACCGTATTGATGAGACGATCATGTTCTTGCCATTGACGGAGAAAGAAATCAAGCAAATCGTACTCCTGCAAATCAAGGGTGTACAGAAAATGCTGGCAGAAAATGGTGTAGAGCTGAAAATGACGGATGCCGCCTTGAATTTCTTGTCGCAAGTGGGATACGATCCCGAATTCGGAGCACGTCCGGTAAAAAGAGCTATTCAACGCTACTTACTGAACGACTTGTCCAAGAAATTGCTTGCCCAGGAAGTAGATCGAAGCAAAGCGATTATTGTCGATGCTAGTGGTGATGGATTGGTATTCAAAAATTAAAATAGCATCCAAATAAAAAAAGTCGATAGGTCTGATAAAAAAGACCTACCGACTTTTTTTTATTCTTACACTTCGATTCTTCTAACTTCGGGTTGGCAGTTCGGATGGCTCATCACTAAAACATAGACTCCTTTTGAAGGAATTGTTATAGTAAGTGAAGGCTGTGCAAACTGGTATTTTCCCTCTAACTTACCTTGAGAATCATATAAGAAAACCATTGTACCCGACAATAACTTTGTCAGACATAGTGTTCGCGCTTCTTTGTCTAAACAGACATTCAATTCTTTATTTGTTATCATCTCCATCCCCTTAAACACTTTTCTTCTCCATACTGTATCATATTATTTGTGTTCATAACCTGTGAATCATGAACGGTGACAAAGATACACAAAAAGCAGTATATTTAATAATATAAATACAGGTTATTTATTCAAAGTAAAGGTTTCTCAATATATACTAATATTTCTCGAATCGATTTTACAAAAAAAGGATATGATAACCATTTAAATCGGTTATCACATCCTTTTATATATTCAAGCAAGCGCACCGGTTATTCTGCCGCTGCTTCTTTCTCTTCTGCCTTAGTCTCTTCCGGTTTAAACTCCGTGATGCCATTGGAGATTAAAATATTATACCATGAAACCAGTTTCTTTATATCAGCAACATACACACGTTCGCGATCAAAGTTCGGCAACACTTCTGCCAGATACTCACGCAACTGTTCGGGGGTAGCTTTTTTAGGATCGATAGAAGCCGCAGCCGACTGCTCTTTTTCTTTAATCGCTTCAAGCACGTTATACAAAGGAACTTCTGCATCGTCCGTGTACATTGCTATATCAGCCAATGAAATAATCTTTTCATTACCATAAGCGGGAAAACGTTTCTTCTCTGCATTGATTGATTCGACAATCAACATGTTTTTTCCTTGCGAAATAAGTTTGTACAATCCCGGTCTGCCGGAGATAGACAAGATAGTCTTCAACATAGTATATATA
>CAKUYM010000405.1 GCA_934716785.1 uncultured Bacteroides sp. | reverse complement strand
CATAGTGATAATCGTTTTATTTTATTTTTGACACTATAAATTTACAACTTTTATCGCTATGTTCCTAATATTCAAACAAATAATTTTAATCCTTATATCAAACTCACGTTACACTAATATTTTAGACAATTATATTTGTCTTCTCATACTTTTTCTATATTAATAAAACCTCAAGACTCCTAATTGGGACTTCTCTCAGAATTCAGAAGCCATACTGAAAGCAATCACTTCCAAGTCTAAAAATTTAGGGACAACACCACATCCGGGTAAATTTCCTCGCGCATTGACCAAATTACCTGCAATCTGTTTGCAGATGTCGAGATATTTTGCGAATATTGCACATAAGTTGTACATATGAAAATTAGCCATTAACAGTTCAACTGTCTTTAATATACTAATATTCAATAATATGAGCATTTTAATCATTAATTATTTATCATTTTAATTCCGCCAACGGGCAATAAAATATACAATAAGGATTATGAAACGCTACAGATTATCCATAGCTTCAGCTTCATTGCTACTATTAATACCAATCATATTGTTGACAAGTCTGTTTTCCTGCCAATCATCCAAAGAAACAGTCAAAGACACAGGCATCGTAGGTGGTTTTGGCAAAAGTACAAGACTGACATCAGACGAGATAGAGCTATTTGAAAAAGTAGTCCTCTCTCACCCGAAATTGAAGTTAACGCCAAAGAAAGTATCCCACCAAGTTGTAGCAGGCACTAACTATCGCTTTGAATGTATCGATTCAAACAAAAAGAAAGTCGAAGTTGTGGTATACCAACCGCTGCCCGACAATGGTGATGCTCGCATACTCTCCATTGACGGCAAGGACTTTGAGACAGAAGGTTTCCGCTTCATCATATATTATGATAACAACGAGAGCAAACAGCAACTGTTGGAAATGGCAGCAAACCGTGGCGATGAAGTGTTCTACCAATATAATAACTTCAAAGCCATTGCCATCAAAATTATTTCCTGTTCATCAAAGGAGAGAGCGGTGGAAGCCTATTCAAAACAGAAAGGCGTCGTACGGATGGTAGAAGATGGTATAATGGACTTACACTAACCCAAATGTTATGAAATATTTCAAAATGACTCTTGCTGTGTTGGTTTTCTGCTTTATCACTTCCTGTCAAGTAACCAAAGAAGTGATAAAAGAAACAGCTATAGAATCTATTAAAGATCCCCAAACCGGCACTCAGATCTTTGTCCGTGAAGGACTAAACGATCCGTACGGAATTGATGTTAAAAACTTAGTAAAAGCAAGAAAGACTGCCAAAAAGAAAAAAGTACAACAAACATTAGAAAATTATTAATAGCGCAAAATGCATGCAACAGGGATATACTCGCTAATATCTATGACAAACAAAATCCAAGCAAATGTTATGGTAATATCATAGAAAATAAATAATTTTGCATATTTTTAAAGAGAATATGTCAACAATTAGCAAAGATTCTATCATTTCATTTACATGGCAACATGTTTTGTTGCTCATTTCGCTCTATGTGATGACTTTGGGAGTGGCAGTATGCGTTCGCAGTCAGTTAGGTTCAAGCGTCATCTCCACTATCCCATACGTTATGTCATCAGCAGGTTCTTTTATCAATTACATACCCGCATGGACTATTGGTACATATACCATTATAATGAATGCCCTGTTTGTCGTAGCACAGATTTTCATTCTCCGGCGAGACTTCGAGTGGGTGCAGTTATTCCAACTCGTCATCGGTTTCTTCTTCGGCGCATTGATTGACTTAAACATGCTGCTCACCCAGTGGCTTGTTTCAGATAACATCTTCATAAATACACTCGTCCAGATAGCCGGATGCACAATTTTAGGCATTGGCATAGCTTTGGAAGTAAAATGCGGTTCTGTCACGATGCCGGGAGAAGGCATCACTATCGCCATTCACAATGTGACGGGTATGGATTTTCCTAAAGCCAAGATAAGAGTTGACATCACTTTAGTAGCCATTGCCATATTGCTATGCTTCGTCCTACTCGGCTCATGGCAATGGCAGATAGTGGGAGTGGGTACTCTTTTTGCCATGGTATATGTGGGCATGGTAGTAAAAATCGTGAATAAGAGATTAGGATGGTTTGACCATCTGCTCGCTTACCGCCCCGGATTCAGAAGATATATATATGGTTTAGCAAGATACATCAGGCGTTAATCAGACTACTTTTCTGTAGTAAAGCTATGAAAATACGGACACACTACATTCTGTTTATACTCATTATTATCAATCTCTGTTTCGGATGCCGAAAACAACCGTTTAACGATAGCAGCCACACCGGGAACAGAGAGATTCAGACCGCCCTCGACACTTGTAGTTCTATCGCCTCTACACAGATACTGCTGGAGAAGTATCAACAAGAAGGAAATCTATACGGACAGATGATGGCCCTGAAAAGACTTGGAAAGAGCTATCGGAACAAGGCGGACTTTGGCGAAGCTATCAAAATGCATGAAAAAGAATTCCGCATTGCCACCCAACTGCACGACACTTCCGCTATGATTCAAGCACTGAATGAGTTAGGCACCAATTTCCGCCGTATCGGTGTATTAGAAGATGCATCTGATTATCACTACAAGGCGCTTGCCTTGGCAGAAAAAGTAGAAGACACTACATACACTGCACAAAAAAACAAAGTCGTGTCACTCAACGGGCTGGGCAATGTGATGCTTACTTTAGGCAATTATACAGCAGCCGAAACTGTGTTTCGAAGGGCAATGGCCGGAGAGAAAAAGCTGAAAAGTGCATTGGGACAGGCCATCAATACAGCCAACATCGGAGCCATATTCGACAGGAAAGAACAATATGATTCGGCCTACTATTACTACACACTCTCCCTCCGATACAACCGTGAAGCCAAGTCAGACTTAGGTATATCACTCTGTTACGGATATTTAGGTAGTTTGAACGAGAAAAAAGGTGAATATATCGAAGCTCGCCAAAACTACGAAAAGGCGTATCTGATTATGACAAAAAATGTAGACAGTTGGCACTGGTTGGAAAGTTGCATCTCATTGGCACGCATCAACATGGTGGAGAACCGGCATGCTGAAGCCTTGAAGTATCTGGAGAAAGCCAAGGAGACTGCCACCGACATCAAATCAATAGAACATCTTAGCGAAATATACGACCTCTATTACAGATTATACAAAAGCGAAAGCAACTACCCGAAAGCTTTGGACTGTTTCATCAAGAGGCAAGCCTACCAAGACAGTGTAAAAAATGAGAAGAATATCATGGCCATCAACAACTTGCGTGTAAACTACGAACGAGAAAAAGGACATCGCGAAGTAATTGCAGCCAATAATAATCTAACGGCCGAACGGAAAGCCAAGCACTTGATTCTGATTGGCGGGCTGGTGATTTTCTTGTTACTGTCAGTGTTGCTTGCTACCCTCGCCTACTTGCTCCGTATGAGGATACGGGCGCAACGAGCTATGCGCGAAGTGGAACGGATGCGTACCTCATTCTTCACCAATGTGACCCACGAATTCCGTACTCCGCTCACGGTAATACTTGGTATGACCGAACGGCTACACCGCACAGACTTGAAGTCTGACGAACGGGAAGAATCCCTCCATACGCTCGAAAAGCAAGGTCAGGTATTGCTGAGGTTAATCAACCAACTGCTCGACATGTCGAAAGTTATGTCAAAAGAGTACACGCCCCAATGGTGTGAAGGCAACATAGTGATATTCTTGCGTATGGCCATCGAGACCTATAAGCCCTATGCCGCACAGAAGAACATTCACCTCGTGCTGAACAGCAAAGAGACGGAAACCATCATTGACTTTGTGCCCGAATATTGGGAAAAGATATTGCGCAACCTGCTATCCAACGCATTGAAGTACACTCCTCACAACGGAGAAATCAACGTCTCCCTGACTCCGCAGGGGAAAGAAGTGGTATGGACAGTAAGCGACTCAGGAAAAGGCATCACTTCCACCGACCTTCCTCATC
>CAKUYM010000404.1 GCA_934716785.1 uncultured Bacteroides sp. | reverse complement strand
AAAAAAAATACCCGATTCGCAATGAATCGGGTAAGGGGCAATATATCATTATTTCTACTTTAAATGAAAGAGCCGTGAGTTGAACATATAAATATTTCATACAGCAAGACGAATGACAGTAAATTTACATTTAGAATTCAATTTTGCTTGATAAAACAATCACACACATTACATTTTATCACTAATAGAAAAGATATGCCAAAGAATAGAATGAAAGTATAAGCCGTTTTTTCATAGTCGGGATGATACATTTGACAAATAATATAATTCAGGAAAAGCAAGTATTCGGGCATGGTTACTTTTAAGGTTTATTTTCACAGATTTAAAATATCATAGTAAGGAAAGACGGTGAAGTGGTCAAAGCCCGTTTAAATTCATATCAGAGAAGTTGAAATGATGCAGAAACTACGCCTCAGATTATTTTTAGGTTCTCCGGGGTGTCCGATTGATATGCCTTTCCGATTTAAATAATAAGACAGCATAATCAAAATTCATAGTTAAATAATAAAATCGGAGTATGAGAAAAGTATTCATCCAACTGTTATTCGCCATCCTGCCCCTCGCGATAGCAGCACAAGAAAAAGGCATTGAATTCGTAAAAGGGACATTTGCCGAAGCATTGGCTAAGGCGAAAAAAGAGAATAAGAATCTGTTTGTCGATTGTTACGCCACGTGGTGCAGGCCTTGCCACTATATGTCAGAGAAGGTGTTCTGCACTGATTCGGTAGGACAATATATGAACGCCGGATACGTCTCCTTCAAGATAGATATGGAGAAAGGAGAAGGACCGGAACTGCAAAAGCAGTTTAAAATCAAGGCTTATCCTACTTTCATCGTATTCAGCCCGCAAGGAAAGGAACTGGGACGTTTTGCCGGAGCAGCCCCCGCACCGCAGTTTCTGCAATATGTAGCAATGGCGGCGGAAGGAAAAGACGTAGCGGCTTTCCAACAAAAGGAACTGCAAAAAAGGATAAAGAAGAACGAGGACTTGCAGAAGAAAGACACCATCTATGACGAAGGGAAAGGCGTGCAGTTTCTCGACATCTCCTACGAAGAAGCATTGGCCAAAGCCAAAGCGGAAAACAAACGCATATTCGTAGACTGCTACGCTTCATGGTGTGCTCCCTGCAAGAAGATGCTGGCCACCACCTTCAGAGACACCCGCATCGGGAATTTCATGAACTACCAGTTCATCACCATCAAGGTGAACATGGAGAAGGAGGGCGACGGCAAGATGCTCAAGAACAAATTCGGAGTCAAGGTGTACCCCACCTACCTGCTGATTAATCCGGACGGCACCCTGTACAACAAGTTTGTGGGCGGAGCTTACGTCACAGCCTTTGCCGACAAGCTGAAAAACGCGCTATTGGGTGAAGAGGACGAATACGCCAAGAAAGAACGCATGCAGAAAGGAAACTGACATTTTTCTTTTTCCGACCGGCTCCTCCTTTCGTTTTTTCACTAAAGTTTTTTGAGATAGAGACAAAAGCATTATTTTTGCACGCAACTCTCAACTGAATTAATAAAGGAATCAAAACGTTCGGAGTATTGGAAAAAGAGACTGAGTTTGAACTGTTTTTTAAGGGGAACTATTCCCGCTTCTATTATTTTGCCTTTCAAATGATAGGTGAGAAGGAAGTGTGCAGGGATATCGTGGGCGATGCCTTCGAGCAGGCATGGGCATTCTCTCATCAGAAGGAGCAGTTCAACCTGACCGGTTATATGTATTCGCTGATACGCAACAAGTGTGTCGATTACCTCCGCCATGAAACGGCAAAAGCCCGGTATGCGGATTTCTATATGTATATGTACAGCGAAAGTAGCGAAGACGACACGTGCGAGGAGATGGAACAGCAAATCTCGGAAATGTACAGTATGCTTGACAAATTCACTCCCAAGACCCGTACCATCCTCGAAATGTGCTACTTCCAAAAGAAAACATACAGCGAGACAGCCGATGAACTCGGCATCAGTGTCAGTGCCGTGCGCAAGCACATCGTTAACGCTTTGAAAGCATTCAGGGCGGCAATTGCTAAAGAAAGCAAATAAGCAGTGTACAAAACAGGATTGAATACGATATATAACAAACAGATTGTTACAATCTATGAATAAGAAAGAAGACATAAAGGAAGAAGAACTGGAACGAATCGTCAGATTGATGGAAGACGGCAAACAACTGTCCGATGAAGAACTTGCATCAATCATGCAGGACGAGGAGGTCATGCGTGCTTGCCGGGAACTGCAAAACTGCAAGAACGCTGTGATACGCCGATGTGACAATGACGCTCCCGATGTTGAGAAGGAGTGGCAGGCATTCCGCCCAAAGGGGCGGAAAGACAAAGATAAGTCACACCGTTTCTTATGGGGGACGCTGACGGGGATTGCCGCGTCTTTCTTGATCGTATTTCTGTACACATGGTTGGTAGGCCTGCCGACGTCAAGGCATGAAATAATTGCCTTTCAGGCCATCGACAGCGTGCAGCAAGTGATGCTGCAAACAAGCGCAGGCGACCGGATAGCCCTTGCGCAAGACACGCGCGAGGAAGTGTTGGAAGCGGTAGGCACCTCACTCAGCAACAAAGATACGCTTGCACTTGCCTACACCGCCAAAAACAATGCGGATGCAACCGGAGATGATATCGAGATGCACCGCCTTTCCACTCCGAGAGGACGGGATTTCAAGATCACCCTCGAAGACGGAACCATCGTCTGGATGAATGCGGAAAGCAGTCTGGAGTATCCGTCACGGTTCACCGGCTCCACCAGAGCGGTACGTTTGAAGGGGGAAGCCTACTTCAAAGTGGCGAAAAATGCGGAATGCCCCTTTATCATCAGCACAGACCGCATGCAGATACAGGTATTGGGTACGGAGCTGAATGTGCGCAATTACGTGTCCCGCGATTCTCATGTGACACTTATCAACGGGCGGGTGCAAGTCAGCGACAGTGAGAACCGCGAAAATGCAGTTTTTCTAAAGCCCGGCGAGGATGCCCAATGGCGCGAGAACGAGACTTTCGCTGTCAAGAACGTAGATACGGACGCTTACGTCTACTGGAAAGACGGATATTTCTACTTTGACAATATGCCGCTGATGGATGTAACGCAAGAGCTGGGACGCTGGTACAACATCAACGTTGTATTTGAGAACAAGGAACTGACGGATATGCGTATCCGCTATTTCTGTGTGCGCAGCGAAACGCTTGAACGGGCGATAAGCCTGCTGAACCATATGAAAAAAATTCATGCCACGCTGAGCGGCAACACACTGTATATCCGATAAACGAAACATAACTCTCTCATATATTTTCTTTACAGCATTGTATTCTTCCGGTGTCCGCACAAAAAAGCGGATATCGGGAGAGTACATGCTCATTCTGTTAATATTCTATTCTTTTTGCTGTTATTTACATTTCGCCGCTTGGACCTATTCTTTCAAAATGAAGAGAATACCTTTCCCAATTATAAAATAGTGCAACCTTTTTAGGGCACAAATCAATCTTTTTTTGAAAAAAATCAATTTTAGGGGTGTCTTATTGTTAGTGGATTCCGATTTAACAGTAAAGGTCTAATTATATAATGTTAATAGTTTATGAGAAAGTTTTCAGTTATTTTCATTTTAGCCTTCCTGCTTATCCAGCTCTGCCCGGCCACAATGACCGCCCAGGCAGGGAAAGGTAAGGAGATTGTGCTTGAAGTGAAAAACGAGCGGCTTCCCCAAGTATTCAAACGCTTGGAAAAAGTGACAGACTACAAAATCATGTTCATTACGGAAGATGTAAACAAGTATGGCGTGAACGGGACAATCCGTGCAAAGGATATTCACGATGCCATGAAGCAAATTATCGGCAACAAGCCGTTGGAGTACACCATCGACAAACAGTTCATCACGGTGACTTCCAAAGAGACTAACCGCACGGCAGAACCCAAACAAGAGAGCATCAAGGTGCAAGGAAAGGTAGTGGATGAGAATGGGGTTCCCGTGCCGGGTGTCAACATCAAGATCCATG
>CAKUYM010000403.1 GCA_934716785.1 uncultured Bacteroides sp. | reverse complement strand
GTTGATTTGTACTCAACAGATTCAAGATTTATCCGACAAACTAACCATTTAATTTCGGAAAAGAAAAAGTTATCTTAAAAGCCTTCACCCTTCACTTTCCCCTATCCATCAATGTTTACGGGTGAAGGGCACTCCTTCACAGGGTGTTCACTCCCGATTTTCATTATAGCATATCCGGTTTTCATTATAGCATATCGGAATATGCTTATAGCTAAATTAATTATGCTATAAGCATATATCTTTCTTCTCAGTAATTGAAACAAACATTGGAATATTTATATCAAAGGCACTAAATGAATGAAACAAACTCTTCGACTTTTGTTTTTGTAAAGCATCGTTTTAAGCAGGCTAAAGCTATGCTTTACACATCCTAAAGCATAGCTTTAGATTCAACAAACAGATGCACTGATGAAAGGTGGGTGAAAGATAGCCCCTTCACCCTGTATCTACCTATTCATCGGCTTTTGAAGCAAAAGGTGAAGAGGGGATGGAAATGAATAAAAACACTGACAATCTATCTGTGGACTTGTTTTCTATGTCCGTACAAATGTTTCTCTCCATTCTTTTAATTCCGGTGTATGCATGGTTTCATCCAAAAGAAAAGGCCCGTCTTCCCGGTTAAGAATCTCAATGCATTGTTGTACATCTTCTTCCGAAATATAATTTTTGGTATGAACAAAATGCCCGTCCAGTCCTTTTGTCAAGTTTCGGTCATCCAAGGCTACAAAAGAGGTAATTTCAGAGTGACGGTCCAGATATTCGCGAATTTCGACTACCCGGTTATCAACTCCATCAAACCATTTATTGGGATCAGCCGGATAGAGTTCGCAAAAACGTTTGTAGAGTATGCGCTGAATATTGTTCCATGCTTCCGTGGTTTGGCTATATTCCGGATTGTAACGCTGCTCGTCAAGGATACAATAAGTCGCATCATCCAGATAACTGTCCAGATTGTAAATAGCCAAGAATCCTTTCATACGTTTTATGCCCCCTTCACGCCAATCGGATGATAGAATGATGCGCGCACTTGTCATTTCCAGTATTTTACGCAAACGTTCTATCGAAGGTTTATCCCAATCGAAATAAACAGCGCCAATGTCACACGCATTAGAATAGGAATTACCCACATAAGCTTCATAATCGAAGTCCGTTTTAACCGTTTGGTTCAACTGTTTGCAAATAGAAGGTATCTCGTCTTTATGCGAAAAACGCTCCTGGCGTCCACAAGGCTGCAATACGCCGTCAATATCAAGAAATAATGCTTTCATAAATTCATATTTTTATCTCTTCCATCCGTTCCAAATCCCAACCACGGAGCTGCATTACAATGCAATGTAGCTCTGTGCCCTGTGGCAACTGTGTTTCGACCTTTGCTATCCATAAGGATAGAGACAAAAGTAGTCTATTTTGTTTAGGAGAACAAAGAAAAGGGGAAGAAAGTTGAAGCTAATCAAAATAATTATTTAATCCTATATAAAGATCCTCCACGTGCTTTTTATTTGAGTTTTCCTGTCTTTACTGCACTGTCAACAGGGATAAATGTAAAAAACGGGCTGTCGAACCCTAAATAGTCCGACAGCCCTGTCAACCCAAAAACGATACCTATGAACACTGTGTGTTACTTCAAATCAAAATATATATGTTGACCATGAACAAGTTCGTCATGTGTGATGCGATACTTATTGAACTTCTTTCCGTTCAACAGAATCTTATCAATGTATAGAGTTCCCGGCTGGGTGCGGTTGCTCTCAATCACCAATTCCTTTTCTTTATGCCATTTCGGATCCAGACGAATCGTCACTTTGTCAAACACCGGAGTTGTCAGCGTATATTCGGGCACACCGGGACAATCCGGATAGAAGCCTATCATATTGAAGATAGCCCAAGAAGACATTGTCCCAGTATCGTCATTCCCCGGAATGCCATCCGGCTTCGTGGTGAAATACTTCTCCAACAGACGTTGCGTCTCTTTCTGCGTGCGCCATTCCTCACCCTTGAAGTATGAGAACAAGTGAGGATAGGCGATATCCGGTTCGTTGGCCGGATCATAAAGACCTTCATCAAAGACCATTTGCAGTTTATCGATAAAAGGTTTCTTCCCTCCCATCAGTTTTGCCAACCCATATACATCGTGCGGCACATAGAACGTATAATTCCAGGCACTTCCTTCATGGAAACCGGGATTCGGCTCGAAGTTCTCACCCTGTCGGGGATTGAACGGACTATAGAAGGTGCCGTCAGGAAGAAGCGGGCGGAAGATTCCGAACTCCTTGCTGTAATAATTCTTATATCCTAAAGAACGCTTATAAAACATTTCCGCATCCTTTTTCTTTCCCAATGCCTCCGCAAAACGGGAAAGTGCAAAGTCGGCTATATAATACTCCAGCGCATGGGATACGGAATTGTCATACTGCTCACGAAGAGCCACGTATCCTTTTGACATATAATCATCATTGTCTGGACGCATCAGATTCTCCGCTCCCGGCAGTGTAGCGGATTTGTACATCGCCTCATAAGCCAAGTCAACGTCAAAGTCACGCAACCCTTTCATCCATGTATCTACAATGACCGGAATGCTGGGGTCGCCTTCCATTGTCAGCGTCTCTCTTCCATACAACTCCCATTTAGGCAGCCAACCGTGCTCCCTATACATATCAAGCATAGTGCGCACCATTTCCATCTGCCGTTCCGGATATACCAAAGTCAGCAACTGATGAACATTGCGATAAGTATCCCAAAGAGAGAACACCGTATAGCGGTCGCCCTTTGTTGTCATAATCTTGTCACTTTCCATTGCCGGATATTCTCCGTTTAC
Organism: uncultured Bacteroides sp.; assembly: GCA_934716785.1. Taxonomy (GTDB): domain Bacteria; phylum Bacteroidota; class Bacteroidia; order Bacteroidales; family Bacteroidaceae; genus Bacteroides. Next base: position 1,195 of record CAKUYM010000403.1, on the reverse strand, counting down.
ATCTTGCAGTACGTTGGGATGGATCAGCAAATGATAAAGCGCTGTATAGAATACCGTTTTCTGGGCATCTGTGCCGCCCTCTACCGTTATGCGTGACAAGTCCTCATTCCATTTCGCACGTGCATCGGCATGAATCCGTTCAAAATCCTTTCCGGCTTGTTCGCGATCCAGATTTAGCCGGGCGTTCTCTATGCTGACAAAAGAGACTCCCATCTGCACTTCCACCTGTTCGCCCTCTTCCGTATCGAAAGAAAAATAAGTACCGATATCATCGCCAGCAATCTCCTTTCCGTAGCGGGTGTACAGTTTATACTTTCCCTGATCCGGATCCCATTCGGCCTCCACGCCTGTCATCGGGCGTTGTTTCTTCCAATACCCTGTTGCGGCAGGCGTCTTCTTTACCCGCATCACAAAATAAATAGGAAATACAGCTTGGGGATTATAGCAGAAAGTACCGAGCAGTTTCACGCCTTCCACTTCGCTATCATTTACACGGCGAAGCATGGCACCGCTTTCATTCGTCAGTCCTTCCCCCAAATTCAATAATATATGGCTTTTGCCTTTCGGAAAAGTAAAACGGGCGATGCTTGTGCGCGGCGTAGCTGAAACTTCCGTTTTTACGTTATACTTGGTCAGGAAATTGGAGTAATAGCCCGGCGAGGCCTGTTCGTCTTTGTATTTGCTGCCGTATTCTTTGTAGTCCACATTCAGCTCTCCGGTAGTGGGCATCAGTAACAGCGATCCCAATTCGGGGCAACCTACTCCGCTCAAGTTCACATGGGCATATCCGGTAAAGAAGCAGTTGGTATATTCATAGGGCGTAGACCACCATCGGGCATCCTTGTCATATTTGTTGTCAGAGGAGCCCATCACATTGAAAGGAACGACAGACATCATACCGTTCGGACAGATGGCGCCGGGATTGGTAGTCCCGAAGTTAGTCGTCCCGATGAAAGGATCTACATAATCTATCAACAGGTTCTTTTGGGCGGGAGGGCTTCCGCCTTCTCCCGCATATGACGGAAGAAGGGCGAAAGCAAGTGTGTAAGTTAATAAAGTTCGTCTCATAATCTTATTATACGATTTATACGATACTTATTCGTTTTATATGATACTTGTTCGTTTTGTAAAGTCGACAATCTCTTTGATGTATCCGAATGCCATGCCTACAACAGTATCCGCAGCACCGTAATAG
>CAKUYM010000402.1 GCA_934716785.1 uncultured Bacteroides sp. | reverse complement strand
CCCCATGAGATTCCTGTAGTAGCCTGCGGCGGAGCAAAACGATTACTTGCACGATTAAAGCAAACGGTAGAAGAAGTTGTAAAATTCAACTGAAAAATAGCCTCCTTTGATCCTGTAACATAATCACCAAACAAGTCTCCGAATTTCGGTTCAAGATCAAAAATATGAGCTTCATAAACATCATCGAACATATTCTTGGCATTTGTCCAATTGGCAGTCTCATCAATGCCCAAGCATGCCATTTTATAATAAACCTTACCTAAGAAAGCCTTTGCAGCCCATGAATTTGCACGTCCGTCTACAATCTTGCTATCTGTAGCCATAGCATCTTTCATGTCTTGAACCACCAGTGCCAATATTTCCGCTTGAGGAGAGCGAGGAACGGAAATACCATCCGATGAAGATGCCGCGATTTTTAATGGCACATCACCAAACAAAGAGACCAAATTATAATAGGCTAATCCTCTTAGGAATTTAGCTTCTCCCCCCATCTGTACCTTATCTGCATCACTTAAACTGCTTCTGTCCAAACTTTCCAGAAAAGCATTTACTTCAGTCACAACTTTGTACATCCCGTTCCAAGCTATAGGAATCAACTCATCGCTTGGCACAGCTTCCAAAGAGATTGCCGTAGAAGCTGTACGCTGCCCGAAAGCAAATCCGGAAGCTATGATAGGCAACTCCTGCCACATCTGCCCATACGCTCCTGTTGTCGTCATATATCCATAACATCCCAGCAAAGCCAATTCAGCATTACTTTTTGATGAAAAAACTACTGCATTATTTTGAGAATATACCGGATCCTCATCCAACCAAGAGATACAAGATGAAAAACAGCAAGCTGTCGCTAATAACAATATATAATATTTAATATTTTTCATATCTTCGTAATTTTAGAAATTAGAATGTTAAATTTAAGCCAAACACAAATGAACGAGGAGTAGGATATGAGTTCATATCAACACCCGGACGCAAGCCGTCAAAAGCAAAACTATTTACTTCCGGATCATAGCCTTTATAATCCGTTATCACAAATGCATTTTTTACAGAAGCATAAACAGACGCATTCTTTATACCAATCTTATTTGTCCATTGTGTAGGAAGTATATATCCCAATGTAATATCAGAACAGCGCAAATAACTTCCGTCTTCTATATAGCGGTCCATCACCATGTTTTGTACTACAAATGTTGACTTCGGATACAAATTGCCCGGATTTTCCTCCGTCCACATATGTTGGAATGCTTCACGAGTCACATTATTCGATTTGGTTCCCGGAGTATTATTATAACGATTGCCTACATTCAAAATATCTCTGCCCTGTACCCCATTGAAAGATGCCGATAACGATAAGGATTTCCAAGATATTTTCGTTTGGAAGCCATAAGTGAAATCCGGATTCGGATTGCCTATAATATCACGGTCATTATCATCTACTACACCATCTCCATTTCTATCCACATATTTCACGTCACCGGCCACCGGTATCGTTTGATTTACCGTTTGGTAATATCCTACGCTTCCATCCTGTTTGATGTATTTAATTCCATTATCTGTTATATCTTCTTTCTGTACAATCCCCTGAGTCACATAACCATAGAACAATCCTGGAGCTTCTCCTGACAAGAATATATGTCCTACTCCAAAATGGTCTCCCAAGCTATTGCCATAATATCCGACTCTCTCTCCTAAACATCCAAAATCAGCAGGCAACAAACCTAAATCAAGAATTTTATTCTTATTGGCACCAATGTTGCCACTGACAGACCATTTCCAAGCAGAATTGTCTATGATTTGTGCATTCAAAGAAAATTCAACGCCTTTATTATTCAATGAACCTTGATTGTAGTAAGTAGAGGAAAATCCGGCCGATCCAGGCAAATTTCTGGAAATCAGCAAATCCGTTGTTTTCTTCTGATAAATATCCAATGCACCACTCAAACGGGAATTAAACAAACCAAAGTCAAATCCTATATTCCATGAAGATGTTCTTTCCCACTTCAAACTGCTGTTTGACAAATTGGTTACTACCATTGCAGTCGTTTTATTTCCATTACCATCCGCATATGAGATTTCACCTGATCCTTGTCCATACATAGAAAATGTGGTATAAGGATCAATACTCTGATTTCCGGTTGTACCATAGCTCAAACGTAACTTTAACTGACTCAGCCATGAAACATCCTTCAAGAATTCTTCTTGTTCCATACGCCATGCAACAGATGCAGAAGGGAAATATCCCCAACGATTACTTTTTACAAACTTACTGGAGCCATCAGCACGCAAAGAAGCTGTAATCAAATATTTATCAAGCAGACTAACATTAACTCTACCCAAATAAGAAAGCAATTGATAATCTTTTTGTATAGGTTGTGATGTAATCACATCACCTGCCATGTGCATTCCGTTTTCACGGAACTCAAACATCGTGAAGTTCTTTCCAATCACATTCTTATTCAGGAAATTATAATCATCATAAGTCATGCCGACTGTAGCACCTAACGTGCCTATAGTGCCAAGTTTCGTATTATAATTAACTATATTTTCTACAGAATAGTTACTTTTTGAAAGATTAGAAGTTGCCAGATACCCCTGATTATTCATTCCTTGATACAATTGCATGCCATACCATCTTTTACGGTCGTTCGTATTAATATTGCCACCGGCACGAAGACTATAAGTAAAAAACTTGTTTATTTTCCAATTCAAATTCAGACTGGCTTTGAAAGTCTTATCATCAGTCAAATCTACATAGTCATTCAACCAACTGAATACGTTTGTCTTATTTTCATTAGTGAAAGACGGGTCGTTTTCCGGCAACTCAAAAGGAGCGTAATCTAAAGCTGTACGCGAAATAGCACCGGTAGCACCACCAAGCGTATTGCCACCCGCCATCATATCATTTTGTCGTAAAGACCCACTCAACGACATATTCAAATCTACAGACTTAGACAGTTGTGCACTTAGATTGGCCCGCAAATCTCCTTGCTTCAGACCTGTTTGCTTCACTGTGCCATTAACATCCTTAAAATTAGCCGAAATATAATAAGTAGTCTTACCCGTACCACCGTTTACTGATACTGAATAGTTCTGAGAAAAAGCAGAAGCATAGATTTCTTTCTGCCAATTACGATAATTTACTATATTGTAAGTTTCCGGATCAGAAGGATTATATCTGTCATAAGTTCCATTAAATACATATCTTACCTCATTTCCTACGATATGAAAAGGTACTTTGTCATCCGTAATTCTTGAATTCTGATAAGCTGCATATTCTTCCAAATTCATCATTTCCAACAGCCTACTTGCATTAGCAATAGTAAAAGTTGCCGAAGCATTCACCTTTGCTTTTCCTTCCTTTCCCTTTTTAGTAGTAATCAATATCACTCCATTTGCTCCACGAGAACCATAGATAGCAGTAGAGGAAGCATCTTTTAAGATTGTAATATCCTCAATATCGGCCGGATTCAATGAAGACAACGGATCTTGAGCAATCTGAAAATCTCCGCCAATACCCGAAGATGCAAATTCACCGGTAGAAGCCTGCGGTATATTATCAATTACATAAAGAGGCTGATTATCTCCCCGTAACGAACTGGCTCCACGAATTGTTACTGACGAAGCTGCCCCCGGATTGGAGGAAGCAGTACTCACAACCAAACCGGCCACTTTTCCTTCCAGCAGATTATCTATAGAAATAGCTTTCGCGGCCTCATTCACGTCCGGCTTCATTGTCGTCAGCGCTCCTGTCAAATCTCCCTTACGAGATGTTCCATAAGCGACAACAACAACTTCATCCAAACTTTGCGTATCATCTTTCATCTGGATAGTCAGCTTAGATTGATTGCCGACAACCACCTCCTGCTTTACATAACCAATAAACGTAAATACTAATACTGATTTAGCATTAGGAATAGAAATAGAGAAGTTACCATCCATATCAGTAATGGTTCCACTGGTAGTGCCCTTAACCTGTACATTTACACCTGGCATACCTTCATTCAAAACATCCACTACTTTCCC
>CAKUYM010000401.1 GCA_934716785.1 uncultured Bacteroides sp. | reverse complement strand
GATATTCTGTTGCACAAATAATTTTGCTAATGATATAAAGGATATAAAGAAAGTCCTGATTCTGAGAGTAGATAAAACTCTGTTTCAGAATCAGGACTTACTCATATTGTATATCAAATAATTCTTGTAAGTCAGTCTATTCCTTGCAAGTTTATCCTTTTGCCTCTTGATACATAAAGCGTTTGATTGACTTTTTTGCAGTCTTTTCAAACTCCTCGAAATGAATCTTTATTTTGCTTATCTGCGAATAGTTAGGCAGTTGCTGATTCAGCTCGGTGCGGTTTTGCTCCATCACCTTCTGCACGTCAGCCTGCTGTAGCCCATGTGCGAAAGCATCGTCAAAATCGGGATAGATAAGAGCCACCAATTTCTCATGTTGCAAGACGATGATGGATTCCGAGACATACGGCATATTGTTCAATTTGCTTTCAATCTCTTCGGGGTAGATATTCTGCCCGCTTGAAGTAAGAAGCAGATTTTTGCTGCGGCCGCGAACGGTTACATATCCATCTTCATCCATCGTTCCGAGGTCGCCTGTGTGCAACCAGCCGTGCACGTCGATGATCTGTGCGGTAGCTTCGGGATTCTTGTAGTATCCCAACATCATATTTTCTCCTTTGCAGATTATTTCTCCTGCATGGGTCTTGGGGTCCGGCGAATCAATTTTCACTTCCATTCGTGTGGCTGCTTTTCCGCAGGACGCTAATTTCAACGTATCCCAACGGCTGGAACAGATAATCGGACCACATTCGGTCATACCGTAAGCAATGGTGTAGGGGAATCCTATCTTCTGGAGAAAAGCCTCTACTTCCGCGTTGAAAGGAGCGCCGCCGACAATGATCTCATCAAAGTTGCCACCGAATATTTCCATTGCAGCCTGGCGTGCCAATGATTTGATTTTATCATTTACAATAGGCACTTTAAGCAACAGTTTGCCAATCTTGCTGTCCACCTTCGGAAGGATATCTTTCTTGATAATCTTTTCTACAATTAGCGGGACACACGAAATCACTCTTGGCCTGATTTCCGAGAAAGATTGCGCAATGATTTTCGGAGACGGCATGCGTGTAAGGAAATAGATATGCGCGCCGGCTGAGAAACCGTACAGAAAATCGTACACCATGCCGAATACATGTCCCATCGGAAGCATGGAGACGATGTGGTCTCCCGGCTTGACTGGAAGCATTTCGAAACAATAAGCCACGTTCGACCAAATGCTGCGATAGGGGAGCATAACTCCTTTCGAATATCCGGTAGTGCCCGATGTATAATTGATAATGGCGAGTTCTTCCGGCTTGTCTTTCCGGTAGCAGATATGCTCCGGACGGAAATTCTTGGGATACCGTTGCCCGTAAATGGCATTCCGGTGCTCGAAGGCATAAGTGAGCTTCTCGTTTCGCGACACCAAGATTGAAAAGTCGTTCAGCAAGACGATACCTTCCAATAAAGGCATGACATTCTCATTCAGGTTCTCCCATGCCTGGTCTCCTACAAACAGCAATTTGGCTTCGGAGTGATTGACGATATTGTGAATATTGTCAGCCTTGAATTCATGTAGGATAGGAACGATAACGGCTCCATAGGTAATCGTTGCCAAGAAAGTGTCCGCCCAGTGGGCACTGTTGCGTCCGCTTACTGCTATCTTGTCTCCGGGTTGGATTCCGGCACTTTCCAGTACAATGTGAAATTTTGCGATTTTACGCGCCACGTCTTTATATTGAAGGGTGATCCCTTTATAGTCAGTTAAGGCATCTCTGTCCCAGTTTTTGATGATACTTTGCTCAATATAATCAATGAACTGATGTTCTTGTTCCATTCGTTTTTGCACATTTAGTTTAAAACTGCGCAAAAATAATACTTTATAAGTGTAAACTGAATTTTAAAAATAAGTTTTACGGTTAATTAACGGAGGTCGGTCTGGCAATGTCTCCCGGCGGAGAGGGTGTCACAATTCACCCTCTTCCTTGGACTTTTCGGAAATAAGCAGGAGTTTGTCTCCTTCGTGCAATTTCAGCGTTCCGTTGGGAATCAGAAATTCGTCTCCACGCTTCACGATCATTACCAGTGTGCCTTTGGGTAGATTCATGTCTTTCAGCGTGTCGGCTTCTTCGAGTATCGCCCGGGTGACGGTCATGTCGCTGAGGTCGGAATCAATCTCCTCCGGCAGTTCGACCCCGAAGTCGTTGCCTGTTTTCTCCAACGGTTCGGAGAGGTGTAGCAGGCGTGCCACAAAAGAGATGGTAGTGCCCTGCACCACCAGTGAGACGATAGTGATGAAGAATACGATATTGAAGATAATATTCGAGCCCTCGACTCCTGCTACCACCGGATAAGTGGCGAAGATGATGGGGACTGCACCGCGCAATCCTACCCATGACACGAAGAAGCGTGATTTCATCGTTATTTTACGAAATGGGAGCAGGCAGAGGAACACGCTTAGCGGTCGGCCGATGACAATCATAAACACACCGATCAGCAAGGCCACGGCTGCTACTTCCAGCATTTCGTGGGGATTCACCAATAATCCCAAGCAGAGGAACATGATGATTTGGAACAGCCAGGTCAGTCCGTCCATGAACGTATAGATTTCTTTACGATGCATTATCTTGTTGTTTCCCACCATTATACCTGCGATATATACGGCCAGATAGCCGTTACCTTTCAGCAGGTCGGTGATGGAGAAAGTAAAGAAGACGAAAGCTAACAATAAAATAGGATACAGCGCCTGATTGTCAATATTAAGTTTGTTCAACATCCGGATAGCCAATTTGCCGAGTATATATCCGGCAGCGGCACCTACGATAAATTGGATGATAAAGGATAGAGCAATTGCACCGACACCCATGCCGGCCGATTGGATAAACTGAATCAGGACAATGGTAAGCATGTATGCCATCGGGTCGTTACTTCCGCTCTCCAACTCCAACATCGGGCGGAGATTATTCTTCAAGTTCATCTTTTGTGAACGGAGGATGGCGAATACCGAAGCCGAATCCGTGGATGACATTGTTGCCGCCAAGAGCAGGGAAGTGGTGATAGGCAGGTAGATATTGGTCCAACTCATGCCCGACAGCCACCATATAAACAATCCCGTAAAGAGAGCTGTCAGTAGCACGCCGACTGTAGACAGCATGATGCCCGGACCTAAAATCGGTTTGATTTCTCGGAATTTGGTATCCATACCGCCCGAAAACAAAATGATGCTCAAGGCCACCATACCGATAAATTGTGCCTCTTTGGCGTTGTGGAACTGAAGCCCGAAGCCGTCGCTCCCGAATACCATTCCCACAACGAGAAACAGTAATAGGGTGGGCACTCCGAAGCGATAGCCTGTCTTGCCGACTACAATGCTGACGAAAAGTAAGATGGAACCGATGAGTAAGGTGTTTTCTGCTGTAAATATCATAGGAAATATATTATAAAGTTATAAAATGTTCATATTGTTTTTTCGCTGTGCGAAGTTACACATTATTAACAACAAATAAACTCTCGGTTTGGATATTTTTTTGGCAGAAAAGGTTGTTAAATTGTCTGAAAAGATTAATTTTGCGCTCAATTATTTACATTAATAGCTTTTATGGATTCAAATAATCTAACACCTTTTAGGAAAGGAGTGGTGGGAGTACAATTCTTGTTTGTGGCTTTCGGGGCTACGGTACTCGTACCGTTATTGGTGGGGCTCGACCCCTCGACAGCCCTGTTTACGGCAGGAATTGGTACGCTTATTTTTCATGCTGTGACACGTGGAAAAGTTCCTATCTTCTTAGGAAGCAGTTTTGCTTTTATAGCTCCTATTATCAAGGCGACAGAACTTTACGGACTGCCCGGCACATTGTCCGGCATGGCGGGAGTGGCATTGGTCTATTTTGTGATGAGTGCGCTCGTTAAATGGCAGGGGGTGAAAGTAATCGAACACCTCTTTCCGCCTGTGGTCATCGGACCTGTAATTATCCTTATCGGTCTGTCATTGGCAGGTTCCGGAGTGAATATGGCCAAGACTAACTGGATACTGGCATTGGTCTCAC
>CAKUYM010000400.1 GCA_934716785.1 uncultured Bacteroides sp. | reverse complement strand
TCACGTGCATAGCCGGAAGCGTTTCCAAAGATTGACTGTACAATGTTTCCGCAGACGGGAATGGCAATAAAGGGAGATGGTTCCATTCCGCAATCGTATCCTGAATGACAAGTGTGTCGCCCGGTTGAAAGTTCATCAACTGTTCCAAATGCAGCAATGCCAACCGACAGTTATTGGCACGGGATTGACAACGGTATATATCCCCTTCCTGACGGGCTTTCACTTCCTGCAAGTCCGAAACAGATTTTAAGCCCAACTCCACAAATACTTCGGTTTGCTCCAGATACCGCTCACTCAAACGCTTTTGCTCCCAAGCCAAATTCAGAAGTTTCCGTTCTAAAATCAGTTTACAATAAGCGTCCGTCACCTGATAAGCGAGTTGATTCTGCCTGTCTTTCAGTTCCCACTCGCTGCGTTCCCTGTTTATTTTCTGAAAACGAACCTGATTGATACGCGAAAAGCCCTCAAACAAAGACAAGGTCATATCAAGCCCTACTGTTCCTTCCTCAAAAGTCTTTTCCGTATAACCATTGGTATTCGGATCTATCGAACGCCCGAAACGCTTTCCCGTTTCTGCATTAGCTGCTATACGGGGAAGAAATGTGCCGATAGCGGCAGCATAATCTGTCCGTGCTTCCTTTATATTGATGGCACTGTTACGTATGGAGGGATTCTGTTTCCACGCCAGGCGGATGCATTCGTCCAAGCTCATCACCGGTTGGGCATATGCAATCAAGGGAAATAAAAATAGTAAAAAGAAAACATTCTTCATTTGTCTGTATATATACGTTTGGTTCTATACTGATAAAAAAGCAAACATGATGCCACGACTATTAAACAACTGATTACAAAACATATAGCGTTACAGAATACATCATTCCCGTCCAATTATTACACACCATAGTGTCTAATAATTAGACACCGTCAATGAAAACCGCTATAATATGCGCGTAAACCGCAATAATTCAACGTTTAGGTTCCCAATATGCCACAAATCAATCGGAGTTTTAGGAAATGTTTCATAAAACGTCTAATAATTGGACACTCTCTTGCGGAGAAAGGCAAAAACGAATATCTTTACCCGAAACTAAAGATTCGTTTGCCCAAACGGATCCCCCAATCTTACCATATGATGGAAAACGGAACTATTTTAATAGTAGATGATAATAAAAGTGTGTTGGCTTCACTGGAGCTTCTGCTCGAAAATGAATTCAGTGCAGTGCGTACAGCAGCCAATCCTAATCAGATAACGACACTGCTCACTACCACTTCCATTGATATTGTAATTCTTGACATGAATTTCTCGGCAGGCATCAATAGCGGCAACGAAGGATTGTACTGGCTGAAACGTATTCATGAGATTCACCCCACACTTCCCGTAGTGATGCTGACCGCCTACGGAGATATAGAACTGGCTGTAAAAGCCCTGAAGAACGGAGCCGCTGATTTTCTTCTCAAGCCTTGGGATAATCGGGTTTTAGTTCAGAAGATAAAGGAGGCATATAATAATAAATCAAATGGGAAAAGTTCCTCAAAATCTAAGACCCGGACCTCCAACCCCAACAATCCGTACAAACCGGAAATGCGGATAGGACACTCTCCCGCCATGTTGCAATTAATGAAGGCAGTCAACAAAGTAGCCGGAACCGATGCCAATATTCTGATAACCGGAGAGAACGGAACCGGAAAGGAAATGTTAGCAAGGGAAATACACCGGCTGTCTTCACGCAATTCCCGCCCTATGCTGAGTATCGACATGGGAGCCATCAGTGAGTCACTTTTTGAAAGCGAACTTTTCGGGCATGAACGCGGAGCCTTTACCGATGCCTACGAAAGCCGTGCGGGAAAATTCGAAGCGGCAAGCGGTAGTTCGCTTTTCATGGATGAAATCGGAAACCTGCCCCTTACGATGCAAGCCAAATTATTGACTGTATTGCAAAACAGGAATATCACCCGAATCGGGAGCAACAAAATAACCCCTATTGATATCCGATTGATTTCTGCCACCAATAGGGATATCCCGGAAATGGTGAAACAGGGATTGTTTCGCGAAGATTTATTTTATCGTATCAACACTATCCACCTTGAAATTCCCCCATTGCGGGAACGAGGGGATGACATACTACTATTTATTGAAACTTTCCTCCACCGCTTCACATTAAAATACCAACGTCCGAAAATGCGGATACACGAACAAACAATAGAGAAACTGCGTTCCTACCATTGGCCGGGCAACATCCGGGAATTGCAACATGCCATCGAGAAAGCCGTTATCTTATGTGAAGGCAACGTGATACGCCCCAAAGACATTCTGGTGAAACAAACATGGAAGCCGCAGATCACCGGCACTGTTCCCAACCTCGAAGAGGTGGAAAGGCAAGCCATTGAAACAGCCATCCTGCAAAATAACGGAAACCTGACTGCCGCCGCCGAACAATTGGGAATCAGCCGTCAGACACTCTATAACAAATTGAAACGTTTTAAACCCTGAACAGTATGATATTCAGCCGTCACCTCTATTGGATTATATTGCTAAACGTCATACTTATTCTTGCATCCTCAGGAACAGGTATGTGGCTTATCGCATCACAACGCGGATTTGTAACCGGCATATTGTTGATTATCTGTTCATTGTTTCAGATCAGCGGACTTGTAAACAGGCTTAACTCTTTCAACCGGAAGCTACGTATCTTTTTTGATGCCATAGAAGATAAGGATAACATGCTTTACTTCCCCGAACACAACGTCAGCAAAGAACAGGAAAATCTAAACCGCTCTCTCAACCGAATCAATCTTCTGCTCGCCAAAACTCAATCAGAGTATTCCAGACAGGAACATTTCTATCGTTCACTATTGGAAGAGGTGCCTAACGGTATATTGGCATGGGACTCTGCCGGAAAGATAATCATGGCAAACAGTGCAGCTCTCTCCTTGTTGGACTGTCAGCAATTGAGCAAATACCGCCAACTGAAATCTCTGTTGCAGGAAAAAGGTAGAAAAGAGCATCTCAGCCTTTCACAAAGCCAGATAAAGCTACAGGATGAAACTATCACACTCTTATCCGTCAAGGATATCGGCGACGAACTGAGCGACAAGGAGAGTGAATCATGGAACAAGCTAAGCCATGTGCTCACCCATGAAATAATGAATACCATTGCTCCCATTATCTCCCTCTCACAAACTCTATCCACCTATCCTGATATCAACGAAAAAGCGGTTCGCGGGCTTCGCATCATCCAAGCGCAAAGCGAACGTTTGTTGCAGTTTACCGAATCCTTCCGCCATCTTTCCTACCTGCCGCAACCCGAAAAGAAGCTCTTCACGCTTACGGCAACCCTGCAAAATCTCCGGGAACTCCTGACCGGCGACTTTAAAGAAAATAATATCACCTTTACACTCATCTGCCAACCCGAAACGATTTATATGAAAGGCGATGAGAACCAGCTTTCTCAAGTCCTACTCAATCTTCTGAAGAACTCCATACAGGCATTGGACGGACAAGGAGATGGGAAAATCTGTATCCATGCACAGCAAAACGAGCATACAACCATTATCGATATCACAGATAACGGACCAGGCATTCCGCCCGAACTGCAAGAAAAGGTATTTATACCTTTCTTCACTACCAAATCGGAAGGTACCGGCATCGGACTAAGCCTCTGCAAACAAATTGTCCGCTACCACGACGGGCATCTCACTCTTCAAGAAAGCCAACCCGGCAAAACTGTTTTTCATATCAATATACCGTTATAAAATATCAATATGCCTATAAAACAAGATATGTTCAAGAAGGAATATCGGGATTTACGAAATAACCTTCACGGTTCTTTCATTTAAAGTTACGGTTTTGCCAGCGTTTCTCTACAGTCTCGTTGGCGTTTCTCTATATGGACACTCCGGTGTCTTTACAGGGAGACGCCAGTATTCATGGTTGGAAACTCCCGTTTCCAGGCGCGGGAACTGTAGTTTCCCGCCTGGGAACGGGAGTTCCGACGTAGGAAACGGGGACTTTAATTGTAGGAAAATAA
>CAKUYM010000399.1 GCA_934716785.1 uncultured Bacteroides sp. | reverse complement strand
ATCGGTCGCCGGATACGGAATCTGCTTCGTCTTGCCAACGAAGAATCATCCAAAAGACCAAAGCTGTGAGGAAAGAAGAGAAAGCATACACTTCGCCCTCCACCGCACTGAACCAAAAGGTATCACTAAAGGTATAAGCCAATGCTCCTACAACTCCGGAGCCTAAAATGATAATGAAGTCGGTAACAGACAACTTCTCTTTATCACTCGTAATCAAGGACCTCACCAAGCGGGTAATGCTCCAGAAAAGAAACAAAATACAACCGGCACTTAACAATGCGTTCAGGAAGTTAACCGTGTATGATACGTACTTTGCGTCAGAAGCAAACTGGGTAAACAGATTCCCGACAAGCATATAAAAAGGTGCGCCGGGCGGATGACCCACCTGTAACTTCTCGGCACATGAAATAAATTCGGGACAGTCCCAAAAACTGGCAGTAGGTTCAATGGTCATTCCATAGACAAATGCTGCTATAAGAAAGATAATCCAACCGCTAAAATCGTTCCATCTTTTAAATAATAAGTTGCTCATTGTTTCGTAACTTTTTTGTTTGCAAAGTTAAGGAACACGCAACTAAAAACAGCCTTTTTTACCGGACGGATACGGACAAGGAAAGTCTATAAAATATTGATATTCAGAGATGTTAAGCAAAAGCGACAGACAAAAACGGACTGGGGCTGTTTTCCCATGAGGAAACGCCAGTATCCGTTTTTACAATGACTTCACAATATCTTCCAGCGATTCTTTAGAGTTTGACAGCATCAGTTTCTCCGTCTTTATTCGGGAGATTCGTCGGGTTAGTGTTTCCGTAGTCAGTTTCATTAAATCCGCAAAACAAGCCGGTTGAACTCCTTCCCGTAGAAAGGCACATACCCTTAAATCTTCTTCTGTGAGTTTAGAGCTCATTCTCTTTAATTTGGACATAAGTCCATAGACATTTTCCTGAAGCCGGAATAATTCAGTCCAATCCTTTTCGGAGAAAGAGGGAATTTTAGTCGATAATGCCGTTCGTTCTTTAAACTGGCGGACTTTGGAAATGACAGGAGAAGTTTCATAAACATCTTGTTGGAGAGAATGGTATTTCTCCTCAAGATAATTGCATTGCAACATCAGTCTATCCGATTCGACGTTTTTCTTCTGCATTTCTTCTTTGAAGGTGTTCAGTTGGGAATATGCATATAGGTTCTTTTTCCAAAGCAATCCGAGTAATAAGGACATGACGCAGAATACACTTAATGCCGAAGATAGAATGACAGAAGAATTATTTTGGCTATCATTCAGCATCAATTGACTGGCATAAGCCTTTCTCTCCATTTCCAGTGCTTCGTCAAAGTTGCCGTATTTCTGATAATACAGGCTGCATCGTTTGCAAATCTTTGCCATGTAATCGTATTCTTCGGTCAATGCTGCGAGTTTTATCGCTTTTTTGAAGTAGATTTCTGCATTGGCTCTCTGTCCCAAATCGCTTTCTACACAAGCGAGGTAGTAATATGCTTTTGATTTCTGATGCTCATTGCCATGCATCTCATAATAGGATGCCGCCTGCTTGATTTGTGCATCGGAAGAATGGGGAATATTCTTGTCTTCGTTGACTTGCGTGCACAGTAAATTGTACTCTGCAAGTTGGGCTTCATTCATTTGACTCATCTGAATGCTTTCAAGGATTACAAATGCAGTATCAGGATCTTGTTCCATTAATTGCGCAGCCTTGTCTAATCCTTGTTTCACATTTGTGCCTTCCGGATGGCATGCGGCCAAGGACAAAAGAACCATATATAATAAAATTCGAAGACTATTCATCGCTTTACTTTTATTTTTCCTGTCAATAATTAGATTCGCAAATATAGGGAATAATCAGGATTTATACTTCTATGAACCATGTAAAAATAATAACTCCATTCCGATGATATATATAGTGAGGATATGTGGTGAGGATAACGTCACTATGCTTTTGGGCAAATATAAACTATTCCAGTCTACTTAATTAAGGAGATAAAACTTATCTTTGTGGCAAAATAATAAATTATATATCATGATTAAAAATATCGTATTTGATTTTGGAGGAGTGATTGTAGATATTAGCCGTGACAAGGCGGTGCAGGCATTTATCAAGTTAGGTTTGGCAGATGCGGATACGCGTCTTGACAAGTATCATCAAACCGGAATATTTCAGGAACTTGAGGAAGGACAGATTAGCGCAGATGAATTTCGCAGGCAGTTGGGTGATTTATGCGGCCGCGAACTAACTATGGAAGAAACAAAGCAAGCATGGTTGGGCTTTTTCTATGAGGTGAATTTGGATAAACTCGATTATATACAGGAATTGAGAAAAAACTATCATGTGTACATCTTGAGCAATACCAACCCTTTTGTCATGTCATGGGCATGCAGCCCGGATTTTTCCTCACGAAAACTCCCGTTAAACAACTATTGTGACAAATTATATTTATCTTATCAGATCGGGCATACTAAACCTGCACCCGAAATATTTGATTTTATGATAAAGGATTGCAATATCATCCCTTCCGAAACATTGTTTGTAGACGATGGAGCTTCCAATATACAAATGGGCAAGGCATTTGGGCTCATAACATTCCAGCCGGAAAATGGTGCTGACTGGCGGGATGACCTGACCGCTCTTTTGAAGAAATAGTCTTGTCGGATGAATAATCTTATGGTCTGCCCCTTATGTGAATCCGGTGTCGGAGTGAAGATTTTGGGAGTGAAGAGAATTGCTTAATGCAATTTGTCGATGAATATTAGGCGTTTAAACTTCATTTTATACAAAAATAATTGTAACTTTGCCACATAACTAAAAAAGAAAATAACATGGAACAAACAAACAGGTACATCAGTTTCGACTGGGCTATTAAAAGGCTGCTTCGTCAAAAGGCTAATTTCAGCGTTTTAGAAGGGTTTCTTACAGTATTGATTGGCGAAAAGGTGAGAATCATCGAAATACTTGAAAGTGAAAGCAATCAGCAGACTGTTGACGATAAATTCAATCGTGTGGATATCAAAGCCAAAAATGATAAGGATGAAATAATCATCATTGAGGTACAGAATACTCGTGAACTTTATTATCTGGAACGCATTCTTTACGGAGTAGCCAAAGCTATCACTGAACATATATCTCTTGGCGAACGCTATTATGAGGTGAAGAAGATTTATTCAATCAGTATCTTGTATTTCGATATCGGCAAGGGAGATGATTATTTATATCATGGGCAGAACAACTTCGTTGGGGTACATACAAACGACCGCCTTGAAGTAACTACCAAAGAGAAAAATGCATTGGTGCATAAACTCCCCTCCGAAGTATTTCCCGAGTATTTTCTGATCCGGGTGAATGAATTCAATAAAGCGGCCGTCACACCTTTGGAAGAATGGGTAGAGTATCTGAAAACGGGATGTATCCGCCCTGACACGAAAGCACCAGGGCTGAAAGAGGCTCGCGAAAAACTGATTTATTATAATATGCCCAAGGCGGAACGCCAAGCTTATGATGAACACTTGAGTGCTATTATGATACAGAATGATGTGTTGGATGGAGCGAAATTGGAAGGACGAATGGAAGGACACATGGAGGGACACATGGAAGGGAAAATAGAAGGAAGAATAGAAGGACATGCGGAAGGACATACGGAAGGGCGTATGGAGGTTGCCCGTAACATGAAAGAACTGGGAGTGCCTATTGAGGTTATCATGAAAAGCTCCGGATTGTCGAAAGAAGATATAGATACTCTATAAATAGAATATATGCTAAAAGTATCATCCCCTTACAATTTCAAATTCTTGGTAAAGGCGAAATTGCAAGGGGATATTTAAGTTTGTGCATTTATTACATTTATATTTCTGATTTAATTGGAGTCAGTCCAACAATTTAATTTCTTGGGACCAACTCTAAAAACATTGTCGTTGTCAATAATAGGGCTAATCCGACACAAACGGCAATCAACAACCACCTGACTTCGGGAATATCCTTTTGTTCTGCTTATATAAAATATTTTTTGTCTGATAATCAGTAAGATGGTATTTTG
>CAKUYM010000398.1 GCA_934716785.1 uncultured Bacteroides sp. | reverse complement strand
AGCCCATTTCACCTGATTTCACCCCTCCCCTTCACCCGCTATTGCCTTATTCGTCGGCATTTCAAGAGTAGGTGAAACCGGTGAATGGCAATATTCTTATAGTAGCGTAAACGCATAAAAATCATAAGAAAACGACACTTCTAACAAGTTATTCAGTTTTATCCTTACCTTTGTAGAAGATATTGTGTCGTTATATCCAAACAACAATAAAGAAACCATGCAGATACATAATAATACACTGATAGCGGAATGCTCGGCTTACGACTTCAAGGAAATGTTAGAACGTAGGAAGGTGAAATCATGGCTTAAATCTGTGTCGGCTTTTGCCAATACGGATGGTGGTAGTTTGTTCTACGGAGTCAATGACGAAGGGCTGATTGTAGGGTTGGAAAATCCACAAGCCGATGCCGACTTCATCAGCGAAACCATCAAGGCAAGACTTGACCCTGTACCTGAGATACAACTCATCCCAATAAAACACGAAGGACACTCCTTACTTGAAATAAAGGTAAAAGCCGGGATGCTAACTCCTTATTATTATTACCAAGACAGAACACGCACTGCCTATACACGGGTGGGCAATGAGAGCGTAGAATGTAATTCTCAGCAGCTCCTTGCGTTAGTGCTGAAAGGCACACACATGACGTGGGACTCTCTTCCTACTCAAGTGGATGCCAGCAAACACTCTTTTATTATTCTTGCCAACACCTTCCGCGAGCAAACCCATCAGGAATGGAACGACAAATACTTGGAATCATTCGGTTTGGTTACATTAGACGGTAAACTGACCAATGCCGGATTATTGTTTGTGGATAACTGCACTGTATTTCAATCCCGTATCTTCTGCACCCGTTGGACGGGATTATATAAAGATGACGCTATCAGTTCCGTAGAGCATCGTGCCAATCTTGTGTTGCTATTGAAATACGGTATGGACTTCATCAAGAACTACACCATGAGTGGCTGGGTAAAGATGCCCAACTATCGTCTAAATCTGCCCGACTATTCTGACCGTGCTATTTTTGAAGGACTGGTAAACCATCTTATCCATAGAGACCATACCATAATGGGCGGTGAAGTACATATTGACATTTATGACGACCGTGTAGAATTGGTATCACCGGGTGCAATGCTTGACGGTACACAGATTCAAGACCGTGACATTTACAGCGTACCTTCCCTACGCCGTAACCCCGTCATTGCCGATATGTTTACCCAACTGGACTATATGGAAAAACGCGGATCCGGTCTGCGCAAAATGCGAGAACTGACAGAAAAGTTACCAAACTATTTACCTGGCAAAGAGCCACATTACAAGACGGAAGCATCTTCTTTCTTCACTACTTTCTATAACCTAAACTGGAGCAGAGATGATAGAATACCCGTGGAAGAAGTAGCCAATAGGGTAAACAGTACCCTCGAAAAGTACCCTGTAAATAAAAAAGGTTCGGTAAAAAAGTACCCTGTAGACAAAAATAGTATCCTCGAAAAGTACCCTGTAAAACGTAACTCCAGCAAACCTGTTGGTAGAACGGCCCAACGTATCATAGATTTAGTTATATCTAACCCCATGATAACTCGTGAAAAAATGGCAAATGAATTGGGAATATCTTTGGATGGTGTCAAGAAACAGATTAAGAATCTCCGGGAAAGAGGTATTCTTACACATGAAGGCTCTGATAAAGCTGGCTATTGGCGTATTATTGTAAAGCCATAAGCAGATGCATGTTACAGTGAATGGCAATATTCTTATATATGACTACCATGACGAAAACGGAAGTTATGCACATAATTGCCAATTTTAATTAATGAATGGTATGTC
The DNA here is from genome assembly GCA_934716785.1 of uncultured Bacteroides sp. Lineage (GTDB taxonomy): Bacteria > Bacteroidota > Bacteroidia > Bacteroidales > Bacteroidaceae > Bacteroides. The sequence continues at coordinate 2,222 of CAKUYM010000398.1, read as the reverse complement.
ATTCAAATAAAATGCTTTAATTTGCAGATAATCAGAAAACAATGAAAAATATGAAAGTTACTTCCAATCTACAAAAAACAGATTCTATAATGCTATCAAATTATATATTGAAACACTATGGACCTATGTCGCATTTAAAATTACAGAAATTGCTATTTTACTGTGATGCATACCATCTTGCCTATTTTGACCAAGAGCTAATTGAAGATTGTTTTGAGGCATGGGTGCACGGTCCGGTCAGCCGGAAAGTTTACGATAGCCTTAAAGACAAATCTATGCTATATGCAGATTTGAGTTATTCCAATCCTTTAGGAGAAGATGAAAGTGTAGATAAAGAATTTGGCAAGCTAACACAAGATCAGCAAACTTTAATCATTTCAGTTTTAGCAGATTTATCCACTTGGACGGGGTTAGAATTAGAAAGGGCAACACATAATGAACGCCCATGGCTTGAAGCCCGCATAGGATATGCAGAGGCAGATAAATGCCATGAAATAATTTCAAAGGAAACAACAAAAACATTTTATAAAAAAGAGCAGAATGCCAGAATATAAAAAGAAAAACAAAGTAAATGAACTATACAAAGAGAAGCCAAGTGTAAATGACAAAGAGCGGGTTTCAAACTTTAAAATTTCATTTCAATATCTTGATACAGCCCAAAAGTATGGTTCTGCTTTCAAAGATTGGCAAAATATCGGATTATTGAGTTATGCATTAGAGACTTTGCATGGGTATTGTTGTTCACCATTACGCCAACAGATAGATGGAGATAAGTTCACAATATACGGCTCATTTCCACCAAAGGAAAGAACTCTTTTTGAATTTCCAAAGAATGTACCGGAAGATGCAAGTTGGGCAAGAATACATGTTAATGGCACGGCAGTGATTGTTGGACATGTAGTTGGAGATACTTTCTATATTGTATTCTTAGATAAGACACATAAGTTTTATTTAACACGGAGAGACGTTAATAAAAAATGATTTTTGATTCCTGCTATTCTATATAAACGATAATATGCTCGCATTATCATAATCCATATCGAGAGCCTACACTTCGCTAAACAGACGATACTTGCCATACCTCATATTCGTTATGCCTTCTGTGCAAAGATATCCATACTCAGCATTATAAACTTAGAAGTAATTGAGTGCTTACGCCTGCCCAAGGCCTACAACCAACTGGCAAGCAACATCCAAGTGCTCGTTCAGTTTATCTTCTCTGATTATTTGGGATTGCGTTTTTCCTGCAAGTACAAGAACCTTCTTACCATTTCGGTAGACTTTATTAATGTGCCAAAATCAGCAGGCAGTAAACAAAAGGTTCCCTATCTATTCCCCCTTCATTTGCTTGTCCACAATGTCATTGATCACGATTCCTGCTATCGCCATGCCGAATGAAGCTGTAATATGGCAAAGAGAGCCATTGATTTGTGCCTTCACAGAGCACCATTCGTGCTCGACTAAACTTTGATCGCCCGGTGCGTCATAGACAGCCGTATCCGTACCTCTCTTACCACTGAGCAGCTTTGCCTTGGGACAGAGACAACCGCCAGTGCCGCATGCATGGTTTACACCCATGTTTTCCATAGGCCTCTCTTCGCTATAGACACATTGGAACTTGCGTTTAGGCCTCACATTGTTATACTTGAACTTCCTGCGGATTGCCCGAGCCAGCGGGTCGCCCTTCACCTTCCAGAATTCAGCCTTCCGGATCATGAATGGATCACGACGCAGGGCAGCACCCATTGATGATATAAAGGTGATGTGCTTAGGCAGGGCTGTGGCACGCAATATAAGGTCAGCCTTATCCTTCAGTGAGTCTATGGCGTCAATGATATACTCATACTCCTCCATATGGAATGTGTCAGCTGTGGCAGCCTCGTATATCTTCTGGAAAGCTGTGATGTTGGCATCGGGGTTTATCTCAAGCAGCCTTTCGCGCAGAGCTTCCACCTTCACCTGTCCGATGGTTCTGCTTGTGGCCATAAGTTGGCGGTTGCAGTTAGTCACGCAGACACGGTCGCTATCCACTATGGTGATGTCACGCACACCGCTACGCACCAATGCCTCTGCACACCATGAGCCCACACCTCCGAGACCGAAGATGAGCACACGTGCAGAATATAATTTATCAAGATTATCCTTTCCGAGGAGCAGCTCTGTGCGACGTTGCATTCCTCGTTCCATTGTTGTTATATTCTTTTTCATATTGAATTTTTCAT
>CAKUYM010000397.1 GCA_934716785.1 uncultured Bacteroides sp. | reverse complement strand
TAGCAATAGTTATACTATCATTTATGCTTCGGTAATGGTTATTATCGTAGCATTCCTGTTGGCATTCGTTAGCTCTTCACTGAAAGCTACACAAGACAAGAACGTGCAGTTGGATACGAAGAAGCAGATTCTTGCTGCATTGAACATCAAGAATGTGGAAGACGCGGATGCTGAATATCAGAAATATGTAAAAGGCGATATGCTGATGAACGTAGACGGTACGCTGACTGAGAATACAGGCGTATTTGCTACCAATTACGAAAAGGAAGCGAAAGAGGAACAACGTCTGCACGTGTTTGTGTGCGAAGTAGACGGCCAGACTAAATATGTAATACCTGTATATGGTGCCGGTCTTTGGGGTGCTATTTGGGGATACGTTGCATTGAATGAAGACAAGGATACTGTTTATGGTACTTACTTCTCTCATGCAAGCGAGACTCCGGGTCTGGGTGCAGAAATCGCAACAGACCATTTCCAAAATGAGTTTGTAGGTAAGAAGACTCTGGAAAGTGGTTCAATCGCTTTAGGAGTTGTGAAAAACGGCAAGGTGGAGAAACCCGAATATCAAGTGGACGGTATCTCTGGAGGTACAATCACTTCCGTTGGTGTGGATGCTATGCTGAAGGCTTGCCTGGGTAGTTACATGAGTTTTTTAACTAAATAATAAGGAGAAGAAAAGAATATGGGACAACTGTTTTCAAAGAAGAATAAAGAAGTATTCTCTGCTCCGTTGGGAATAGATAATCCGGTAACCGTACAGGTGCTCGGTATCTGTTCTGCACTTGCTGTTACCGCAAAGCTGGAGCCTGCTATCGTAATGGGACTTTCAGTGACGGTCATTACAGCTTTTTCTAACGTAGTTATTTCACTGTTGCGCAGAACTATCCCCAACCGTATCCGTATCATCGTTCAGTTGGTTGTAGTTGCAGCTTTGGTAACTATCGTAAGTGAGATTCTGAAAGCGTTTGCTTATGATGTAAGTGTTCAGCTTTCTGTATATGTAGGTTTGATTATTACCAACTGTATCCTTATGGGACGTCTGGAAGCATTTGCCATGCAGAACGGTCCTTGGGAATCTTTCCTTGACGGTGTTGGTAATGGTTTGGGATATGCCAAGATTTTGGTTATCGTGGCTTTCTTCCGCGAACTGTTAGGTTCGGGTACGCTACTCGGTTTCAATATCTTGAACTATGAGCCTATCAAAAACATAGGATATGTGAACAACGGTTTGATGCTGATGCCGCCGATGGCTTTGATTATCGTAGCCTGCATCATTTGGTATCAACGTGCACGTCACAAAGAATTGCAAGAAGAAAGTAATTAATAGAAATGAAGAATTCTTAATTCTTAATTCTTAATTGAAGATATGGAACATTTATTAAGTTTATTCGTCCGCTCTATCTTTGTGGACAACATGATATTCGCATTCTTCCTCGGTATGTGTTCATACCTGGCTGTATCGAAGAATGTGAAGACTGCCGTAGGACTGGGTATCGCCGTTACTTTCGTGTTGGTGGTGACACTGCCGGTCAACTATCTGTTGCAAACCAAGGTGCTGGCTGCCAATGCTATCGTTGAAGGTGTTGACCTCAGTTTCCTGAGTTTTATTCTTTTCATTGCCGTTATTGCCGGTATCGTGCAATTGGTAGAAATGGTAGTGGAGCGTTTCAGCCCGTCGCTATACGCTTCATTGGGTATCTTCCTGCCGTTGATTGCCGTTAACTGTGCTATCATGGGTGCCTCTCTGTTCATGCAGCAACGTATTAATCTCGGTCCGAGCGATCCGAAATATATCGGTGATATCTGGGATGCCATTTCTTATGCATTAGGCTCAGGTATCGGTTGGTTGCTGGCTATCGTCGGATTGGCTGCTATCCGTGAGAAAATGGCTTACTCTGACGTGCCTGCTCCGTTGAAGGGCTTGGGTATCACGTTTATCACCGTAGGCCTGATGGCAATCGCATTTATGTGTTTCTCTGGTTTGAACATCTAAAAAGAAAGGAATAAGACAATGGATATGAATTTAATATTAGCGAGCATTGGGGTATTCCTTGTGGTTATTCTGTTGCTTGTTGTTATCCTGTTGGTGGCCAAGAAATTTCTGGTGCCGTCAGGTAACGTGAAACTGACAATCAACGGTGAAAAGGAATTGGAAGTGGCTTCCGGTTCTACTTTGCTGAATACGCTGTCTGTAAACGGAATATTCCTGTCATCCGCTTGCGGTGGTAAGGGGTCTTGCGGACAGTGCAAATGCCAGGTACTCGAAGGTGGTGGCGAAATCCTGCCTTCTGAAGTTTCTCACTTCAGCCGCAAACAGCAGCAAGACCACTGGCGTCTGGGCTGTCAGGTGAAAGTGAAAGGTGATATGTCTATCAAGGTTAACGAATCTGTACTCGGCGTGAAAGAGTGGGAGTGCGAAGTTATCTCCAACAAGAATGTGGCTACATTTATCAAAGAGTTTATCGTGGCTCTGCCTAAAGGCGAACACATGGACTTTATCCCGGGTTCGTATGCACAGATCAAGATTCCTAAATACTCTATGGACTATGACAAGGATATCGATAAGAGTTTGATTGGAGACGAATATTTGCCGGCATGGGAAAAGTTCGGCTTGATGGGCTTGAAATGTAAGAACGATGAAGAAACTATCCGTGCTTACTCTATGGCCAACTATCCTGCCGAAGGTGACCGTATTATGCTGACAGTGCGTATCGCCACTCCGCCGTTCAAACCGAAAGATCAAGGTCCCGGATTTATGGATGTAATGCCGGGTATCGCTTCTTCTTATATCTTTACCCTGAAGCCGGGTGATAAGGTTATCATGAGTGGTCCTTACGGAGACTTCCATCCGATTTTCGATTCTAAGAAGGAAATGATGTGGATTGGTGGTGGTGCCGGTATGGCTCCGTTGCGTGCACAAATCATGCACATGACGAAGACTTTGCATACTACCGACCGTAAGATGTCTTACTTCTACGGTGCCCGTGCACTGAATGAGGTGTTCTATTTGGAAGATTTTTTGCAGCTTGAAAAAGATTTCCCGAACTTCTCGTTTCATCTGGCACTCGACCGTCCGGATCCTGCAGCTGATGCCGCAGGTGTGAAGTATACTCCGGGCTTCGTTCATAATGTAATTTATGAGACTTACTTGAAGAACCATGAAGCTCCTGAAGATATTGAATACTATATGTGTGGCCCCGGACCGATGTCTAAAGCTGTTGAAAAGATGCTCGATGACCTTGGAGTACCGGCTCAGAACTTGATGTTCGATAACTTCGGCGGATAATTCTCGGATAATTGATTTCCGGTTGACAAGAGACCGGAAAGCAACATAAAAACAAGGCGGGGAATTTGAAAGTACTGAAATGCTTTTCAAATTCCCCCCCGTTTTTGTGTTTGTCAGGTATACCTTTCTGCTATGCCATTTTACTATTTTGTATCTGTTTTGAAGATAATTCCCTATTATTATCATATCTATCTATTATATCCGTATATTTGACTGCACAATAGAATTTAAATACATGAAACAGGTTATGGAATACCATCGTATATCTTTTATTCATGACAATACGGAATATGCGTTTGTCAAAGCTATGAGTTCGGAACTGACCAGATATGCACTAATATCGGCTTGTCGCGCAGAAGTCACCATTTATATGCGGGAAAATAATCTAAAAGGACGTTATATCCTGACCGGTATGGCTAAAGTTTAACCGCATTTTTTCTTCTTACTTTTCCTTTTCGTATCTTTGCCCCATGTTAGAGAAAAATGAAATTATACAGTCGGCTCTTCACAACTTGAAGATTGAAGAGCTGAACCCAATGCAGAGAGCATCGCTTGAACAAGCTACCGGAAAGAAAGATGTTATATTATTGTCTCCCACAGGGTCGGGGAAGACATTGGCTTATCTATTGCCTTTATTGCTTACCCTGAAACCGAATGACAATAATGTACAGGCTTTTATTCTGGTTCCTTCACGCGAGCTGGCTTTGCAGATCGACTCCGTATTCAAGGCAATGGGAACTACTTGGAAAACCTGTTGTTGCT
>CAKUYM010000396.1 GCA_934716785.1 uncultured Bacteroides sp. | reverse complement strand
CGCTTTTCAATGCTATTAATCGTATGGCAGAGAAGTATGATATGCCGATTCTTTATAGTTGTCACCCTCGTTCACGCAATCGTCTTGTAGCCTATAGTTTCGAGCTTGACCCGCGAGTTATCCAGCATGAACCTCTTGGCTTTCATGATTATAATTGCCTTCAAATGAATGCTTTTGCAGTAGTCAGTGACTCAGGGACACTTCCCGAAGAATCAAGCTTTTTTACAAGTGTAGGCCATCCGTTTCCTGCTATTTGTATCCGTACATCAACCGAGCGTCCTGAAGCAATTGATAAGGGCAACTTAATTATCGCAGGTATTGATGAGAAAAGTCTTCTTCAAGCCATAGATACAGCTGTAGAACTTTGTCGTGATGGTAAGCATGGCATTCCAGTTCCTGATTATGTGGATGAGAATGTTAGTACTAAGGTTGTGAAAATTGTGCAATCGTATGTAGGAATTGTGAATAAGATGGTGTGGCGTAAGTTTTAAAGCAGAAGGATAAAAATGCATATGAAACTCATGCAGTGAGCTGTTTTATTTGTATAAACATATTTTTATGGAAGAAACACGTGGCACAAGAATAGCAAAAAATACCCTATATTTATATGGAAGAATGTTACTTTCAATGGTAATAACGCTATATACATCTCGTGTAGTTTTAAATGCATTAGGAGCAAGTGATTATGGAATATATAATGTGGTTACAGGTTTTGTGGTTACTTTTGGGTTTCTGAATAGTGCAATGCATGCTTCTGTACAACGGTTTCTTACTGTTGAGATGAAGGCTAAAAATATTGATAGATTAAATCAAATTTTTAGTATGGGCGTTGCAATACATTTAATATTAGCTTTAGTAATTGTTTTGATAGCAGAGCCTATTGGAATTTATTTTGTTCAAGAAAAATTGGTAATACCTACAGATCGTTTGAATGCAGCTACATGGATTTTTCATTTTTCTATTATAACACTTTTCTTCGGAATAATGAATGTTCCGTATAAAGCTCTGATTATTGCGCGAGAAGATATGGGGGCATTTTCTGCTATTAGTTTGATTGATGTTTTTGCAAAATTAGTGATTGCACTAATTCTTGTTTACTGTACAAATGACAGACTCATACTTTATGGCATATCATTAATGTTAGTGGCTGTTGTTATTCAGCTTTTTTATATGTTTTATTGTATATCTCATTATGAGGAAGGGAGATACAGACCCTTTTGGAATAAAGGCCTTTTCAGTGAAATGAGTAGCTTTGCAGGATGGAATCTGATAGGAGTATTCGCAGGAATTATATACAATCAAGGGGTTAATATAGTTTTAAATATATTTGGTGGACCTGTTATAAATGCTGCACGGGCAATTGCATTTCAAGTGAGTGGAGCAGCTAATCAACTTGTTTCTAATTTTCAGTTAGCTGCAAATCCTCCAATTATGAAAGCATATACGATGAAAGATAAATCAGTTTTTCGTCTTCTTACTTCTTCTTGTAAACTATCATACATACTTCTTCTTTGTCTTGTATTACCATTCATAATAGAGTGTCCGTTTATATTACAGGTTTGGTTGAAAGATGCTCCAGCTTATTCTATTGTATTTACAAGGCTTGCTATGATTGATATTTTGGTTTGTTCTTTAGCTGGGCCTATTCATACTTTAATTCAAGCCACGGGGAAGATTCGGAAATACCAAATAATAGTTAGTGGTATTTTACTTATGAATCTGCCATTCTCATATGTATTACTTAAAATTGGAATGGATTATGAATGTACATTTATAGTGTCAATCTTGTTATCAATGTTGGCATTAGTGGTGAGATATATACTATTAAGATCTTTTATTTTGTACAGTATAAGTGAACTATTTTTTCGTTTTATGCTTCCTATAATGGGGCTAACTTTGATGGTAACCATTGTTGTAATATTTATTCATAGTTTGATAGATAATAATCTTTATAGATTAGTGTGTGTATGTCTATTTTCTTGGATGACTATTGGAGGGGGAGCATGGCTTTTAGTTCTGGATCATAATGAAAAGATCTTATTTTTACGAATACTAAAAAGAAAATAGCATAAATGAGAGTGGTGATAATAGCAGATAATCTTGGTGAAAACGCTCCTGGAATAGTATTTAGGAATATTCTTGAAAAACTTTATGATAAGTTGGATTTCGATCTTATAACATCAACTTTTACTTATAAACATCATCCTAACCATAGGGGAAATCTGATTAAAATTAATCAGACGCGAATAAAATCATGGCGAATACGGACATGGCTATTTAAGTTTTTTGGATATTATCATACCCAGAAAAAATGGGCTCAAAAGGTGCAACATATTCTAAATGAAAATGATTATGATGTTGTTATAAGTTTTATGTCATCAACATTTTATGCATCAGTTATGGCTGCAGCATATTTTTCATATGCTAAACAGGTTAAGCATATTTGCTATTGTGTAGATGCTGTCCCAGCTCCTTTTCCGTGGGAAACTGATAAGGCTTATAGTGATGCAATGAAGAAATTTGTACGAAACTATATGAGGAGTGTGAATGTGTTGTGTATGACCAACAAGGAGATGTTAGATTATGAAGTGAGTATAATTAATTCATCAAGTATTGCGAGAGTTGTTTTACCTAATCCTCCTCAAAAAGATACTCTTCAATATCTTAATTTTAAAAGAATTGAACCATATTTTGTTTATGCTGGGAAATTGTATGGAATTAGAACTCCTGATGCTTTGATAAGAGGATTTATCTTATTCCTTAAGAAATGTCCTAATGCGAAATTGATATTTGTTGGATCTGGGAAATTGGAGGATTATATACGGGCAAACTTTCAGCAAGTGATAGCAAACATCGTATTTCTTCCATACACATCTGATTTAAGTTCCATATATCATCAATGTATTGGACTCATTGATGTTAATGCAAATATAGATAATGATGTATTTCTATCAAGTAAAATTATAAGTTATTTGCCTTATAATCGTTTAATAATATCAGAATCTGGGAATGGAAGTCCAGTACGTTCTGTTTTTGGTCAATCTTCTACCATAATTCATGTTCACCATGATCCTATAGATTACTTAAAAGCAATGGATTTTTGTTATAATAACTATGATAATATAGATTTCTCTGAGAGGGTATCTTATCTTAGTTCAATGAGCAGTGAAGCAGGAACAATTAAAATGATGAATTGTATAATGAACAAATGAAGACAAGTTTATTTATTCTTAATTCTATATTCTACTTTAATTTATTTACCTTAGGGATGTATATTATTTCTCCCATGAGTATTAATTCTGATTATCGTATTTTAAATATACTATATATCAGCATAAATATTTTAATGATGCGATTGGGATTTATGGCTGGACTTAAATACATTAATTCTAGATGTAAAAAAGGTGCTTTCTGTAGAAATATTTCAATGAAATATGATTTGTCAAAATACTATTATGCAATATTGGCGTTTTACTTATTCACTTTTCTTCTAAGATATGCATATATGCTCTATCTTCCTCCTTTTAATATAAGTGCTTTAATAAATCGCATTGCTATAGGGGTATCAGATCCCTATTTAGGTAGGCACTTTTTACATGGTGATAGGACAATCCCTTGGACATTTTATTTTTTGACATCAATTGTTGATTCATTGTTTTTTATAATATCTTTTTTAAATTGGGGCAGGCTAAAATTTATTGTTCGAATCTTGTTGTTTTTTTTGATAGGAATTGAAGTTTTTTATTGGTTGGGGACTGGAACAAATTTTGGCGTAATAATGCTTGTTTCATGTATGGTATTGACATTCTTGATGCAAATAAAAAGAGTAGACTTGCCAAAATCAAAAATATTCTTAATATCATTCTTTTGCATAATTGCATTAAGTATTGTTCTTGTTGTATTTATGTATAATATGGAAGGGCGTAGCGGGGGAGATTTGGACAATATCTCTGGTACAGAATTTTTAGCTTTGGGACCATCTGTAAATATTGAAAACAGTACTTTTTTTGTTCTTTTACCATATAGACTTCAGGTTTTGTTACTATTTATTTT
>CAKUYM010000395.1 GCA_934716785.1 uncultured Bacteroides sp. | reverse complement strand
ATATAATCCTTGCGGGTCTTGTTCGACTCCACAATGGCGGACATCATATTCTGTGGCACATCCTGATAGTTGGCAAGAAGTTGCTTGGTGTCTTTAGGCAAGCAGTAACCACCATAGCCGAATGAAGGATTGTTATAATGCGTCCCGATACGGGGATCAAGACCTACGCCCTCAATAATGGCTTTACTGTCCAATCCCTTTATTTCCGCATAAGTGTCAAGTTCATTGAAATAGCTCACACGGAGAGCTAAGTAGGTATTGGCAAAGAGTTTTACGGCTTCAGCCTCCTTCATCCCCATGAAGAGTGTATCAATGTTTTCTTTAATCGCCCCTTCATGCAAGAGAGCGGCAAAAGTTTTGGCTGCTTCTTGTAACATGTTGACATCCGTAACGGACCGGATTGCCTTGTTCTCTTCAGCGAATTCAGGACGGTCGATGATTTTCGGATAGCCTACGATGATACGGCTCGGATAGAGGTTGTCATAAAGCGCCTTGCTCTCGCGGAGGAACTCCGGTGAGAACAACAGGTTGAACTTCTTCACTCCCTTTTTGGCATACTTCACATAAAGGTTACGGGTATAGCCTACAGGGATCGTTGACTTGATAACCATTACGGCATCAGGATTCACTTCAAGTACAAGGTCGATAACTTCCTCAACATGGCTCGTGTCGAAGTAATTCTTCACTGGGTCATAGTTTGTGGGAGCGGCTATAACTACGAAATCGGCATCAGCGTAGGCTGACTTGCCGTCAAGCGTAGCTGTTAAGTTCAATGGCTTTTCTGCCAGATACTTCTCGATGTAATCATCTTGGATAGGTGAAATCTTATTGTTCAACTTCTCCACCTTTTCCGGGATTACATCCACAGCGGTTACATGATGATGTTGTGATAGCAACGTTGCTATGCTCAGCCCCACATAGCCGGTTCCGGCTACTGCGACCCGAATGTCTTTAAAATCACGCATATTCTTTTGGATTTAGTTTTATCGATTAGCATTATTTCTTTTCCCGATCTGCATGCTTCTCTCCATAGCCATAACCGTAGCCGTAGCGTTTGCCATAGCCATAGTACTTACCATATTTGCCATAACCGTAGTAATAGCCGTACTTCTTTTTTTGTAAATCAAGGCCGTTGATGGCAATACAGAGATTTGGCAATTTATTATTCTCAGCCAATTCATTGATCAAAGTCAACTCTGTCTTGCGGGTGTAATCGGCACGACATACGTATACGGACAGATCCGCTGTACGTCCTATCAGCAATGTATCCGTTACCATACCAACAGGAGCTGTATCCAATATCACATAATCAAAGTTTGTTTTCAATGTTTCAATGGCTTTATCCAATCCGTCACGAGCTAACAACTCTGTAGGATTAGGAGGAACTGTACCACCGGGTAGTATATATAGGTTGCTGTTGATATCTGACTGTTGTACCAAATCCATCAGGTTGGTTGTCGGATTAGTCAAGAACTGGGTAATGCCATGCTCTTTCTTTGATATATTGAAGACTTTGTTCAAACCCGGTTTACGGATATCAAGACCAACTATCACTACCTTTTTACCAAGCAGAGAGAGGCTGATTGCCAAGTTGGCAGAGATAAAGGATTTTCCTTCACCACTGACTGTGGAAGTGACCAGTATCACATTCTTGTCTTTCTCAAGCATGAACTGGAGGTTAGTACGCACATTACGGAATGTCTCACTCATCAGATTGTTCTTGTTCTCGAATACCGCAATAGAGCCTTGCTTTTCGTCTGCCAAAGGAACATCACCAACAACAGGAAGAGAGGTCAGTTTCTCGACATCAGCACGACCTTCAATCTTGAATTTGGTCAAAGCTATCAGATAGATTATACCTACAGGAATACCTAATCCAAACACCAAGGCTGCAAAATAGATCATCATCCGTTTGGGAGAGACTGGATTGTCATCTGCTAAGGCTTCATCTATGATCTTGGCATTATTGGCGGTAGCCGCCAAAGTGATGGCATTCTCTTCACGCTTTTGGAGCAGCATCAGGTAAAGACCCGCCTTTATCTCCTGCTGACGGGCGATACTTACGAACTGGCGTTCCTGAGTCGGGGCGTCATTGATACGGCGGGAATAACGACCTGCCTCACGAGCAAGATCTTCCTTGGTTATCTGCAAACCTTTCAAGGTAGCATCCAAGGTGGCTTGTACGTTAGTTCGCATGGCACGGATGCTGGTTTCCAGATTGATGATGGCAGGGTTATTCTCTGTCGAAGTACGCAACAAGCGTTTCCTTTCAACCAACATCTGGTTGTAGCGGTCTATTGCACCGGCAGATGCAGCATCCTGCAAGCCAATATTACTTGGCAACACTTCGTATTCATTGCCCTGCATATAGCGTTGCAAGTCCATGACCAAGTTTATCTGGGTTTGGTTTTCCACACGTTTCTTTTCATATTCGGCATTACCGCTCAAGGCGATCTGCGCTTCACTACTCAAGTCGGTAATACCTGCGCTACGCTTGAAGTTCTCAAGGTCTTGTTCCGTACTGCCCAATTCTTTGGATATAATACCGATACGTTCGTCTATGAATTCGGCCGTTTTCTGTGCCACCTCATTCTTATCGTTATTCGCATTGATGTTGTACATCTCAAGCAGCTTATTGATGAAGTCCTTACCACGTTGGGTATTAGAGTTTTTCAAGGAAAGAACGGCTACAGAAGTTGTCTTAGAAGTTGGAGCTATAGACAGTGCTTTTACATATTCTTTCGCTACGGACATCGGACGGTTGATGAAAGCGGTGATATGGCGGGATTTCTCTTTGGATTGTTTTACTGATAGCGTGTCATTGTTTGCAAAGAAAGCAATGGTTCCCTCATCTGTCGGGAATACAGCAGGCAATTTATCAAAATGTTTGCGGTATTCCTTTTCCTTTACCGTAATTTGAACATCCATCGTTCCTGTCGGTTGGAGAGTCATATTTACTTCCATTGTACCCGGAAGGTTATCGGCTTCCTGAGGAGTAAGGCTTACCAATACAGGGGAAGTACGATACAGTTCCTTATTAGGGAATTCGTCTTCGTCCATGTATGTCACGAACAGATTCAGATTGTTCACCACTTCCAAAGCAAGAGACTTTGATTTCAAGACCTCAATCTCATTGTCCACATTATTGGATGAAGAGACAAATCCATCCAAGCCCATCCTTTCCAGTTCGGAGGACATACTTGCACCTCCACCTTTCTTCTCATCCTTGATCAGTACAGTGGCGGTTATATTATAGACAGGGGTTGCCAAGCGCAGGTATCCCCATGCACAAGCGATACAGATTATTACCGAGACTACAAACCAAGGCCAGTGAATCAGGTAGCGGAACAGGATTTCCTGAATGTTTACCTCTTCTTCGGACTCTTCTATATGTTTTCCGTTTCTTTCTTCAACCATGAGATTATACTAATTATGTTATTTGAAGATTGTTACTAATAAACTTGCCAATGACACCAGAATGGAGGTGGCGGAGAACCAAAGGCTTGTACTGTTACCGATATCGGAGTTACGCGCTTTTGCCTTGTTCGGAGTCACGTAAACTATATCATTTTGTTGTAGCCAATAGTAAGGAGACAGGATAGTTTCTGCACTGTTCAAGTCCAAGGTTATAATCTCCTGTTTACCGTCAGCGCTTTCACGAATCAGTTTCACATTGTCACGGACACCCCAAACGGTCATATCACCCGCCATGGCAAGGGCTTCCAACAGGTTTACTTTTTCATTACTGATAGTGAACGTTCCCGGACGGGCTACTTCACCCAATACGGAGATTTTATAGTTCACCATACGCACTGTCACTATCGGAGTCTCCTTGATATAGGTTTTCAACTTTTCGACAACCAGCTGTTCGGCTTCCCTTTTCGTCAGACCGCCAACTTTTAATTCACCCAAAACAGGGAAATTGATTTTACCTTCATTGTCCACCAAGTAAGGCTGCAAAGCAGGCTGGGTAGTCAACTGGGTATTGGCTACAGATATACTGGCAGGAGTTGCCACTGTCAAGTTGAACGGAACAGCCAATTCCGGGCTGGTACATGAAACCATGATGGTAATCAAGTCCT
>CAKUYM010000394.1 GCA_934716785.1 uncultured Bacteroides sp. | reverse complement strand
GATTAATCCATATTCTCCCCAATAGTCACCGTGGTCGGAAAGCACGACAAAGATGGTATTCTCATATTGTCCACCGGCCTTCAATGATTCGATCAATCTCTTTATCTGATCGTCTATCAGGCGGATCATTCCAACATAATTGGCACGGATTCGAGGCAAATCCTGCTCCAGATTCGGGCAGGATGCATCTTCAAGTTGAGCAAGAATGCGATATTTCTCTCCTTTCTTTGCCAAATCCTTACGCGAAGTCTTCAAGACGGGAAGCTTATCGGGCGAGAACATGGAATAATAAGGTTCGCACACCTGATAAGGGTTGTGAGGTTCCGGGAAAGATACCCATACGAAAAAAGGATTCTCTTTCTGCTGTTCAATCCATGCCAATGCCTCATTCACAATTTTGGTAGGATGCTGCTCTTCCAAAGAGACAGGAGAAGGGTCCAGCCATTGTCCCCTGGCCTGCTGATTCAGGAAACGGGCAGTCTCCTTCTCGGTGGGAGTTGTTTTTTTCTGCTTTCCCCAATGTCCATATTCAGACCAGAAGTCCAAATCAGCAGGTTTCAGATAAGCGTGATTCTTACCTACCAATGCGGTTTTATATCCGTTTTCTTTCAAGACTCCCACCAAATCCTGTTTATAGGAGATATCGGGAATATTATGGTTCGTACGTACATGAGTGGCAGAGGGAAAACGTCCGGTAAACATGGAACAACGTGCCGGAGAGCTGGCCGGCATCACAGTATATGCTTTGTTAAACCATACATTTTCCTGTGCCAACCGGTCGACATAGGGAGTCACTTCCAGCGAGAAACCTTCCCTGCCGCACAAATCGGCACGCTGCTGGTCGGTCATGATAACCACAATATTCGGCTTGCCGGTTTGCGTCTGGGCTGACATAGCTAAACCTTGTATGGCAAGTCCTGTGATACAAAAGATTGTTTTCATTTTATTTATTTCTTATTTTATGATTTAGAGTTCACCACGGAGGACACAGAGGACACGGAGGTTTAATCATTTATTCGAAACGATATACAACCATGGAAGCGGCTTCCAGTTCAAGCGGTCGGTTCAGGTTCAGCCTGACCTCAGTCTCTACCGGTTGGACTTCATCCGGAGTGAACGGTGTATTTTCTTTTCCCGGAGCCAATACCAAACTTGTCTTATAAGCCTTGACAGGGTGTCTGAAACCGGAGACTTCCGATTTCAGTGTTACTTTTTTATCTTGCAGATTTATCAGTTTCAGGATATATTGTTTGCTAACGGTATCATATCCCATCGTGACAAAAATATTCTGCATACCTTCTATGTCTTTGACCGCTGCCTCCAGACATACGTCGAAAGTGTTATCTCTAAACATCTTTGCCAGATAGAAAAAGGAAGTCCTTACGCTACAGTCCACTCCATTAATCAACATCGGCAGTAAGGCACGATGTTCCAAAAAGTCCCAATGCCTCATCACCGGGCGTTCGGCAAACAGAGGATTCAAGTCACCATTACGCTCTACAGACATGCGGATTGCTCCGGTAGCCAACAGATTATAAGGATACTTTCCACCGATACCCAATTCACCTATAAATAAATCGGCAACACCGCGTTTATAGTTATCAAAGCGGTAATGCTGTTTGCAAGCCCACTCGATTGAGTTATAATAATGTTCATCGAATACTTTCACATTCTTTGGATTCACAAAATTGGGAATGTCTTTCCGTTTGTCATCATTCTCCTTCCCTGCTACACGAATCACACTATTGGCTATATAAACCAGATCCGGGTACTTGGCGGACAATGCCTGATAGATTTTCTCATAACGCTCCCAATACACAGGACCAAAATCCTCATTTCCGATCTCCACATATTTCAGCGGAAAAGGAGCCGGATGGCCGTTCTTTGCCCGTTCAGCCCCCCACGTTGTGGTTGTATCACCGACGGCATACTCTATGGCATCCAACGCGTCCTGGATATAAGCATCCAAATCGACATCAATATGCCTGAAATTCCATCGCGGATTTTGTTTCACCCAACCGCTGCAAACCATACCCGTAGAAATAACATACATCGCATCGGCTCCTACATATTCGCACAATTCATAGAACTCATGATAACCTATCCCGTCAGTACGATAATAAGGCGCCCATTTGCTCCACTGCCCCGGACGGTTTTCAATCGGTCCGATTGTCTTCTTCCAATGATACATCGTTTCCTCATTGACTCCATGTACAATACATCCTCCCGGGAAACGGATAAAGTCAGGAGAGAACTCTTTCAGATTTCGGACAATATCTTTGCGAAATATGGATTTCCCTTCGTTCCATGTATCAGACGGGAATAAAGAAACGACATCTACTTGAAACTGTCCTTTCGACATAGGCTGTATGGCAAGCATCCCACGCTGAATGTTCTTTCTCGGTTTCAACTCACCGGTATATTTCGTCCATCCTCGGTTTTCGACATTCAGTTCAATCACATTACTCACTTGCCGCCCCAGTTCATCAACCAAAAATAGACGTAGCGGAGCGGAATAATTCTTATTCCTCAAGAATAGAGAAAGCCGATAAGACGTGTCTGTTCTCAGGTTCATTCCATAATATCCCCGATTGAGGATCAAGGCATCCGGATAGCTCGCAATATCTTCCGTAACATTGACCAGCATCGAATACTTATTTTCCGCACTCATCGGATTCTCATCCGTGCGGCTGATAAACACAGGGGCGTATGACAATGGGTAAGTTGTCCATCCAATCAGCGGATCAACCTGAAACACCTTTTTTTTCTCATTAGAGTGGGGAGCGGGAACATTTTCATAAATGCCGTTCTTTACAGATAATCCTGCAGGCGGTGTGGCTTCTTCAAACGAACGGTTACGAACCAACTCAGCATGCAGGGCACCCTCGCCCATCATACCTATCTCCTCATAATGAAAGCCATACTTTACCGGAGTTACTTTCCGGGTTTTCGATTTGTTGATATACAGTGTTCCGTCAAATGAAGACAGAGAAAAGTCACCTCCATATGCCAAAGGCAAAGTGAAAAACAGACCGATGCCCAACGTAAGCAATTTTAATGTCGAATGATTCATAGCATTTGTTTTTAGAGTTTCACATTGCAAATGTGGCCTTTTCTATCCAAGAAAAACAGAAAAATAATACTTAATACCTGCAATCATGTATAAAATACTATCGTCTGACAGCAAACTGAACATGAATGCTGCCTGTTTGAACAATCTTACGACTGTTCAAAATAAAAAAAGCCGTATCTTTAGGTCGTGAAAACCAACTAAAAAAGTCATGAGAACTACCTCACTTAAATTCATTCTTTTATTTAGTCTCGTGCTCTTACATACAAGCCTGCTGACGGGACAGATTCAGTATAATAACATACGCTTCAAACAACTTAGTATAGTAGAAGGGCTTCCACATAATACGGTCAATGCGATTGCCCAAGACAACCACGGGTTTATCTGGTTCGGGACTCGCAACGGGCTATGCCGGTTCGACGGTTACAATATCAATCTGTTCGCACACAATGAAGCCGACAGCACCTCGCTCTGCCATAACTTCATAACACGTCTGTATAATGATTCGCTCCGTAATATTCTATGGATCTCTACCGACCAAGGAATCTGTAGTTATGACTACAGTACCGAAGACTTTACCCGCTACCGGATTAAAGGAAACACCAAGGATGATGTTTGTTTCCTGAATACCAGTGACCGGATGCTCCTGGCAGCCTGCAGCAACGGAGTCTATCGTTACAATGAAAAAGACAGCTTGTTTGTCCCTTTCCTACTCAATGAAGAGAAGCCCCATGTAAGGCACTTCGCAGAAGACGAAGACAAGACCTTGTGGTTGGACACCAACAAAGGATTGATGCGCTATAGCCTCGAAAAGAAGCAATTCATATCCCTTCCTGCCCTCATCCAACCTTTTGCACAGCAATGCAACAAGGCGATCCTAATCTCGTCCAACCAACTTCTACTCAATTCCAACAATGATTTCTTCGTCTACCATATACAGAGCAACACGTTGTGCAACCTCTCGAAAGGCCTTGAGGTGAAAGACTTCCGGTGCGCGACAACCGATTATACAGGC
>CAKUYM010000393.1 GCA_934716785.1 uncultured Bacteroides sp. | reverse complement strand
TCCCCATCCTCCATGTTTCGGGGTGCTCGGCATACGTGTTGAGCGTGATGCAGGGAATACCGAGGAAGGTAGCTTCTTCGGCCACGTTGCCGGAGTCGGTGATAATCCCTTTGGCTTTATTGATCAGATAACCGAAGAAAAGATAACTCTGCGGCGGCATGATATGCAGATTCGGGGTTTCGATGCCTAATTCTTTGATGGCATTGCGCACGTAAGTGTGCAGCGGTGCTACGATCGGCATGCTGGCAGACTTTTCGATGATTGTCTTCAAGAGTTGTTTCAGATTTTCCTTGTCATTGAGCAGTGCGTGACGGTTGAGCGTGAACAGAAGATAATTGCCCTCCTGCAGTCCCAACACGGAGAACCACACCGGTTTGAGCAACCGGTTGCGGCTATAGCGTATGGTGTCTATCAGAATATTGCCCACATAATATACGTTTTCGCTTTCCGTTCCAGTCTGGTTCAGGTTGCGGTTGGCCACCATGCCCGCGGTGAATAGATAGTCGGACAGTCCGTCCGTTATCATACGGTTCACTTCTTTGGGCATCTTCATGTCGAAAGAACGTGTGCCGGCTACAAGGTGCGCCACTTTGACCCCTTGTTTTTTGGCGACGATGGCACAACTCATGGTTGCGGTCAGGTCGTCCACTACGAGGACAACGTGTGCCGGATTCTCGGTCAGTTCACGTTCGAAAGCTATCATGATTCCTGCTGCCAAGCTCGTCGGGTTACTGCTTTCTACTCCCAGGTAGGCATCGGGAGCCTTCATGTCGAGATCCGAAAAGAGAGAAGCATCCAGACTCGTGTCTTCTTTTTTGCCAGTATATACCAGTCGGTAGGAGATACTTTTACCCAGTGTCCGTGCGGCTTCGATAGCGCGTGTGATGGGGGCAATCTTCATGAAATTGGGGCGTGCCCCGGCAACAATTGTTATTTTCATCTTATTTCTGTCATATTCGGTTTAATTCGTAAAGCAAAAGTACATTTTCTTACGGAATTTATTTGTTACTTTGCACACAAAATAACAAATATATGCCCACATTCGTTCAAATTCTTGATTTTATAGGCACATTTGCCTTTGCTATCAGTGGTATCCGACTCGCTTCGGCAAAACGTTTCGACTGGTTCGGAGCTTATGTCGTAGGACTTGCCACGGCTATCGGTGGCGGTACCATCCGTGATGTCCTGCTCGATGTTACTCCCGGCTGGATGACGGATCCCATCTATCTGATTTGTACGGGACTTGCTCTGCTATGGGTGAACTGTTTCGGACGCTGGCTTATCCGGCTCAACAATACGTTCTTCATCTTTGATACCATCGGTCTGGCGTTGTTCACTGTGGTGGGCGTAGGCAAAAGTCTTTCCTTGGGCTATCCTTTCTGGGTAGCAATCATCATGGGTAGCATAACGGGAGCAGCCGGCGGTGTAATTCGTGATGTCTTTATCAACGAAATTCCCTTGATATTCAGAAAAGAGATTTATGCAATGGCATGCGTGGTAGGAGGTGTCGCTTACTGGCTTTGCGACCTTTCGGGGTTTGAATCGTACGTGTGCCAGCTCGTTGGCGGATCAGTTGTGTTCCTGACCCGCATCTTAGCTGTAAAATATCATATCTGTCTGCCCATATTGAAAGGTGGAGACGATATAAGTAATGAGTAGCGGGCGAAAGGTAATAGCTAATAGAGGCTATTAGTAATAGAGGTGATTAGTAATGGGAGTTATTATTCGTCCTTCATTTCCAATTCTCCCTGAAAACCGATGGGTTGGCGGTTCTGCATATTGACGTCAATGCTTGCCGAACCGTCGGGGTACACTTTCGCTTTGAACTCATACATGTCTTCGGGGCTGCGGGCAACGAACTTGATGACTGCATTCCCTTTCTTGTCCATCTTCATGTTGTATTCTTTGAGAGGCGCCCGGAAATTCAGTCCGTCTCCGCCGCCATAAGGAATGCTGTAGGCTCGCCCGAAATAGGGCAGGTAGGAGATGACCGAATCATTTCTGATTTCCAATGAGTAGGAAGATGTCAGCGGAATGAAACGTCCGCGCATAGGCAAGGCGGTCTGTACGCCTATCTTGTAGTTCTCGGATGCAATGAGCTTCTTTACAGCTTCGGTTTTCTGTTCCTTTTTCTCCTTCTTGCTTTGTGCCGAGAGAGTGGGAAGTCCTACCAACATGGTTAGCAGTAACATTAAGATTTGTTTCTTCATTCTCATATCAGTTATATTTAGGTTGATATATGCAATAGCTATATTTAGGTTGATACATACAATGTATAACAACCAAATATACGGAAAAGTAGTGAACTATGGTTCGTTATTTAATGAAAATTAAACAGAAACTCCGACTTCACCGTCATTCCTTTTCCATAAATGTCACCTGAAAACTATCAGAAAGCACCCGGAAACTGTCTTTTGATAGATTTAACCCCCAAGAAATGATTGAAATCCCCCTGTTCGGAATGCAAAATACCCTTAAACTTGCAACCGATGATAAAATGGAATATTAACCATAAAACCTTTAAAGTATGAAAAGTTTAAGTTTCAGAAAAGATTTAATTGGAGTTCAGGAGGAGTTGCTTCGCTTTGCTTATAAACTGACGGCCAACCGTGAGGAAGCGAATGATTTGTTGCAGGAGACATCTTTGAAAGCTTTGGATAACGAGGAGAAATTTGCTCCGGATACAAATTTCAAAGGATGGATGTACACTATCATGCGCAACATCTTTATTAATAATTACCGAAAAATAGTACGCGATCAAACTTTTGTTGACCCCACCGATAATTATTACCACTTGAACCTGCCGCAGAGTTCAGGATTTGAAAGCACGGAAGGTGCCTATGACTTGAAAGAAATGCACCGCATTGTCAATGCACTGCCCAAAGAATATAAGGTGCCTTTTTCCATGCATGTGTCCGGTTTCAAATACCGCGAAATTGCAGATAGATTAGGCTTGCCGTTAGGAACTGTGAAGAGCCGCATTTTCTTCACCCGGCAACGTTTGCAACAAGAACTGAAGGACTTCGTATAAATATAAATTAGGATAACACATACAAACAAGTTTATTAATATGAAAGGAGCAAGGGAATATATTTCCGTTGCTTCTTCCTCTTATATATAAATAGGTATACGGATAATTATATAAATAGATATAGGTAGGAATGATTGATTGATACATTAATTCCTACCGTGTTTCCCCTTGCTTTTGCTTTTCTTCTTTTCCGTAGCTTTTTCTTCCGGTGGAAATTTGGGAACCAAGTTCATTAACCGCAATATCTGTTTTTGTCGTTTTAATATGTAAGGCGAAGGCTTTGCCGAGTTGAAACGTATCGGATTGGGCAGGGTAGCGGCAATGAGGGCGCATTGCTCTTTGGTTAGTTTGGCGGCAGTTGTGCCGAACTTGTTTTCTGCGGCGGCCTGTGCTCCGTAGATGCCTTTGCCCATTTCAATGGAGTTGAGATAGACTTCCATGATTCGCCCTTTCGACCAAAACGTTTCGATCAGGAAAGTGAAATAAACTTCAAATCCTTTTCGTATCCACGAAGATTGCGGCCATAAGAACACATTCTTGGCTGTCTGCTGACTGATGGTGCTCGCTCCCCGTTTCCGTTTGCGTGTCTCGTTCTCCTTCATCGCTTTCTTGATTTCCTCGAAATCGAACCCATTGTGCTCGGCAAAGCGGTTGTCTTCGGAAGCAATGACTGCCATTGGCAGGTTAGGGGATATCTTATCAAAAGAAACCCACGTGTGTTTCCACGTGGGCTTGTCTTTTGAGAAAATCTGTTGAACACTCCGGATGACCATCAGCGGCGTGACATATACCGGCATGAACCGATAAACGATGACCGTCAGTATGGTCGATGCAAAGAAGAATATCAGCAGGTTTCGCGTATAGCGCAGTATTTTTTTAATTAGCGGCAGCTTGTGCATCTCTAATCATTTGTTCGCTGGCGTACATGTATACTTCTACGCGACGGTTCTGCTCACGGCCGGCAGCAGTGTCGTTGCTTGCAACAGGATCGCTCTCGCCCATTCCTTGAACTCCCTTAATCTGGCTGGTGGAAACGCCACAGCTCAGCAGGTAGCTGGATACGCTTTGTGCAC
>CAKUYM010000392.1 GCA_934716785.1 uncultured Bacteroides sp. | reverse complement strand
TCATTGATGCCCTCGAAAAGACTTTAAGCGTGGATTATGACAAGAACCGTCTGGAGCAGGAGTTGATTTATTATATCGAAAAACTGGATGTGAACGAGGAGAAACAACGTCTCGGCAATCACCTGAAATACTTCATGAGCACCTTGGAAAACGGTAGCGGACAGGGCAAGAAGTTAGGCTTTATCGCTCAGGAGATGGGACGTGAAATCAATACGTTGGGCAGCAAGTCTAATCATGCGGAAATGCAGAAGATCGTCGTACAGATGAAGGATGAGCTGGAACAGATTAAGGAACAGGTACTGAACGTAATGTAATTTAAATCATTTCACCAATGGCAGGAAAGCTAATTATTTTCTCCGCTCCATCAGGGTCGGGCAAATCTACAATCATCAATTATCTGCTGACGCAGAATCTGAACCTTGCGTTTTCCATCTCCGCCACCAGCCGACCGCCACGAGGCACGGAACAGCACGGGGTAGAATATTTCTTCCTCACACCTGAGGAGTTTCGCAGCCGCATAGAGAATAATGAGTTTCTCGAATATGAGGAGGTATATAAAGACCGCTATTACGGCACACTGAAAGCACAAGTGGAAAAGCAACTGGAAGCCGGGCAGAATGTGGTGTTTGATGTAGATGTGGTAGGCGGATGTAATATCAAGAAGTTTTATGGCGACCGGGCTTTATCGGTGTTTATCCAACCGCCATCGGTAGAGGAGCTGCGTCGCCGACTGGAAGGACGCGGAACGGATGCGCCCGAAGTGATTGAGAGTCGTATCGCAAAGGCGGAATACGAATTAGGATTCGCCCCGCAATTCGATTGTGTTATCGTGAATGATAACTTGGAAGATGCCAAGGCAGAAGCCCTGAAAATCATCAAGGAGTTTTTGGGTAAATAATAAAGTCGATAGTAGAAATCGATAATAGAAAAAAGATGTAAAGCATGACGAGAAAAAGTAGCAAGACTGAAAGGTGGATGTATATGTGCGCCATGACCGGCATCGCAAGTCTACTGCTCACTCTTGTGGGGCTTTTTCTTCATCAATGGCTTATGAGTGGCATTCTATTGCTCGTCACAGTCAGACAGGCTATTGTTTTTCCTAAGTGGAGAAAGAAGCTGAAACAAGAAAAAGAAGCCGGAAATGAAAGAGCAAATGAAGATACAAATGAAGGTGAGTAGAAATTGAAGATGAACAAAAATGAAGATGAGTAAAAAGCTAAAAACCGGTATCTTCAGCGGGTCTTTCAATCCGATTCATATCGGGCATCTCGCTTTGGCAAACTACCTTTGTGAGTATGAAGGACTGGATGAAATATGGTTTATGGTCAGCCCGCAAAATCCTCTGAAAGCACAGACAGAGTTGTGGAGTGATGAGCTCCGCCTTCAATTAGTGGAACTATCTATTTGTGATTATCCTCGTTTTCAAGTATCTGATTTCGAATTTCATCTGCCACGCCCCTCTTACAGCGTACATACATTAGAGAAGCTGCACGAAGCATATCCCGAACGTGAGTTTCATTTCATTATCGGTTCAGACAACTGGGAGCACTTCGACCGTTGGTATCAATGGGAACGTATCATCAAAGAGAACCGTATCATTGTTTATCCCCGACCGGGCTTTCCCGTGAATGAAGAGAATCTGCCGGATAGCGTACGTCTTGTCCACTCTCCCGTATTCGAAATAAGTTCTACGTTTATCCGCGAAGCGTTGAATGCAGGAAAAGATATCCGCTATTTCCTGCATCCGAAAGTTTGGGAAGTTGTCAAAAGTTTGCAGAACACTCAATATACTTAAAGCACATATCCTACAGAATATAACGGGTAATTTGTCATCCAATCCTGCTCCCGATAATCGGACATAGAAAAACGGACACCATGCAATGCTGTGTTTTTCTCAACAAAAGAGCGCAGGCTCTTTGACTGCAAATTTTCCTCTGCCTTTACCTCAACCGGAATAATCAGGACATCCTTTTGTATGAGAAAATCCAATTCACTTCTGGAGGTATCAGAAGACCAATAATATATATTGAGCCCTTTTATAGATTTCAATTGTTGCAATACATATTGCTCGGTTATCGCTCCTTTATAATCGGTAAACAAGACATTACCTTCCAGCAAAGCGCGAGGTGGCAGGCCGCTCATCGCCCCCATCAGTCCGGTATCCAGCAAAAACAATTTGAAAGCCGAGAAGTCTTCGTAGACCGACAAAGGAATGCCACCTTTCTTCACCCGATTCACTTTATAAATGAGCCCCGCATCCATCAGCCACTCTATAGCCAATTCAAAATCTTTAGCTCTTGCTCCTTCTTTCACCATTCCGTAGATAAACTTCCGATTCTCCTTTGCCAATTGTGCCGGTACCGAACGCCACACCATACGAATACGGGGTACTTCGGCTATTGGTGCGTGCTTGGAAAAGTCACGGTCATATGAGTCCAAAATATTCTGTTGCAACCGGCGTACTTCCGCATAGTCTTTATGTTCTATAAAAGCATTCACTACCTCAGGCATTCCGCCGATAAAATAATATTGCTTTAAAAGCTCTATGAGCTTCGAGCGAAAAGCCGATATCAGGCTCCAGTCTTGTTTGGCAAGTAAACGGGCAAAAGATTCCTGTCCCACAGCCTCCAGAAACTCGGTAAAGGATAGTGGATACAAATCTATAAAATCAACTTTACCCACCGGGAAGGAGTCATTTCTATGCATAGTAATACCCAACAAGGACCCTGCGGCAACCACATGATATTGAGGTGCTTTCTCCTGAAAATACTTCAAGGCTGTCAGCCCGCGGGGGGCTTCTTGAAGTTCATCAAAGATTATCAGTGTATCAGTATCTACTACTATTCCGGTGACCAACTGTATAGCCATCAAAATACGTTCGATATCAAAATCTTTCTGAAAAACATCCTTCATCACTTCATTATCCTCGAAGTTGATATAAGCAGACTGTTTATATGAAGTGGCAGCAAATTCCTTCATCAGCCACGTTTTTCCTACTTGCCGTGCACCACGAATAATCAAAGGTTTCCTTAAAGCCTTTTCTTTCCAGTCATACAACTGCTGCATTGCATCTCTTCTCATTCTTATTTCCTTTTATTATCAACCATTTACAAGGTACAAATATAAGCAGCAAAGAGATAAACCGCAAAAAGTCGTGCAGAAAAGTGCGACATTTAACAAAAAGTCATGCAGAAAAGTGTGGAATTCTACAGAAAGTCGTGCGGAAAAGTGTATTTACTCTGTCGGCCGATGAAGAGTAATCATTACTATTTCTGCCGGAGCACCGATACGAACCGGCATTTGTGAAGTGCCGATACCATTTGTTACTATCAAAGGAACCTT
This sequence comes from uncultured Bacteroides sp., assembly GCA_934716785.1. Classification (GTDB taxonomy): domain Bacteria; phylum Bacteroidota; class Bacteroidia; order Bacteroidales; family Bacteroidaceae; genus Bacteroides. Next base: position 778 of record CAKUYM010000392.1, on the reverse strand, counting down.
TGCGGAATTATAAGCCAAACCGGTCACAAAACGATTGCCATAATGTGAGGGAAGTATCGGAGCTACTCCAAAGATACGAACCTGCCCGCCATGCGTATGCCCTGACAAAGCAAGATCTGTATTTGCTACCGAAACATCTTCTATGTAATCCGGTGTATGCACCAATAGTATCACGAAATCATCGGGAGAAAGCGCCAAGGACGGTGACACGCCATTGCGGGTAAGATCGAACGGATTGCGCACTCCGGCAATGAGAATCTGCTGACCGCCTTTACGGAGCGTATCCACTTTATGTTCCAACACATGCATGCCGTAATGCTCCATAGTACGCACAATATCATCATGGCAGCGTTCATAGTCATTATTTCCCATTACTCCGTAAGTCCCCATCGGTGTTTTTACACGCGAGAGTGCAGCAAACAAAGGCTCTACGTATTCGCAACCTTCCTGATAGTCACCACCCATCAAAAGAACATCTGCCTTTTGAGCAATCAAAAGATTGACAAGACTGTTCAACCCTTTCTCTTTAAACAAACTCTTATAATGCAAATCCGAAATGAAAGCGATACGGAAACCCTCGAACGCTTTGGGAACGTCACGGTGAGTAAAATCATAATTCACTATACGGCTTATGCCCGCATAAGCGGAAGAGACATTGACTGTGGAAGAAGTAATCTTTGCGTCCTGATTCACACTGGCAGAACGCTTACCTGCGGCTACCGTTTCTTGCTTCTCAGAATTACAATTCTTGCTTTTCGATACATCCAGATCTTTAAGT
>CAKUYM010000391.1 GCA_934716785.1 uncultured Bacteroides sp. | reverse complement strand
GGAGAGCAATATTCGGTCCAAGGTAGATGATGATGACTTCATTCCAATTGAAGATTTGCCTTCTGAAAAGATAGAACTTCCCACCGAGTTGTTCGGCAAATTTGAGGCTACAAAAACAGAACCGACACAACCGGCTCCCGCACAACCGGCTCGCACTCAACAGCATTCTCAACAACAGTTACAACAGCAACTTCAACAGCAAAGGCCACGTATTGTCCGTCCGCGCGACAATAACAACAATGCCAATAACAACAATACGAATTTCCAGCGCAACAATAACCAGAATCAAGCCCCAAGCCAGAACCAAAACCAGAATCAGGTTCAGGGGCAGAATCAGCAACGCCTTCCCATGGCACGTGCCGCTCAGCAGAATAATCCTAATGAGAACCTTCCGGCACAACAACCGCAGGAACGTAAAGTCATCGAACGCGAAAAACCGTACGAATTTGACGATATCCTCAACGGAACCGGTGTTTTGGAAATCATGCAGGACGGATACGGATTCCTCCGTTCTTCCGACTACAATTATCTTTCTTCTCCGGACGATATCTATGTATCACAGTCACAAATCAAGCTGTTTGGTCTGAAGACCGGTGATGTGGTAGAAGGTGTTATCCGTCCGCCCAAAGAAGGTGAAAAGTATTTCCCATTGGTCAAAGTATCGAAAATCAACGGCCGTGACGCCGCTTTCGTCCGCGACCGCGTGCCTTTCGAACATCTGACGCCACTCTTCCCGGATGAAAAGTTCAAACTCTGCAAAGGCGGTTATTCTGACTCCATGTCTGCCCGCGTAGTAGATCTTTTCGCTCCAATCGGTAAAGGACAGCGCGCACTGATCGTTGCACAGCCGAAGACCGGTAAGACTATCTTGATGAAAGATATCGCAAATGCTATCGCAGCCAACCATCCGGAAGTATATATGATCATGCTGCTGATTGACGAGCGTCCTGAAGAGGTAACTGACATGGCACGCAGCGTTAACGCAGAAGTTATCGCCTCTACGTTCGACGAACCGGCAGAACGTCATGTGAAAATCGCGGGTATCGTACTGGAGAAAGCAAAACGCTTGGTAGAATGTGGTCACGATGTGGTTATCTTCCTTGATTCAATCACCCGTCTGGCACGTGCCTACAATACGGTTTCTCCGGCATCCGGCAAGGTTCTTTCCGGTGGTGTAGACGCCAATGCGCTGCACAAACCCAAACGGTTCTTCGGTGCGGCACGTAACATCGAGAACGGAGGTTCGCTGACTATCATCGCTACAGCCTTGATTGACACCGGCTCCAAGATGGACGAAGTTATCTTCGAAGAATTCAAAGGTACAGGTAATATGGAGTTGCAACTCGACCGCAACCTTTCAAACAAGCGTATCTTCCCTGCTGTCAATATCACCGCATCCAGCACCCGTCGCGACGACCTGCTGCTTGACAAAACAACACTCGACCGCATGTGGATATTGCGCAAGTATCTTGCCGACATGAACCCGATTGAGGCTATGGATTTCGTAAAAGACCGTCTGGAGAAGACAAGAGACAACGACGAATTCCTAATGAGCATGAACAGCTAATCAGCGGGAAACAAGAATTTATAACTTTTACTCAGGCACGGATTACACAGATAATCCGTGCCTGATTTATATCAACATGAATGCTTGATTCCACTTTTGTACAAAATACTTTCATTTACGTCCAAAACAGTTTCACACCCCTTTTTTACATTCTCTTTTTTCCTACTTTTGCTTCAAAATCAATTTTACTTAATTCTAACCAAGAATGAAAACTATTTATCCTTTTATGGGGTTGGCCCTATACGGCATGGCAACCCAGGCACAAGAAAAGCCCAATTTCCTTATCATTCAATGCGACCATCTGACACAACGCGTCGTAGGCGCTTACGGACAAACGCAAGGCTGCACCCTTCCTATGGATGAAGTTGCTTCAAGAGGAGTTATCTTCTCCAATGCTTACATAGGCTGCCCTCTCAGCCAACCTTCACGTGCGGCTCTATGGAGTGGCCTGATGCCCCATCAAACCAACGTACGTTCCAATTCAAGCGAACCTATCAACACACGAATACCGGACAACGTACCGACATTGGGAAGTCTTTTCTCCGAGAACGGTTATGAAGCCGTGCACTTTGGAAAGACGCATGACATGGGTTCGCTGAGAGGATTCAAACATAAAGAGCCGGTAGCCCAACCATTCACCGATCCGGAATTCCCCGTCAACAACGACAGCTTTCTCGATGTAGGAACTTGCGAAGATGCAGTGGCTTATCTGAGCAACCCACCGCAGGAACCTTTTATCTGTATTGCCGACTTCCAGAACCCTCACAACATCTGTGGATTCGTAGGGGCAAATGAAGGTGTGCACACAGACCGCCCCATCAGTGACCCGCTTCCCGAACTGCCAGCCAACTTCGAAGTAGAAGACTGGAGTACAATCCCCACTCCCGTACAATATATATGTTGCAGCCACCGCCGCATGACTCAGGCATCCCATTGGAGCGAAGAAAACTATCGCCATTATATCGCTGCATTCCAGCACTATACAAAAATGGTATCCAAACAGGTAGACAGCGTATTGAAAGCACTCTACTCCACCCCTGCCGGCAAAAATACAATCGTAGTCATCATGGCCGATCACGGTGACGGAATGACTTCACACCGCATGGTGACCAAACACATCAGCTTCTACGACGAAGTGACAAACGTTCCGTTTATCTTTGCAGGTCCAGGCATCAAGCACCAAAAGAAGCCGGTGTCCCACTTGCTTACACAACCTACACTCGACCTGCTGCCTACCCTTTGCGACTTGGCAGGAATTACCGTTCCGGCAGACAAACCGGGAATCAGCCTTGCCCCGACATTGAAAGGAGAAAAACAGACGAAAGCACATCCGTATGCCGTTTCCGAATGGCACAGCGAATATGAATACGTAACTACCCCCGGACGTATGGTACGTGGTCCGAGATACAAATACACACACTATCTGGAAGGCAATGGAGAGGAACTGTACGACATGAAGAAAGATCCGGGGGAGCGCAAGAATTTGGCCCGGAATCCTAAATATGCCAAAGTGCTGGCTGAGCATCGGGCAATGCTTGACGACTACATCAACCGTACAAAAGACGACTATCGCAGTCTGAAAGTGGACGCTGATCCGAGATGCAGAAATCATACCCCCGGATACCCCAATCACGAAGGCCCCGGCGCACGGGAGATTCTCAAAAGAAAATAAAATGTGAAAAAGAGCGAAGATGGTCTTACAATCTTCGCTCTTTTTGCAAACAAGCATACGAATCGGAATAAAAGCACTATCTTTGCAAAATGTAAACTTAATACCTTAATTATGTATACCAACAAACAGATTTGGAGTGTCAGTTATCCGATACTACTTAGCTTGCTGGCACAAAATGTCATCAATGTCACCGACACAGCGTTTCTCGGACACGTGAGTGAAGTGGCTCTTGGCGCTTCTGCCATGGGCGGACTATTTTATATATGTGTATTCACCATTGCATTCGGATTCAGTACCGGTTCGCAAATCGTCATCGCAAGACGTAATGGCGAAGGACGCTATGCAGATGTAGGTCCGGTCATGATCCAGGGAATCATTTTTCTCTTCGTCATGGCGCTGTTGCTGTTCGGCTTCACCAAAGCCTTCGGCGGCAATATCATGCGACTGCTCGTTTCCTCCGAATCTATCTATGAAGGTACGATGGAATTTATCGACTGGCGCGTCTATGGCTTTTTCTTTTCTTTCATCAATGTCATGTTCCGTGCATTGTATATTGGTGTGACACGCACCAAGGTGCTGACCATCAACGCCATTGTCATGGCTATGACGAATGTCGTACTGGACTATGCATTAATCTTCGGAAAATTCGGTCTGCCGGAAATGGGTATCAAGGGAGCCGCCATCGCATCCGTATTGGCAGAGGCCTCTTCCACCCTCTTCTTCCTTATCTACACGTATGTCACTGTCGACTTAAAGAAGTATGGCATGAACCGCCTGCGTTCGTTTGACCCGGCACTGTTGATGAGAATCCTCAGCATTTCCTGCTTCACGATGTTGCAATATTTTCTTTCGATGGCTACCTGGTTCGTATTCTTCGTGGCGGTAGAG
>CAKUYM010000390.1 GCA_934716785.1 uncultured Bacteroides sp. | reverse complement strand
GTATATATCGGTGCGCAAACTGCATTCGGGTCTTTATCAATGGCGAAAGAATAATGCGTAGCCAAAATCATGTATGCATAACCACGGGAAGCAAATGCCTGTCCTTTGATTCTTGCTTTATCTTCCTTGGTACCGGCCACATCATCTATGTATTTCAATATGCCGTTGCAATTATTGATAGGGTCATACATCAAATCCCAAAGTACCCCGTTATATTCTCCACGCGCATATCCGTTTGTCAGGTTATAACTTCCGGCAAAGCCATAGCTTCTTGTTCTGACAGCATCCGAACCGGCAAAGTCATCATTCAGCATAATAGCCCCCATGCCAATAGACGCATAAGTAGAACCCGTATTAAAGATATAGTTCCACACTCCTCTCAACACACGTTCGGCATTCTTCGTATCTTTATATACGTTTGGAGCATCTAACGAAGTGGTAGGAGTGGTATCCAAATCACATGACACCACGGCACATACCATCAGAATAACTCCACATATATTTTTAAGTTTTATCTTCATTGTTCTATTCATTTTAAAGTTTTACATTGATACCAAATGATATTGTCTTCATAGCCGGATAACGGAAAGAAGCCATTCCACTGACCGGCTGCTCTGGGTCGAGCCCTTGTTGCTTACTGAATGTCAGCATGTTTTCACCTTGCACAAAAATACTCGCGTCTTTCAGAGTCAACGGATGCAACCATTTTTTCGGTAAGTTATAGTTGAGCGTTATTGTTTTTAAACGAAGGAAAGAACGGTCTACCAACCAGCGTGTAGATGAGGAAGTAAACTTGCTTGTACCATCTTGTGTCAGCCGGGGAATATCCGTATCCGTATTTTCCGGTGTCCAACGGTTCAAGAGTTCTTTGCTCATACTATCGCCATTGCCTCCGTTTACTTTCATCAGCATCGTTATATCGTTGTTATAGATTTTCCCACCGATACCGTAAGAGAACAGCATAGACAATGACAAGTCTTTCCACGTAAGGTCTGACTGAAAACCACCACTCACTTTCGGCAAAGAACTACCCGCTTTTATTTTCTTGTCCGAAGTCAGAGCCGAATAGTCATCAGTCAAGCGTCTCGTTCCGTCGGCATCGTAATAAGCCCATTGCGCATTGCCTGTTTCGGGATCTACTCCACCCCATTCATATAGCCAGAAGTCATACAATGAACCGCCTTGAACCCATTTCTTGGTACTCTGCCACATCACTTCCGTAGGCAACTGCACTATTTTGTTTTTATAAGTCGTCATATTCACCGACAAACGCCATGTCCAGTCACGAGTCAGCACCGGTACAGCATTCACGGTAAATTCCCAGCCATAGTTTTTCAGTTTGCCGATATTGGCATCAATGGAACTGAAACCGGAGGAGACAACCAAATCACGACTGAACAGCAAATCTTTGGAGGCACGGTTAAAGTACTCAACCGTACCGCTGATACGGTTATTCAAGAAACCGAAATCCAAGCCGATGTTGAAATTCAAGTTCGTCTCCCACGATAAGTCGGGAGTTGCCAGACGGGAAGCATGAAGCGTTGTCTCACCCAAGAAACTGCCGATACCATACAATTCCTGATAAGCATAATAGCCTACATTGTCATTGCCTTGAGCACCGTAACTGGCACGAAGACTAAGATTGGACAGCCATCTGTCGGCTATATTTTTCACAAAAGGCTCCTGGTTAATTTTCCAAGAAGCACCGAATGACCAGAACGTTCCCCAACGATTGTCGGGATGAAAACGTGACGACCCGTCGGTACGCATGGATGCAGACAAGAAATAGCGTTGGCTGAAAGAATATTCGGCACTTCCGAAGTAGCTAAGCAACTTATACTGATCGCTACTTCCACTGAATCCTGTCAGTGTGGAAGCTGCATTCGGTTCAAAAAAACCGTCGGTTATGACACCGGAACGCGAACCACCGAAGTTGGCAGTGTTATATTCATAATACTCTTGTCCTGCCATCAGATGAACATGATGAAGCTGTTTAAAATCATGTTCCCAGTTTACTACATTATTAAATGTCATGCCCGTGGTCCGATAATTAGACTTGCTCACCGAACCGACCAAAGGCTCTTTCCCATAGGTGGGGTTTGTATAATTGTGAGAAAACTTACTATTATAGTCTATACTTAAAGACATCTTGTAAGTCAATCCTTTAAGCGGAGCTATCTGCAAATATCCGCGTACCGAAGCCGCATCTCTCTTTATTTCATTTTTATCATACGGCATAGATTGAACAAAATTGTAACCGCGATATGAGCTTTTACGATAATTTCCGTAGTCATAGATTTTACTTCCATCTTCATCCCGCAAGTATTCACCGGTATCGGGATTCCGTTCATAAATCGGATAAAAAGAGGGCAATGAACGTGCAGCCAATACGATATTACCGATTGCCGTATCGTTCTGTTTCGGATAATCCTGAATAGAATGGGTTCCCGAAACGTTCAGGCCAACCTGCAACCAATCGCGCAAATCGGTAGTGATATTAGAACGTAATGTGTAGCGCTTGAAACCGGAACAGATGTAGGCACCTTGATCATCCAAATAGCCTAACGAAAAATAATATTTCGTTTTCTTGCTTCCACCTGATATTCGGGCACTTAAATCCGTATAATGTGCATCTTGCGTTAAAGCGTCCTCCCAACTATCATTCCACAAGGGAGTAGCTCCCGCCACCATTTTTCCATCGATCCCCACCGGCTGACCGAACTTGCTTCCATAGGGATTGATGCCAACGGTAGATACCAATTCGGACGAAGATCTCTGTGCGGCATCTTCTGCCGAATGACCGTCATTCATATATTTATTGCGCATAGCTTCCCATTGCAGCATGAAATAATCATTCGTGCCCAACTGGTCATAATCTCTGACCGCACGACTTGAGAAACCATACTTGGCAGACAATTCGATAACCGGAGCAGAATCAATACCTTGTTTGGTGGTTATCATAATCACACCGTTTGCAGCACGCGAACCATACAGCGTAGCGGCCGCCGCATCCTTCAATACCGTGATAGAAGCGATATCCTGTGAGGAGATAGAAGATAAAGCACCGTCATAAGGAACACCGTCCACTACATAAAGCGGTGTGGTAGACGCATTGGCCGAACCGATGCCACGAATATAGATGCTGGCATCTTCTCCCGGCTGACCGCTCGTTGAGAATGATTGCAAACCTGCCACACTGCCTTGCAGGGCTTTTGATACGCTACTGACTTGAGATGATGCGATCAACTTCCTGTCAACCACTCCGGCAGAGCCCGTGAAGGTCGATTTTTTCGCAGTGCCATAAGGTACGGTAATGATTACTTCATCAACTGCCAGAGAAGTTTCTTTCATCTCTACATTAATGTTTGTGCGTCCTTTAACCGGAGCCTCCACGGTTTCATAACCGATATACGAAAAAACAAGAGTAGCTTTCCCGTCTACTTTCAATGAGTAGTCGCCATTGAGCGAGGTGACTGTTCCCAATCGCCCGTCACTACCTTTCACAACAACAGTCACACCGGCCATTCCATCTCCATGAGCGGTAACCTTACCTCGCACAGTGACATCTTGCGCATATGTAGCCATACATAAGAGAAGGGCACATAAAGAACCGATAATCTTAATAGGGACTACATTTAGACAATAAAACAAAGAATTGGGAGCATTGTAATTCATCAGCTTGTTATTTATAGCCTATAGTCTCCCCAGATTGAGCGGTTATAAAAAAAGGCATGGGAGTCTGTACTTTCGCTTATCCCGAACTCAGGCTCTCGCATTGCCCATCTACAAGGATAAGCAACACAGCCAGCCCACGCCAAGATGAGATATACAGAACACTATGCAATGCATAATGTTTGCAAAAACACCTTAAGTGGACGCTTCCCGTTGCTTTATCTTCTTGTAGATTTCAAATTTGCGAGATTTGAGTTCAGAAGATAACGTTTGGTAAACGCCTTTTCAAAAAAACACCATTGCCCCCACCGGGGCTAACTGGATTTTGCAAATATATGCATAAAATTAAGAATAACAAACTTTATTCTAAAATTATGTTTTTCGCCATCACGGCTCTTTCATTTAAGATTTCGTTGTTCACTTAAAAATGTTGTTATTTTATAGCGAGTGTTTCCTTGGATGGT
>CAKUYM010000389.1 GCA_934716785.1 uncultured Bacteroides sp. | reverse complement strand
GATTACGTACAATTTCCACATCTGCCTCACTGATAGGATTTTTTTGAATCTTACCTGTTTCGTAGAACGGCAGGTCTAGGAAGTGGCAGCGTTCCAACGGTATGTTATTGTAAGCACAAGCCGTGCGGGCCTCACCACGACGAATCAGACCTTTGATGGTCAGGATATCGCGGCTATCCATATCACCGTCTTTCTTGTTCCTTAGGAAGTTGCGTATTTCTGCATATTTCTCATTGATGATCTGATCCTCGCTATTGTTGAACAGTTGGTTGAATCCATTGATGAAATGCATGAAACGAACCACTTCCTCGTCACCTACAGCGATATTGCCCGAAGTTTCGTAAGCTACATGCACTTCATGTTTTTGTTCTACCAAGCGACGAAGCGTTCCACCCATGGAAATCACGTCATCGTCAGGATGCGGAGAGAAGATAACCACACGTTTCGGATAAGGTTTGGCACGTTCGGGACGGTAAGTGTCATCTGCGTTCGGCTTTCCACCCGGCCATCCGGTGATGGTATGCTGCAAGTCGTTGAATATCTTGATATTTACATTGTATGCAGAACCGTAAAGAGCCAATAATTCACTCAATCCGTTTTCGTTATAATCTTTGTTAGTCAATTTCAAGATGGGCTTACCTGTCAACTGGCATAACCAAACGATAGCGCTACGGATTAGTTGGTCGTTCCATTCGCAGGAAGTCACCAGCCACGGGCGCTGGATACGTGTCAGGTTCATAGCTGCCGAAAGGTCGAGAGCGACGTGTGCGTTGTTGTGAGTCTGCAGATAGGATGCAGGAATCGTATCGGTAATAGGACCTTCCACACATTCTTTAATCATAGCCGCCTTATTTTCTCCCCATGCAAGCAGGTAAACTTTCTTAGCACCGAGAATAGTAGCCACCCCCATCGTGATGGAACTGATCGGAGTATTATCTATCGTTCCGAAGATTTTGGCTGCCTCATTGCGTGATGCATTATCCAGCAAAATCAGACGAGTGGTGGAGTTCAGACGTGACCCCGGTTCGTTGAATGCGATGTTACCTACCCGACCGATACCCAACAGTGCGATATCAATTCCGCCGAAGCTCTCGATGCGTTGTTCGTATAGGCGGCAGTATTCAAATATTGTATCCTTGGCGATGGTTCCGTCCGGGGTGAACACATTCTGCTTGTCGATATCTACATGATCCAGCAGCATGTTCTTCAAAGCATTGAAGTTGCTGTTGATAGCATCGGAAGACAGCGGATAATATTCGTACATATTAAATACGATCACATTGCGGAAGCTGAGTCCGTCTTCCTTGTGCATGCGGATAAGTTCCGTATATACATGTCTGGGAGAATCACCGCCGGGCAGTGCCAATACACAAAAGCGTCCGGCTTTTTGTTTCTCACGGATGGTCTGTGCTATTTCGCAGGCGATGTAATTGGCGCCTTCTTCTACAGATTCATAGATGTCTGTGGGAATTTTTTCGAGCCTTGTCAAGACTGATTTTTCAAAAGCATTCTCAGGTCTGTAGTATCTGGGGGAGACCCGGTGGAGACTGATTTGAGAACTAAGATTTGTTTTCATAAAGTTGTTAATTAAGTTATGTAAGATTAGCGTCCTTACGACTGTATTTTCTTCACGACAAAGATACGAAAGTAGTCTATATTATTAGCTACCTACTTTGAGGTATTGTTGCCGTTCCAACCTGTTTTTAACATTTGTTTTGCTACCTGTCCGATAGATGAAATTCATCGGCATCTTTCCATACCGGAAACTTCTCTCTGAATTGCTTGAGAGAGTTCTGCATCAGCGTTGCTGTAGCCGTTCCTTCTTGCCCGTCGGGAAGGGAGACCATTTCTTGTCCGAAAGCCGAATAAACTTTGCTGCCGCCGTTATACTCAAGGTGATATCCATCGGTTCCGGTTCTGTTCACACCGCATACGTAACATTGGTTTTCGAGCGCACGGGCACGGAGTAACGTGTCCCATACCAGCCGGCGAGAGGCGGGCCAGTTTGCCACATATATTAAAAGGTCATATTCATTGTTTACATTCCGGCTCCATACCGGAAAACGGAGGTCGTAGCAGACAAGCAAGCAGATATTCCATCCGCGATAGGAGATAACGGGCCGTTTGCTACCGGCTGCGAAGTGGTCCGATTCCCGCCCCATACGGAACAGGTGCCGTTTGTCATAATAAAAATCTTCTCCTTCGGGAGTCAGGAAGAAAGCGCGGTTATAGAATCGTCCGTTATCTGTTGCTATATAGCTTCCGCAGATGGCAAGTTGGAATTGTGAAGCCCATCGTTTGAGCGTTGTGATAGTCTCCCCTGAGTTTGGTTCTGCCAATGCCTCACTTTGCATGCTGAATCCGGTAGAGAACATCTCCGGTAAAACAACAACCTCCGTTGTTCCATGAAGGCCTTGTAGCTTTTCGTGGAGCAAACGGAGGTTTTCTTGTTTATTTTCCCAAACGATATCGGTTTGTACTATGGAGATATGAATCGAATCCACGTGGTTTAGTTGTTTAGAGTTCGCCAAGGTCAAAATTTTCAGGATGTTTGCCCTTAAAGTCTTTGAAGTAAAGTTTGATTTCCTTCATATCCTTGTTGATATCTCCCGTTGGCATTACAGCTTTTGTTGCCGAAATTGTCTTCTTACTGTAATCAATGCCAATCAGTACGATAGGAACTTGCGCTTTCAAGGCGATATAATAAAATCCTTTCTTCCAGTTAGGATTCGCTTTACGAGTACCTTCGGGGGTAATGGCCAAATGGAACTTCTTGCATTCGGCAAAATGTTGCACCATCTGGTCTACTAACGAAGTTTTCCTGCTGCGATCTACGGGAATTCCACCGACAGCTTTAAAGAGCAGTCCGAGCGGAAAGAAAAACCATTCCTTTTTCATCATGAAACTTGTCTTGCGGCCTAATGAACCATAAAACAGTTTTCCGATAAACAAGTCCAAGTTCGTGGTGTGTGGAGCAGCACATATCACGCATTTATCATAATTGGGTACCGTAACGTTTGTCTTCCACCCTAACAGGCGGTAATAGATAAAGCTGTAAATTGCTTTCTTCATTCTGTTTTTAGTTCAATTTTCCGATTGCTTCAATAATCTCATTTACTTTCGCATTAAAGTCAGCACGGAATTTCTTATAAAAACCTTTCACATTCCCCGGTTCCGTATGGCTGATGCGTGACACAAATTCATCTTGCATCTTCAATACTTCCGACATCAGTTCATCAGCCTTAGCCTTGTCAGTTCCGGGGACAAACATACTGTTGACTAAACACTCAGTGAATAATTCTCCTGCGATATAGTTTACATTCTTTTTGAGTTCTCTTCTACTTGCCATAATCTTTACATTTAATGGTGAATAATAAAAATACTTGTGGTAAAGATAGGTACTTTCTTTGATTTAGGCGAATAATATGAAGAAAAAATGAAAAGAGAGCGTTTGAAGCGCTCTCTTTTTTACTGATTTTATGTTTGTTTATGATGGAACGTTTTATTGTGGAGTGCCAAAAGCTGTAAATTCATAAATACCATCAGCCCATGTTGCAGAATTGCCTTTATGTACATTGACAATACCGTAAACGCGCAAACGCAAATATCTGTATGCTGAGGGATCTTCTATATTCAGGATAAGGAAACCTACTTGCCAATTCTGACGACCGTCTACAAGCATTTTGTAGCTTTTACCATCTTGGCTTCCTTCGATTGTGTACTTGTAGGCGGCTTCTGAACCGTTTACCAATCTTGTAGACAGATTTATTTCTGAAATTCTGGCTTTTTTCTGCATATCTATGGTAAACATATAGGGTGCGCCTACAGTAGCATTTGGACTTTTCTGGAAGTAGGCAGAAGAGTCTAAGCTTGCTCCATCGGTGATACAGGCTGCTTTTACCCCTTTTGCTCCGGGTACGGCAGATGTAACAGGGCTATTCAATGTTAGATTCTTGCCGTTTTGTACAGGGATAATTCCATAATCATCATTGAATTCCAAATACCTGTAATAGTCCATGGAAGCATATCCCTTATTAAATGCTGCAATAGAAATCCTGGGAAAGTTTCCGTCCGGAGTTTTGTACTTCCGTTGTGCTCCCCAATGATAGCTCCATACTCCGTAAGTATTTCCTACTTTACTG
>CAKUYM010000388.1 GCA_934716785.1 uncultured Bacteroides sp. | reverse complement strand
CTGCGTCTGCTGCCTTTGATATTTCTGAGTACGAACTTCACGAACTTCCGGAACATAGGCATCATCTTCTACCGATTCCTGTCTCGGTGCTGTCAATGCGTTTCCGATTGCCGCACCGGCAATGGTTCCCACAATATTTCCGATGGCAGAGCCACGATAGCCTCCGCGCCATCCGCGATTATTATCCCCGATAAGTCCACCTATCGAACTTCCCAAACTGCCACCGATAGAAGCACCTGCCATGATAGCTCCCGGATTTCCCATACGTCCCGATGCACATCCGCTCAATATCAAGGCGGAAAGCAAAAATACTATTAGTTGTTTCTTCATGAACTTCTCTATTTTATGTTATTTTTTTAAGTACATGACACCTAAGTCACACTACAAAAATAGTGAATTATTTGACAAGTTGAATGCTTTTTTCGGTGAAAAGTATGAATCTCGCCCGAATAAAGTTTATATCACTTATGATTTTACTGCATCGTAAGGTACAAACCTGACTCACTTAGATAGAATTGAAAGGCTATTGGCGATAATGATTGCCTGATGCATGAAGAATTCTTTTCCTTTCATGAATAATCACCTCAACTTCCTCACTTCCTCCCTCATTTCCCTTATTGCCGTCGACTGTACTTTCGGTTCTTTCGTCAGCACTATTTCAACTGCATCCCTTAACCTATCAGGCTGATAGTATCCCGGTTCCGCATAAAGTTTCGCCAACAAATAGTATGGATAAATCCGTCCTGGAAGTCGATGCGTAGAACGTATCAAGTACTCTTCTGCTTTTTCATATGCTTCTAACGCCTGATAATTCTTGCCGATGATATTTAGAATCATAGGATCGCAACTGAGTCGTTCCGCTTTTTGCAGTATCCGATTAGAGGAATCATACTCTTTCAACTTATGCAAACAACGTCCATACTCGAAAAGGAAACGGGGACGAGCCTTCAGAAGCAAGTATAATCGTCCATATCCTTCTTCTGCCCTGCTATATGCACCATTATTATATAACATCCTACAGTGTGTCCATTCCCGACAAGCATCATATGCATTATTCCGTACCAAATATACACCTGCAACGCCAACCACAAATACAAATAGAAGCAGTAACTTGTATGAATAATCCAAGAAGCAGGCTACCAAAAGAAGAATTAATGTAATGACAAAACAAGGATATGCCATTGGATAAGAAAAAAAAGAAAATACAAGCAACGATATTAACCCTCCGCAGATGCCAATGCGCTTCTTCCTATATCCTTGATACAAACAGCCTCCCAAAACTACCAACACAAGTACTAAAACAGGGATTCCACCCTCTACAGCTATCCGTAGATACTCATTAAAAGCATATTCCGGACTGCCTGCCACACGTTCCTCATCTTCGTCATAGTCGCCTTCTGCAAAATATGCTTCCTGCTCTTGTCCGTAAGCATAAACAAAGTTACCCAATCCATATGCTGAAATAGGTTTCTTGCTTATAGCCAAACTGCTTATCTTCCACATAAACAGTCGCCCTTTGGCTGAATCTGCTTTCAGGTGATAAATTCCGATGCCTCCCACCATCAAGATAATAAAAAGTAAAAACAAAGCGAGTTGCACTTTCTGACGATGTCTTCCCCAGACCTTCTTCAACCAATTCCAATAGTATGTGCCACATACAAATACTCCCGAAAAGACTGCTGCCAGCCACGCCGAACGCCTCATTCCTGCCGGAAGAATACATACGAGCAATAACAAAACTCCGGAAGCACAATAATACCCTATTGATTCCTTCCAAGTGCGTTGCTTTATTGCACCTAATCGTAACCATTCATGCAAACATATCGGAAACACTAATGCCAAATAACCGGAATAGGGTCCTGGATTATAGAAAGAGCCTGTCACTGCATATAATGAATGGTTAGAGGTAGCGAAACCATAAATCTGACGCAATCCCCAGACAGCTTCAATGCCACCCATAAAAATGAGTCCCCAAATCACCGAATGATAGAAAAAATGCACTCCGCTCTTTGCCGATATTCCTACTGCTAATAATATACATACAGCAAATATTATAGAAGTCCATCCGCACCACAGCCATTGATAAGAAGCGTCCCCTGCAGGGATATAAGAAGAATAGGCGCAGGCAGTACTCAACAGTCCGATTACTCCTATTGAAACCAATGTAATAGAAACATTTGTTCTTTTATGAGAAAATTGCAGTTTTATCATCTTCACAAATCTATTAAAATCTATACCCATCTTCAATGCTCCTCCTGTAGCAGTCTTTAAATAGAAAATTGTTAGCTTTTAGCATATAATAGGATTCCCCCAAAACTTAGCTCAATTCTCTTCACTAAAGAATTTCTTTCTCACTTCCGTTAAATAGACATTTGTATAATTATCAAATTCTTTCTCTGGAATGAAGAAGTGACTCACTATATTATTCTGTAAAATGAAATAGCATACAACTGCCGACTCATTTATGGGCATTTCTATATTTCGACTGCTTAGTCTTATAGTATTCTGTCTTTTAACATTTGTTCTCTCATTAAAATCTGAAGCAATGAATACTATTTGAGGATTTTGTTCTGAGTCAAGAAAATATTCATCAATCTTACTCGTGGCAGAGTTAACACAGGTGCCACAAGATAAGGATGAATAATAGCAAACCAACAATGTTGTCTCCTTAGAAACAGTGGGGATAACAAATACACAATCATTATTTCGGACAGATTCATATATGTTATTTTCTACATACATTCTTTCCATCCACTTTTCAGAATCACCAGTGCAGTTCTTCATTTGTTCTTTTGCCATCTGCATCTGAATATAAAAGACAATAACGCCTATTAATATAACAGTTGTTGCAGCTATGACCATCATAATAAACCTATTCATACAATTTTTATTTGAATTTACACTTTATCACCACCAGATTATCATCAGGGCTTACAGAATTAAATCTCACTACATCTTCATCTGACAAAATTTTAGGATTAATAGCAACTTGCAATTCTTGGGGACTTGCAAAATAATACAAAAAATTTTCATCCATATAGACCGGCATGAGCAAACATTTTTCCTTTGTTCTTCCAAATGTTATGATATTATTATTCTTTTTGTCCATCAACAAATGCTGTATACCTTTTTGAAAGCTAAATCGACTTATATAATAGTTGGAATTCTCCCCATAAGCAAGAAAGCGATTTGCATATTTTGTCCCAATCGAATGGCTGTGCCGCACATAGAACTCCACAGACTCTTCCTCTAATTTAGATATATCAAAGTTATATTTACCAAAGTCAAAATTATATTTTGTTCTCAATCCTCCAATAGTATCTGCCACAAATACTTCACCATTACCAGCTTGAACAAAATGAACTGTGTCATTGAATACATAAAAAGGAGTATAAGTGTGATGATAAGGCGTATTGAAAAATAGAAACTCTGGCAAATTGTAATCTTCCGATATTATATCATTGTTTGAAACATCATACCAAATCATTTTATTACCTCTTTTAGATGCGGAAAACAAAAGGTATTTGTTTTGTGACAACTCAATGAAATTATGCAATACACTTATATGTTCCTTATCAAATGATATCCGTTTTTTGAAAATATTTCCCGAATGCTCATATACATTAAGATATCCCCAAGTACATAACATTTCAAGATCACCAGTGAAACGATTAAATCTAAAATCTGAAAGTTCAGAGTACTCATGAGGACCTGCACCATAATGATTTATTTTTCTGATAAAATGTCCACTCGAATCAAATTGCCATATAGCATTCCCTTTATGAGTTGAGAAATAAAACTGCCCATTATCTATCAACATTTTTGTTATAGGATATCCCATAACTGACTCTTCATTAGTTTCCATCGGGATTATTTCTACTTCCGAAAACAAATCATATATTGACACTACGTGTTCTTCATCCAAATTTACTAAATTTGTAAATTCGCCATACGGATGAACCTTATTATGTTGATTGCAAGAACAACATAACAAAGTAAGTAAAAGAATTATTGATATATATACTTTCATAACAAATGATTATTAGAATTGGAAGTAAAAATCACTTCCAATTCTTATTTAACATTATATTCCACCTATCATTGTGCAAAAATTAACGAGATTAACATAAAAAGAGCTACAATAATCATTAGCC
>CAKUYM010000387.1 GCA_934716785.1 uncultured Bacteroides sp. | reverse complement strand
GATCCTTTTCTGCAGAAAGAGTTGTTGTTGCCATCAGTGGTTATGTTATTATTATCGTTTTAATGGCTGCAAAGATAAATAAATCCGTAGAAAAGGATTATCTTTGCCGTTGAAAATGTGAATATTAATAATGTATACAGTATGAGTATTGAAGATGCAATAATGGGAGGAATTGTTTTTAAAGGCAAGAAAGACAAACCCAAGGAAGAGGAAAAAGTGAAAACCAAGGCGAAGAAAGCAACCTATATTCGCGGGCAACATGGTTCGGGAGCCGCGAAGATGAAAGCTGATATCCGGAAGAAAAGAGCGAATCGGCATAAAAAACAAACATCATGATAATAATAAAAATCCTAATTTGTGTAGTGGCTATTGTATTATTTGGCAGGGGTATAATCTTTTTGCTGAAAGCAAGACTGATTTGGATGCTGTATGAACAAATAATGGAGAGTTACAAAAAGAAGATTGCGGGAAGAATAGTGGATTTGGACGTCAGAACCAAAACGAATGGTGATGATACGGTTCAGGTAAATTATCCCATGGTGGCGTATAGGAGGGATGAAGAGGAAGAAATGACCCGTCAGTCGGCAGGCTATGATATAGTAGTGGAGACGGACAGCTGTATTCATAAACTGTATACTCAAAAGACACCCCACATAGGGGATAAGGTAATAGTCTTGTATGGTCAAGAACATTCGGATAGTATATTCGCATTTCCTAATATGCCTTTTACAAGGCTGTTGTGCAGATTGTTTCTGCCCGGATGCATTTATGTATTGGCAGGTGTTTTAGGAGTCTGCTATGTATTCGTTTAAATATGAGTTCATTAAATATATATCTGTTTAAATCAGATAAGCCTATATGAAAAATCCCCCTGTCGCATCAAGTGTGACAGGGGGATTTTTTATGATTGGGATGAAGTCCGTTTAACGCCTTCGCGGTTACTTCCTTATTGCTTCATCAAGAGTTTCGTAATCTCTCCGACATATGTGCGGGGCTGTCCGGCCTGCGGAGTGGCTTGCGAAGACAGCTTCTTACACTCGATGATAACCGAAGGAACTGTCTGGTTCGGAACATAAAGCTTCAGCGTGTAGCTATCCGCTTTTTCAATGGCATCATATGACTGGTCTGGTGAAAGTGTGCAATAAGCGACAGCCTTGCCCGACTGATAACCTAATGCGCCGCCGTCATTGGCAGTCATATTCGTCATATTGAATTCATCTTTTCCGATGCTGATAACTAATTTCCCGCTTCCCATCAATGCATATGCTTCGCCTGGAATCTGCTTCAGATTGATTTCCGTATAGCCCGGCATCTCTGTTGAAGCCTTGCCGGCAACGGGAGTGGCTGTACCACCGATAACAACCGGACCGGCTGCCGCAACGATTGACGGAGTCTTCCGTTCCTCTTCCTTTTTCTTCTTTTCAGTTCTCGGACGGGTATCCGGCGCTCCGAAAGCCACGGCTACATCCATGAACATGTCATCTGCGAAATCCACCGTCTTTCTGCGCCATTTGGCAAGGCCGCGTATCAGCTTGGTCTTTGTCTTGTTGAGCGCATATTTGTCGGTGATCCATTCTTCTGCTTTGTATTTCTCTGTGTCGCGGTAGGTGAAACGTATCTTTTCCAGTTCTACGAGACAGCTACCCGGTTTGCAGGTTACTGTAACTTGGTAATTGATTAATGTGCGGTCTAATGACAGGGCGCTGGAAGCGAATACAATCCACTCTTCTCCGACACCTGCGATTGTACCTTTCGCTTCATCGGAAAAAACGACACGGCTGTCGATATTCTTGTTTTCTTTCAAACGTTCGTCCATCCACTGGGTCGCTGTGGCAAAGATTTGTGCCTGAATCATTCCGGGAATCTGAAACTCCTTGGAGAATACTACTTTACCGTCCACCTCGGGCACAGCCCCCGCAAGGTATCTGGTGTCATCTTTGGGCTCTTTGGCAGAGCCTGCCTCCATTGCCATTGGCAATGCGAGGAGCAATGTAAGAAACAGAATCGTAAATTTATTCATAATTATAAATGTGTTTATTTGGTAATTCCAAAATTTTCGCCTTCAGGGTGTTTCCTGAAATGCATGGCACAAATATAGAAAAAAATAGACGAAACAAGGAATAAGGCGGCTGATTTCTTATTTTTTAGGAAAGCACTTTCTATAAAGCGTTTTTTAGCAAAGCATTTTCTCCACAAAGCACTTTTGCAGCGCTTATGCTCGCATGTAGGATGGCATAAGAGGCTGAATAATTATTTCTTCACTTCATTGACCAATGGCTTGTGATTGATAAAATCCTTGATATTTTGTAAAGTCGTCAGAGCGATATTCTCCATTGCCTCGCGTGTGAAGAAGGCTTGGTGGGAGGTGACAATGACATTATTGAACGAAAGCAGGCGTGCAAGCACATCATCGTCGATGATGCGGTCGGACTTGTCTTCGTAGAAGTATTCGCTCTCTTCCTCGTATACATCCAGACCGGCGGAACCGATTTTCTTGTTTTTCAAACCTTCAATCAGGGCATTGGTATGGATTAATTGTCCGCGACCGGTATTGATAATCATCACTCCGTCCTTCATCTTGCTGATAGAATAATCGTTGATAATGTATTTCGTCTCTTCGGTGAGCGGGCAGTGCAGGGAGATGATATCTGAGTTGTGATATAGCTCGTCGAGCGAAGTATAGACTATCCGCTCTTCCCGTGCGAAGTTATAATCCGGATAGAGGTCATACGCCAACACATTCATGCCGAATCCTTTTAGTATATGGATCAAGATTTTTGCGATTTTTCCTGTGCCGATGATACCTGCCGTCTTTCCGTGCATGTCAAATCCCATCAAGCCGTGAAGAGAGAAATTCCCGTCTCTGGTGCGCCAAGAAGCACGGGGGATTTTACGGTTCAGCGATAGCATCAGGGCCACGGTGTATTCGGCAACCGCATACGGCGAGTAGGCGGGAACGCGTACTACGGTGATTCCTGCGGCAGCAGCCGCATTTAAGTCCACATTATTGAATCCGGCACATCGCAGCGCCAGTAGTTTCACTCCGTTGGCAGCCATAATGCGGATTACTTCCGCATCGGCAACATCATTGACGAAGATACATACGGCATCCACGCCTTGCGTCAGCAGTACGTTATTCTTGTTCAGATGTCCTTTGTAATAGCGGATCTCAAATCCGAAGCCTTTGTTCTTGTCATTGAAGGAAGACTCGTCATAAGGCTTTGTGCCGAAAAATGCAATTGTATAGTCCATAATATTGTTCTATAAGTTTATATATATAATAACGTAAAAACAGATCGTTTTGTTTAATCGAATATGTATCGTTTCATTAGAAACAGTTAGTATTTTCAATTAAAATAATCCGCTAATTGAAAATAAGTGCACAAATATACATCTTATGTGCAATAATGTTGTATCTTTGCGCCCGAATTAATTAAAAAAAGATTTAGATGAGAAAAAAATTCTTGCTTGGACTTGCGATGTTAATCGTTTCAATTCCAACTTTTGCCGGAGGTCTTCTGACAAATACTAATCAACACGCAGCTTTTCTTCGTATGTTATCTCGTGGCGCTACTATCGAAATAGATGGTGCTTATTCCAATCCTGCCGGTCTGGCTTTCTTGCCGAACGACGGTTTTCATGCAGGACTGAGTATCCAGAGTGCTTTTCAGACGAGAAATATTGATGCCAACTTTATGAGATATACCATGGATGGCGCGACTCCTTCCGCTGAGCCTTTTGCCAAGTATTATGAAGGAAAAGCTGCCGCACCTGTCATTCCCAGTTTGTTTGCCGCATATAAGAAAGGTGACTGGACCATTTCCGGATTTTTTGCAGTGACCGGTGGAGGTGGAAAGGCTTCGTTTGATGACGGTTTGCCTATGTTCGAATCATTGGCGATGGCGGGCATTTTTAAGGAAACGGCAGGCAAAGGTCAGCCGGTATCTCCCAATATGCTGGATATCAACAGCGCAATGGATGGCAAACAGTACATCTATTCCGTACAGTTGGGTCTGTCTTACAAGATTAATGACTGGCTTTCCGTATTTGGCGGTGGACGCATGAATTACTTTACAGGCGGTTATAAAGGCTACTTGGATGCCAAACTGCAAGAAAAGTTTGGTGGCACACAATTGATGAACCTTGAATTGGACTGCGACCAGA
>CAKUYM010000386.1 GCA_934716785.1 uncultured Bacteroides sp. | reverse complement strand
GGTTCAGATGGTGGATAATAATACGCGGTCGGATGGGCTTTCCGTTTCGTATCACCCAGTCTGCGATCTCGTGCTCCGGGTGTGCCAGATCGCAGCCCATGTCCCGCACAATGATCTTGTCCCGGAACTGCCGCCATTCTCTCGACTGGTAAAAATCCTGGTTCAGGTATCGGTCAAAGCCGAATGTGTCCATTCCCACCGTCCCATGCAGCTTCACATAATGAAAGCGGTCTTCAAAGCTTGCCAGTCGTATCAACTCGGAATATCGCTTAATATCCATCCTGCTCGTCCTCTCCATCATCAATGCCTTGGTATACCCGCATCATCTTGATGGCTTCACCGTACAGTTCCTCGGTGTTCTTCTGCGCCTGCAGCATCTCGGTCTTTGCGCGCAGCAGTTTGTTTTCTTCTTCCAGTTTCTCTTTTTCCAGCCGTGCCTTGCTGCCGGACAGCCGCAGATAATATGTTGTTTCCGCACTGGATGCTGTTCCTTCCCGCAGCCGTTTTTCCACAAGATCCACGGCCAGAGATATCATTTGGTTTTCTCTTGCTTCAGGAGACAATGCCGGACGCAACCCGACATCCTCACCAGAAGAAGCTTTTCGGGTTTTCATACAGTTGTCATTCCTTTCGCTCGAGTTTTCAAAGCTTTGGCGGTACTTTTCGCCACATTTTGACCACTTTTGTGTTCTGCCAGTTTTTGTAAGGGTTCATGAGAGCTGTTTTGGGGGATTATGTCTGTGCAAAAAGCCCGTCATTGAAAGGAGAGATCAATTATGGATTGGAGATTCCAGGAGGTGAATCATGAAAGTCAGAGAGCAAGGTTCCAACACTATCTCATGAGCCCTTACAAAAACTCCCGATCCATCGTATCTCTACAACAGATAGGGAACACGCAGGGGGTAAAACTAAAACAGGCCCTGGTCTACACCCCAAAGCCCAAATATCAATTTTACCCCCGGGGAAATATCAAAGACCGGCGCGGTTTGAGAGGGGGTGTCATTTTTGAGACCCCTCCCCTATGGCTTATGCGCTTTTATCCAGTGGGTCTTCGTCTTTGACCTCGATCTTGAGCTTCTTATAAATGTTTTGCGGATCAGCAGCCACAATTCTGTCGATAGCTTTCTCGATTTCATAGGCGTTTTCGTTGTCTGTGAACTGAGAAGACGTCTCGGCAAGCCTCATAAGCAGACCGGATGAATTATAGCCATGATCCGTATCGTATCGATACCACTCTTCGAACTTCTCGTAAGGTGAATACGGGTTATCAAAGGTGGTAAGAAAGCAGCGAACCATATATCCGTGCTCCTTTCATGTGAAATCACTTGTTTAATGCACTATAAACCGTTGATTCCGGCACACCGCAAGCTTTTGCAATCTCCTCATACGTATAACCGCTGCGAAGCATTGCTTTGGCTTTCGACATTTTTGCAGAACTCATAACAGTCGTCGCTCTCGGCATCGCGCGCTTCACGATTTCGTCAGAATCAGAAGAATTAAGAATCTTCATGAGTTTGCTGTCGGAAATCGCGCCTGCTTGAATCGCTTCCCATTCTTTATCTGTAAAAACGACTTTAGATTTGCGACCGCTTGCACCAACAGAATCGCGTGCGCGCTGCATCTCGACAGAAGAGATTTTTCTGATTTCTTTCTTATCAATAGCAGGATTAAGACCTTGCTCCTGAATCTTTGCCTTAATACTTGCATTAGCAATAAGCATTGCCTTACGTTCCTTCGGCTTGTTCAAAAGCATCGTATTATACTTATCATTCAGTGATTTAACTTCAGCGGCATACTGCTTAGCGGCAGCAGGACTATACTTCAGACCGGGCATATTCTCAGCTTCTTTTCGAGCCTGCTTTGCCATCGCTTTAAGCTGGTTCGAAAAGTCGGCATACAGATTTTCCTGAAAGGTACCGGAAGACAGCGTGCGTGCATCCTTGGTCTCAGAAATAAGACTGACGGTGTCTTCTGCCTTACGCACCTTTCCCGTCTTGGGGTCGATAAAGGTACGCCCACTCTCTTTATAAATGAGATCGCCCGTTTCTTTATCGGTATGAACACTGCCTCGACGTTCAGGCACTCGAATAGTCTGTTTCCGACGAGACAAGAGCGTAGATGCACCGCCGTATTTAGTATTTCCTTCCGCATCAACTCGTATCTGCCACTTCTGTTTGAGTTCGGGAATGCCGTTCTCTCGTTCGCTCCTCTTGTAATCCAGTTTGTGCTTCTCCGCATCGATGACGACCATCGAATGCTTGACCGCACGAGCCAGTTCTTTTTCGTCCGCACCTCGAAGAGTCATATCAGTGATAAGATTAGAAATCACTCCCATCTCACGCTGCTTCTCTTCTTTTTTCATAAGACGAACATTGTTGGGGTTTCCCTCCGGAACAGCGTATTCGGTCTTCGGATCGAAACCCTTCAAGTCATCCAGTGCACGAGTGGTTTTGACGTTAACTTTATCCGTGATAGGAATCGCCATGACGGTATCGCCATCAAAGTCGGCGCCCGAAAGACGTTCCGCTACCTTTGCATTGATACCGATTGCATCCTGAATTGCTCCAAGATTCCGCTTGCCGTGAACATTCTTATTGTTGACTGTGACAATCGGAATCTCAAAAGTGCCGGCATGCGGAAAGCGTATCAGTGTAAGCTTCGTACCGTTTTCATACGTCGGGCAGTATGCTTCTGTTTCTTTGATCTGGTTGATAGGCAGAATGACCTTCGTGGACTGTCCCGGAAAAGCAGATGCCTTGAGGGTCATCGATGTGCCCTCGCATGTATCGGCAAAGTCGATGAGCAGCTTTTTCTTTACTGTCGGATTATTGTAGTGCATGATTTCATCATACTGTTCTTTATAATCCGCAACAGTCAATTTAAGCTGATTTTCAATCAGTTTCTTAGGCTGTTTGGAAAGGAACTGGGAAGAGACATTTGTGGACATCGTATCCCAATCGCCTTCCTCCTTCAACTTATTGATGGGAGAGAGATGTTCCTTGCCATCAGCGCCTGTGTACATACTCTGTCCATTCGCCTTAATGGCTGCACCAAAAGGATTGTCCGGATCAGCTTTTGCTTCTTTCAGAACTTTCATCTTGGGGGTTCCGGAAGGTTTATTGGTGTTGAACATAACATCAATGCCGTCCGGAAGATCGTCGGAATAAACAGCCATGCCTTTCAGATAGTGGTCGCCATCAACAAGAATGCGCACCTGCGCATAATGGCTTTTGCCAAGATCAAGATCCGGGACGCCACGGCGAATCTCCATGACGCCATCCTTTGCCAGACCACCTTCATCGCCATACCGAATCGCCACACGGCTGGAATCAAGACTAGAAGGTCGCTGGAGCTTCTGGAAGGTATCACCGCCGTCATCGGAATGGTAATCACCGAGTGAATCGATTTGTTCCTGATGCTGGTAAGCATATTTCTGGTCAAACTCAGGCTTGGCCAAAACCATAATATTCGTTTGTTGACGAATATTTGTAGGTTGCTTTATTCCTACTCCATAACGATTATATCCGTATTGAGCTTCGAGTCTAAGGACTGCCTTCCGCATCTCAGTATCAGAAACGCCAAGCACCAAATTGGTGCCTTCCGATACATCGATCATGCCCTTTTTATCCACCTCTGCTTTTAGCACATCAGCGATTTGCTGAACATGATCTTTACTTCCGGTTCCCTTTTGATATTTCCCTCGGACTGTAGATTCAGACATTCCCAACTTCTGCCCGATTGCTTTCCATCCTAGGCCATCTTCTTTTAAAGACCGGATTTGCTCATACTCTAGTCGCTTTCGATCGTTGACTGCTTCGCTCTTCCAATCACGATATTCAGTCAAGGACAGATGATACTCCTTCGGCATGCTATCATTTATTGCCTGCACAATATCTTTTTCAGAGAGGCCTTTTGCAGTAAGTGAATCAATCCGAGAAAGAAAATCACCGGAATGTTGATATGGCGTTTTACCAGAACCCCACGGATACCGGCCAGAATGCTTTTTGGTGCCGTAATGTTCGAGCACACCATTCTGCAAATCAACTCCATAGTAGGAGCGAAGGTCTTTTTCAATAGGATTCATACCATAGCTCCCAACTTTACTTCGTTGATGATTTTATCGAATTCCTTGATCTTTGCGATGATGGGGTTAATGTCCTCAGCACTCGGATTTTCGATCCAAATG
>CAKUYM010000385.1 GCA_934716785.1 uncultured Bacteroides sp. | reverse complement strand
GTTTGAGTGTCCGCAGTAAGTTTGATCAAGGTAATATTTATACAGATGATTTTTGGAACGTTTGGGAGAACCGTTTTGAGATGTACCGCAATCCAACGTGGAAACTGAAAGGTGTTTGCAAAAGTTGTCCTTCATTTCTTAGGTGTCTGGGAGGCGGAATGCATCTTAGGGATGATGATGGAGATTTGATGATTTGTCATTTGAATAAGCTAAAAGATGCCGGTAGGCAGTAATAATAAAAACAATTATGATTAGAAAAATTGAAGTTGCGGATTATCCTCGTTTGATGGAAATCTGGGAAAGCGCAGTATTGAATACGCATGATTTTCTTAAAAAGGAGGATTTTCTGTACTATAAGGAACGGCTTCCGGTATATTTTCAGTATGTCACTCTTTTCGGATTTGAACAGGAAGGGGTGCTGGTTGGATTCATGGGGATTGCAGAAGGAAATCTTGAAATGTTATTTGTAGACAACAATTATCGAGGTATGGGGATCGGAAAGAAATTGATTACCTATGCCATCAGTAATTTGCAGGTAACAAAGGTTGATGTGAATGAGCAAAATGCTCAGGCTGTCGGCTTTTATAAGCATGTAGGATTTAACGTATCCCAAAGGTCGGATTTGGATGGAGAAGGCAAGGAATATCCTATTCTACATATGCAGTTGTAGGCGCCCCCGGCTTAGATATAAAAAAGAAACCTCCTCTTTGCCGTAATGGATGCGCTATATTGACAATGTGTGAAGTAAAAAATATGGCGTTATTCCATAGAACTTTTGATTATTTTTCCGAATTTTGTATCCGGATTGGATGGGGACATCCCTTTCCGGAACTTATTGGAAATAAAGAAGCGTTATGTTTATCTTATACTTGGAAACGTAGGACATTTCAAAGGTGTACAGGGATGGCATGCGACCTCCAAGTTTAGCCATGGCATTGCAGTTCCACGCTTCGTGTTTATTTTGATAGAGGTTTTAGGGAACTGGAGAACCTAATAAAATATTATGAAAAAAATAAAGATTTTCGGATTGCTCTGCATAGCAATCCCTTTGTTAAGTAGTTGTCAAATTTATAGTGTAATAAAAGATGCTACTGACCATGAAGAAGGGCGTATCGTAATGAATGATGGCACTGAATATGTAGGGCGTGTCAAAATGCCGAAATGCAACACGCAAAATGTTCGAATCAAAACGGAAAATGGGGAAAAACTTAAAATAAAGAATACTGATATTGCAGTACTTGGGGTATGGAAGAAAACACATACTGATAAATGCCACTATCTCGTGTGCCATCCATATAAGACAAGCAAAATGTTCTCTACAAAAAAAGAAAAAACGATAAAGCCGCAATGGATGGCTGTGGAAGCACAAGGCGACCATGTTGAATTTTACTGTTGCAGCTATAAATATAGCATTCCCAGAGACGGTTCGCTTATGATTACCAGTGTGCAGAATGGGGATATTATTTTTATAGCTCGTAAAGTAGGAGAAGAAAATGGATATATTATTGGTTATAAAGGTAGTGGAAATAAATATTGGCGCAACCAACTAATAACGTATCTTGGAGATGATCCAAGCCTGTGTGCAAAACTTGAAAACAAAGAGATAGAACCCGATGATTTGCAGAAAATTGCAGATTTGTACAATCCTAACAAGAAATGAGACTAAAGTTACTTCTGCTTTTCCTGTTATTTTTTTCTGCTGTTACTGACAGCTTCGCCCAAGTAGGTTATACCCACATAGAACTGCAAGGTGGCTATGAATCATTTCCGAATATGAGCAATAAATCAGGCATCAGTTTAAATATGGGTGCCCGTTATGCTTTTGATGAGAGATATTTCGCTGCGGCTTTGTTGCATTGCGGTATTAATAACGGTAGTTATGATGGTCTGTATGCTGGCGAGATAACAAAGCTCAAGCACACACTACGCGAATACATAATAGGTGCTGGTCCGGGAGTATATCTCTACAATGGTGGGGATAAATGGATATATGCTGATGTACTTGTCGGTTACGGTTTTGGGGAAGAACGGAAAGCCTCTGAAAACAGCACTTCACGATCATTAAACGGTTTTGCAACAATTGTTCAAGTCGGAATTGAGCGTCAATTAAATAGTGGATGGATAATTGGTGTGAATATGGACGGGTATCTTGCAGGAGGTAAAATTAGACCTGCTGTTTGTCTGAAATGTGGAGCATTGTTTAGTATTTGACAAAAATAATACTTTGCAGATACTGTAATCCTTTCTCCCTTATTTTCATTTGCAAATTTAGTGCATACAACTATTTAAATAGCCCAAATAAAGACAAAAAAACAGTATGTCGAAAACTCATTTAAAATGGCTAACAGAACTACCATTCATGGGTTTGCCTATTTTTTAGAGAGAGGTACGACACTGTATATCCATCTGTACAAGGTTGATTTGCATTAATCACATGAACTTTCAATTTATAGGGTTCACCGGTTTCACCTTATAGCTTACAGCTTGTGAATAAGAATGTTACGGGTGAAGGCAAGGGGTGAAATCAGGTGAACCCTTTCATTTTCGCTTTCACCTATGAAATTTGTTCAAATCGATAGTTGGATATATAAATTCAATGTGATAGGGATATAGTTTCAATACACTGAATATATAGACATAGCAACTCAAGTATTAACAGATGAGACTCAAGGTGTTAACATTTGACAGCCAAGCTATTAATAGTTGGCGGTTCATCTATTAATACCTAACAGTGGATTTGCCATAAGCATATTTCCATTAGCTATAATGATATTCGGATTAGCTATAATGATATTTGTTTTGGCTCTGGGGATATTTTGAAAAAGCAAGGTGAAACCGATAATGGAAGGGTTCACCTGATTTCACCCCTCGCCTTCACCCGCTATCGCCTTGTTCATCGGCATTTCGAGAGTAGGTGAAACCGGTGAAGGGCAATAATCTTACTTGTTGACGGAATCAAGTATACGCCAAATAACTATTACAACTTCCGGTAGCTAAGCACAAAACTTCCGTTCCCACGCTGGGAACTACAGTTTCCCAGCGTGGATACTTGCGTTTCCCTGCATGGAAACTGGAGTATCTGCACGTAGATATGGTTAGCAGTGTGTCATAATACTCGATTCTTTCAATTGGGGCGAGTATGGCACATCCTCCTTTTTTCTGCTTAAACGACTCTAAAATGTTTCAGTGCTTTGTATAACCCGTCATTTTCTACGGTATCGGCCACAAAATTTGCGGCAGATTTCACGGCATCCGAAGCTCCACCCATAGCCACGCCCACTCCGGC
Source organism: uncultured Bacteroides sp. (assembly GCA_934716785.1). Lineage (GTDB taxonomy): Bacteria > Bacteroidota > Bacteroidia > Bacteroidales > Bacteroidaceae > Bacteroides. The sequence continues at coordinate 919 of CAKUYM010000385.1, read as the reverse complement.
GGCTTTCAGCATGGAGATATCGTTGCCGCCATCACCGCATGCCATGATTTCGGAAACTTCAATCCCGTAATATTCGGCAAATGCCGAAAGTCCGGAAGCCTTGCTGACTCCCGCCACATTGATATCAGCAAATGAAAAATGCCAGCGTGTGGCATGAAGATTGGGCAGGAGAGGCATCACCTTTTGCTCTGTTTCATAATCGAAATAGAAGCAAAGTTGGCAGCATTCTTTTTTATCGAATATTTCTTCAATGTCTGCAACCGGAGGAATCGGATGTTCGACAATCTTGGCCAATTGTTCGACGGTAGGTGTCATCCGATTAACGTATACACCCTCGTCCAGTTCAAGAGCGATGGGAAAATCAAACTCTTTCGCTATTTCTATTGACTTTTTGAAATCTTCTTTTGGGATTGCAAGCCTTTTTATTGTACTGCCATCACGTGTGATGCAGTCTGCACCGTTCAATGCAACCACCCCGTCATAGGGCACGGCGCTGATTTCATGAAGATCACCTGCGGCTCTGCCCGTAGCAATCACTATCTTGATCCCGTTGTCATGGGCTTTTTGAAGAGCCTCTATCGAAGATTGTGGCACTTTATGAGTTTCAAAACTTACTAAAGTTCCATCCACATCAAGCATTATAACTTTTATCATAATTCGTATATTCGCATTTATATCAGTACACAATCTGTACACAGAAATGATTCCTCCGTATTTATGCGGTTGTAAACATGCTATTGAGCCTTAAAACACAACTGATAAAACAGGTTGATTGCAAAAATACAAATTATTATCCGTTGGCGGAATTAAGCTCACTATCTTTTCATTGCTGGGTAAAAAAATAAAATTTATTTGTGGCCATGAATTGTGTCCGTCTCTATAAAAACTATAACCCTGCTATTTCTTGAATCTATAAGTG
>CAKUYM010000384.1 GCA_934716785.1 uncultured Bacteroides sp. | reverse complement strand
TACCTGCAAAGACAGCGCTACCACATCCCATAAGGACAAGCACCATCGTTCCAATCATTTCTGCAATGTACTTTTTCATAGCAATTCTGTTTTCTAAATTCTGTTTTCCAATAATTGTTCTAAAAAATTGTTCTCTAATTATTCTCTTATTTATTCTCTAAGATTCGTTCTCTTTGTTTATTTTCCAACGTTTATCTCTAATTCGTTTTCCAATTTATTTTCCAAAATTAAGTAATTAAGAATAAAAAGCAAAAAATATCTGCATTATTTTGATCATACGCTATAACAAACATTGTACAGGCTGCAAAGAAAGCATCTCTTTGGGAACCGCTGTTTTTATTTCTTCTTTCAAGACATACAGCAGACTATGGCGGATAAAATCCTTATTCGTTGCCAACACGATTTGGCGCGTAGGCCGAGGAATGGCAAACGGACGTACTAACTGCCGTTGTTCCTCCGTCAACTGTGACACAGCCAGTTCGGGAATAAAGGTGATTCCCTTCCCGCTTTCCACCATGCGCATAAAAGTTTCCATACTTCCCAAACGATAAGCCATCTGACTGACTTTTACCGCTTCCATCTGACAGAAGCGGATGAGTTGGTCGCGAAAGCAATGCCCTTCATCCAACAACCAAAGACGTTCGCCGGTGATATCGGAAGTACGGATGACATCATGCTTGAAAACCGTTTCTTTTCTGGATACATAAGCATAGAACTGCTCATAGAACAGTGTTTCTTCCGTAAGGAAGGTATCTTCCAGCTTGCTGGCTATGATGCCGGCATCCAAATCTCCGGCATGCAACGCCTGTTGTATATCCTGGGTTTTCATTTCCGCGACACGGATATCCAGTTCGGGATATTTTTCCATTAGTTGCGGGAAGAAGCGTGGAAGCAGATAGGGTGCGATAGTGGGCAATACCCCCAAACGGAAAATGCCTGATAATGATTGTTTTTCTTCACTGATAATCTCTTTCACCCGGGTGGCTTGCGCCAAAATCACACGAGCCTGTCCTATTACTTTTTGCCCGATGGCTGTCGGACAAACAGGCTGCACGCTACGGTCGAACAACTTCACACCGAGTTCATCTTCCAGTTTTTGAATCATAGCGCTCAATGTAGGCTGTGTCACCCTGCAATATTCCGCTGCACGGGCAAAGTGCCGAAACTGGTCAACGGCTAATATGTATTCTAATTGTTGTATTGTCATCTATCAAATTATTTAATATCATAGATTGGATCTATGCAAAGATAGCTGTTTTCAGTTTTATGGCAAGCACTTCCACCCTATCTTTATCTCACAAGAAAAGAAAATGCGACCCTACGAATACCGAGTGATTCACTCACCCGGTGTTTCAGTAGGGTCGCAACATATTATCTAAAGACTGAGTAAACAGCCAGTTCTAAAAGACTAAGGACACGGTACTTCTTGGGTCCATTCAAGGTCACCGCTTCCTTGTTTTACAGCGGTATGTCCATGTCCGGTATAATCCTTGCACTCATCGCTCATGTCATCCAATTTCCAGTATCCTTCCAATCCTTCACTATCTACCTCAACAAAACAACGGTGAAGCGGATTCTTCAATTCGGAAGCAGACAATGCTCTTGTCCAAAAACGAGCTTCGCTCACAGAGCCTTTCAAATAGAATCCATTTTGTACTCCCGGTGCAGCTCCGATATAGAACTTATCCGACAAGGAAATCGGATTTGCATATTCTGCCTGCACAAACAAAATTCCATCAATATACAAAGACAAGGTGTTATTCTCAAAAACTCCGGCCACGTGATACCAAGCATTCTTTTCGAGTGTATATCCTAACTTACCGGCATACACCGACCATCCTTTCGTTGCAAACATAAAGACAGGTACATCACCTTCCCCTCCTACACGGTCGGGAGTTCCGTCTACGAATATCCATGTTCCTTTCTCTGCATTCTCTCCCACAGGGAATCCTATTACGCTCATCAGATTGCCTCCATAATATTTAGGGAATTCCCACAAGCTTACCCGCGTTTCGATAGTAAATGCACTCATATTCTGGAATCTGCTGACATCATTATCCTTAAAGTTTATCTTAAAATAATTCTGCCCGTTCAGCTTGGGAACATTTACAAGCAGTTTCCTGTTAACTATAATATACAACACGTCACTTCCCGGCAGACTTGGATAATCCTTGTTTTTGCTAACCAATTTTACAGGCAACAAGAAATTGACGCCTTTGTGTATAGCCTCTATGTCTTTCACCACCAATTTTACCGCTTCGGAACGATACTTGCCACTCTCCACCAATACAGAACTGTTTGACAATACACAAGCACCTTCCGGCAGAGTCTTATAAGATTCTCCATGATCACTGTTATACCGTTCCACCAAAGAGTTATCAATCGTCAATTCACCTTCTATATTTGAATTCGCAATCAATGAACTGGAAATTGTTATTCCGAATTCATCGTTATTATTCGTTGCAGAAAACGTCGCTACAGGAGTCTTTTCCGCTGCAGTGATATACACAGCTTCCACATCAATGCTTTCATTGCAGGATGCTCCAACAAGAACAAAGCATGAAAGGCAAGCCGCAGCCCATATGTTTTTTATGAATATTTTCTTCATTTCTTTACAACTTTATAATTGTTATTCTTCAACTTCACCACCTTCTTCTTCACCGATCTCATCTTTTACCGTTCCACCGGCAGGATTCATAATCTGAATTGCCTGACGTGCGTAATAATAATTGTTGGGAGGTACAGGCAGATTCAAATGGTTTCCTTCAGCATATCCGAATTGCAGTACATAAGCACCACAACCCGCTATATTTTTCGGGCTTTCAGCAGCATAATGCGCCATCCCCCACAAACTGGGAATGTACTCATCATTATACCGATAGCTCACCCCGCCTTGTCCGAATGCATTGCCAACTTTGCTCACCCACTCACAGAATATTCTCTTTTCATCAGGGAATCCTTTTCCATAATCTTGCCATCCATCCTGACATCTGTTATTCAATGAATAATCTGAAGTGGCACTGTATGCCTGACCCACAAAGTAATCAAAACGATCTGCATATTCAGGGTCATTCCATTGCCCGTCAACAATCAACAGTTTATGTTTGCCATTTACCTTGTATTGTTCATCACACTGGGGACCCAGATACTTACTCATCACATTAATAAAAGTACGCATCATTTCCGTAGTATAACTATCTCCTCCGAAACTGGGCTCGTAGTCCAAATCAAATCCATCCAATCCCCATGTATAAATGGAGTCAACCAAATTTTCGGCATATACAATCATCGAGTCCAAATCGTCTTGTCCTTCCGAGCCGACAGCAAAATAATGTTCAGGCCACATTGTCAGCAGCACTTTGGTACCTCTGTGTTCCTGAAGAAACTTCACATCTTCCCGATTCTGTTCATTATTCACATATCCGGTAAAGAATGAAACAATGTCAAGACTATCAGGGATGCCTTTTAAGCGAGTCTGCATGGAAGAAGTTGCAGGACTATAATTCATCCATGCAAAGAACACCTTATGATCCGAATTCTTGTAGGCAATCAATGCAGCTTCCTCTTCCGGTGTCAATTCCTTATATTTCATTTCCGGCAAAATAGTCGGTTCGGCTTCTATCCAATCGCTACATCCGATAATCTGAGTCACCACAAATATGCAACACAGAAAGTTTATTATCCGATTGTTTTTCATATCAATATACAACTATTAAAATTATACACTATTTCAATTCTGATAAGGTTTATCACTTCTTTTATCCCACCACAGTTTTGTACCGCCATTATCTGCACCGTCCAGCAATTCGGAATTATTTACTGCTTCCCGATACAAATCGGGATAATCTTTCGACAAATTGGTAGGATAAGGCAATCTTGCCACCTGCTTCTTAGAGTCGATACGTCCGCCACTATTGTTTCTGGCTACGCGGATTACTCTCGGACATCCGGTTCTTCTGAACTCGCTCCATGCTTCCTGCCCGTCCGGAAACAAAGCAATCCACTTCTGAGTGATGATTTTCTCCAACTTTTCATCAAAATCAGTGGCATCCGCCCAATTCACAGATACTTGTCCCGTACTACTGTCACTATAACTGGAATTCTTCGGATCAACATAGCCCTTCGGCAAAGTAGTTCCTTTCATATATGCACTGGCATCTCCTGCCTTGGACTGTGTGGCACCCAACGGCTGGGAGAAAGCGGTCGCAATCCCGTTCTCATACAATGTACCGGC
>CAKUYM010000383.1 GCA_934716785.1 uncultured Bacteroides sp. | reverse complement strand
GCGATTGGCAGCTCTGGCGCTACGGAAAACTTATCAGATCAATGGTGTGCTGCCGGACGCTCCAATGATTGATAAAGTCGTTTTTGAAGGGAATAAGGCGGTACTTACATTCAAGGGAGTACCCGATTATAGTCCTGCCGCTGTAGGTAGTCTTGATTTTTATGGAGGTGAACTGAGAGGATTTGAGATAGCGGGTGAAGACCGTCAGTTTTATCCGGCGAAGGCTTTACTGATACAGGGGCAGAACAGAATGGAAGTGATGAGTGAAAAGGTATCCCGCCCTGTGGCTGTCCGATATGCATTCAAAAACTATCATGATGCGAATGTAATGACAACTGAAGGACAGCCGTTGGTTCCTTTCCGTACGGATCATTGGGATGATGTTTATTAAATCATGTTTTCAATTCTAAGTAGATAAACTAAAAAACTAGGTCCATGAAGAATTTTATTATTGGTTTATTGTTCCTTTGTGGTTTTTACGCTTGTTCATCCGGTAAAGAGAATATTTCGGAGGTAGATTGTGCACAGTATGTTAATCCTTTCATTGGTAATGCCGATAACGGGCATACTTTTCCCGGTGCGTGCGCTCCCTTCGGAATGATACAGGCGAGCCCGGAAAGTGGGAATGCTTCGTGGCGTTATTGTTCCGGATTCAATTATGAAGATGACGAGATATTCGGATTTGCGCAGAATCATTTGAACGGAACAGGCTGCCCGGATCTGGGAGATATTCTGATGTTGCCCTTTAGTGGAATTATAGAAAATCGTGAATATAAAGCTAGAATAGATAAGTCAAGGCAAACGGCCCGACCGGGATATTATGCAGTAACTTTACCGGACTTCGGGATAAATGCCGAAGTCACCGCTACGGAGCACACGGCCTTTTATAGATATACTTATCAGAACGATGAAGAAGCAAATCTTTTCATTGACCTGCAAAGCGGCCTTGTGACTTCTCCACAGGGGATTCGTGACAGAGTATTGTTTTCTGATATGCAAATGCCTGATGGACGTACTATTACTGGTCATAATGAAACTAATGGTTGGGTGCGGCGTCATTTCTATTATGTGATAGCGTTTGACAAATCTTATAAAGTAAAAGAAATGCTTCCTGTCCGGGAAGGAGAAAAGGCGAAACGGTTCGTACTGAGTTTCGATCTGAAACGGGGAGAGGCATTACAGGTTAAAATAGCATTATCAACAGTGAGTGTAAACGGGGCAAAAGCTTCTTTGCAAAAAGAAAATCCGGATTGGAATTTTGATAAAATGAAAGGAGAAACTTATCAGAGATGGAATACTTTGCTCCAACGAGTGCGTGTAGAAGGTACTGATAAACAGAAAACAAATTTCTATACTTCCCTTTACCACTTGTATATCCAACCTAATAATATTGCAGATACAGATGGTAGATATAGAGGGGTGAATGACAGTGTTTCCACTTCTCCTTCCGGAGAGTATTATTCTACTTTGTCTCTTTGGGATACTTATCGCGCGGCTCATCCTCTATATACGATTCTGACTCCGGAAAGGGTAAATGGTATGGTAAATAGTATGCTTGCTCATCATAAAGCATATGGATATCTGCCTATCTGGACATTATGGGGAAAGGAAAATTATTGTATGATCGGCAATCATGCAATTCCGGTTATTGTGGATGCTTACCTGAAAGGTTTCGATGGTTTTGATAAAAGGGAGGCTTATAAAGCGATAAAAGAATCGTCTACTCTCAGTCATCGTAACTCCGATTGGGAAGTTTATAATAAATATGGATATTATCCTTTTGATATAATGACGGCTGAGTCTGTATCTAAAACTCTGGAGAGTGCTTATGATGATTATTGTGTAGCTCAAATGGCTAAAAGTCTTGATGAAATGTGGGATTTTGAATACTTCATGAAACGCTCCGGATATTATAAGAATCTTTTTGATCCCGAAACGAAGTTTATGCGTGGAAAAGATTCGAAAGGGAATTGGAGGACTCCGTTTCGCGCTATGCGTTTGTTTCATGCAGGTGAGGTTGGGGGAGATTTTACTGAAGGTAACTCCTGGCAGTATACATGGCATGTGCAACAAGATGTAGAAGGTTTGATCGAACTGATGGGGGGCAAGGATGCTTTTGCAAATAAGCTGGATTCTTTGTTTACGCTGGAAGCTAATCCGCAAGAAATGGGTGAAGTGCTCGATGTGACAGGATTGATAGGGCAATATGCTCATGGTAATGAACCCAGTCATCATGTGATTTATCTGTATAACTACGCAAACCGTCCTTGGAAAACCCAAGAGTTGGTGCGTGAAGTTTTTGATCGTTTCTATTTGGATAAGCCAAATGGTCTTTGTGGAAATGATGATTGCGGGCAAATGTCGGCATGGTATATTTTTTCAGCTATGGGATTCTATCCGGTGAATCCTTGTGGAGGAGAATATGTGATAGGTGCTCCCCAGCTAGAAGAAGTTATTATTGATTTGCCTGATCGAAAACAGTTTACGGTGAAGGCAATCAATCTTTCGGAAACAAATAAATATGTGGGAACGGTGCTGTTGAACGGTAAACCTTTGAAAGGTTTTATTCTTCATCATTCTGATATTATGAAAGGAGGGCTGTTGGAGTTTGTAATGAAAAGCCAACCTGATAAGAGGTAAAAGTAAAAGAATAATTTATGTAAGTGGATTGTTTTTGGGATAGCTGAATTAGTTGTAGATGGCACTGTCCACGATTTTGTGTAAATAGAAAACTAGAGGATTCGAGTTTTATACTTGAATCCTGTTTTCAAATATAGTTATAAATTGATTAAAAATCAATGCCCAATTCCAAATAGGTTGATACCATTTCTTTTCTATTTCTGTAATAGCCAGATACACAGACTTTTTCAAGGCATCATCATTTGGGAATGAGAGCTTGTTTTTGGTGTACTTTCTAATTTTTCCGTTCAGATTCTCAATGAGATTCGTTGTATATATGATCTTTCTAATTTCAACCGGGAAGTCAAAGAATACGGTGAGTTCTTCCCAATTATTTCTCCATGAGCGTATCGCATATGGATATTTAGTCCCCCATTTTTGCTCAAAGTTCTCCAACTCCATCTTTGCGGCTTCTTTAGTAGGTGCATTATAGATATTCTTTAAATCAGAAGTAAACTCCTTTTTTTCTTTCCAGACCACATACCGACAGGAGTTTCTTATTTGATGCACTACGCATATTTGAGTGGTAGATGTTGGAAACACACTCTTGATAGTTTCTGTAAATCCATTCAGATTATCAGTAACCGTAATCAGTATATCTTCTACACCACGAGCTTTGAGATCCGTTAAAACGCCCATCCAGAAGGCAGCGCTCTCATTTTTACCAACCCACATACCCAATACCTCTTTCAAGCCTTCCTTATTTAGACCTACACATAAATAAACGGTCTTGTTGATGACCTTACCATTTTCCCTGACTTTAAATACGATACCATCCATCCAGACAATCATATATAAGCTCTCCAAAGGACGATTCTGCCACTCTGAAGCAGCCTGGCTGACTTTATTGGTAATAATAGAGATAGCGGAGGTGGAAAGATTGATACCGTATATTTCTTGCATTTCTGACTCAATGTCAGATACGCTCATGCCTTTGGCATAAAGAGAGATTACAAGACGTTCAATAGACAAGCCACGGGATTGATGCTTAGGGACTACAATTGGCTCAAATTCACTTTTTCTATCACGGGGAACCTGAATAACAGATTCTCCCATCTCTGTTTGAATCTGCTTCTTATAACTACCATTGCGGGAGTTGCCACTATGATCGCCTTGATTGGAGTGTTTCTCATAACCTAAGTGGTTATCAAGTTCAGCTTCCAACATTTGCTCATAGACACGAGTATGAAGCTCTTTCATGAAAGCGGTAACATCTTCACCTGTCTTAAACTGAGACAGGAACTCTTTACTTAAAAATTCTTTGGGGATGTCCATAAAATCTGCTTTTTTACAAAGTTAATATATAAATAAAAAAAACTACGAGAAGAATCCCGTAGTTTTCTATTTACACAATATTATGGAGAGTCCCTGTTGATATATTATTTCTTCTTGTAAGAGGGTGGCAGCTTTAATTTTGCCAGTCGCTCGTATAGTTCTGCATACTTCTTTTTTAAATAATCTCTGTCTATTTTGATTGTTACCTTGCGATTTACAATGTGTTCTGTTGTTTCATCTGTAAGGGTGGTACTTGTGTCAGGTGCTATTGGGATTCTTGTCTCAATCATGG
>CAKUYM010000382.1 GCA_934716785.1 uncultured Bacteroides sp. | reverse complement strand
CAGTTGTAGTCCCATTGTTCAATGAAGAAGAGTCACTACCCGAACTCTACGCTTGGATAGAACGGGTGATGCAAGCCAACGGATTCTCATTCGAAGTGATTTTCGTCAATGACGGAAGCACCGACCACTCATGGGAAGTGATAGAAAAGCTCAAAGCCCAATCCGAACACGTAAGAGGTATCAAGTTCCGCCGCAACTACGGCAAGTCGCCTGCCCTCTACTGCGGATTTGCCGAGGCACAGGGTGATGTCGTCATCACAATGGATGCAGACCTGCAAGACAGTCCTGACGAAATACCGGAACTTTACCGCATGATAACCCAGGAAGGCTACGACCTCGTGTCCGGTTGGAAGCAGAAAAGATATGATCCGTTATCAAAGACTCTACCGACGAAGTTATTCAATGCCACCGCGCGCAAAGTTTCGGGCATCAAGAACCTGCACGATTTCAACTGCGGACTGAAGGCATACCGCAAAGACGTCGTAAAGCATATCGAAGTATATGGTGAAATGCACCGTTACATCCCCTATTTGGCAAAGAACGCCGGATTCAAGAAGATCGGCGAGAAGGTGGTGCACCATCAGGCTCGCAAATACGGTACGACCAAATTCGGACTCGACCGTTTCGTCAACGGATACCTGGATTTGATCACCCTATGGTTTCTTTCCAAATTCGGAATCAAGCCGATGCACTTCTTCGGCTTATTGGGGTCGCTGATGTTCTTTATCGGAATGATTTCCGTCATCATCGTAGGTGTTAACAAGCTATATGCCATGTCCAACGGACTCCCCTACCGACTGGTGACCGACTCTCCCTATTTCTATCTGTCACTCACGGCAATGATTATAGGGACGCAATTATTCCTTGCAGGATTCCTCGGCGAGCTAATCTCGCGCAACGCCCCGGAACGGAATAACTATCAGATAGAAAAGAAAATTTGACTCACATTCAATAACTGACTATGAAGAATTTAGTTCGTATCTTTCTCTTATTGATAATCGTCGGCGCTGCTGTCGGCATCCATAGTTCGTGCTCGGAGGAAAACGACTGCTCGCTTGCAGGACGTCCGATGATGTACTGTACGTTCAAGACTATAGACAAAAGCCTTGACCCGACCAGAGCATTCAACGACACGCTCGACTCGCTGACTATCATTGCATTGGGAACAGACTCTATCATTCTCAATAATGAGAAAAATGTATATAAGATTATGGTGCCGTTGCGCTACACAAGCGACTCTACCGTATTTATTCTCCAATACGACCCGAAGCGCAATCCCAACGATGCAGACACCTTGTATATCGTACAGCAGAACACCCCCTATTTCCAGTCAATGGAATGCGGCTATATGATGAAGCAAAATATCATCAGTGCCAAATATGGAAACAGCGCAGGTAGTTCGGAAAGAATAGACTCTATCTATTTTAGAAATAAAGAAGCCAATAGTAATGAAATTGAGAACCTACAGATATTCTTTGACTATCGTGACCGCACACCGGATACAACTGATTAGCCTGTTTCTGCTCTTCTGTATCGGGCTTCCGCTGTTGGCACAACAGCAACGCCCGACCTATACACCCAAGAGAGACCAGAAAAAGGACAAGGTGGCCGAGGTAGATACCATTCCTTTCTATAATGGTACATACGTCGGTGTGGACTTATACGGCATAGGCAGCAAACTTCTTGGAGGTGACTTCATGAGTTCTGAAGTCAGTGTGGCAGTCAACCTCAAAAACAAATTCATCCCTACCATTGAGTTCGGTATGGGAGGAACGGATACATGGAGCGAAACGGGCATCCACTACAAGAGCAAAGCCGCCCCATTCTTCCGGATCGGTGTGGACTACAACACCATGGCAAAGAAGAAAGAGAAGAACAGCTACCTGTATGTAGGCCTTCGTTATGCGTTCAGCTCTTTCAAATATGATGTATCCACCATGCCCGCAGACGATTCCATTTGGGGAGACGTCATAGGCAACCCCGGTTTGGGAGACGACTACTGGGGCGGAAGCATACCGTTCAACCATCCAGGAATGAAAGGTTCGATGCAATGGATGGAAATAGTCTTGGGGGTAAAAGTACGCATATACAAGAATTTCAACATGGGTTGGTCGGTACGCATGAAGTACAAGACAAGCGCCACCGGCGGAGAGTATGGCGACCCGTGGTATGTGCCCGGCTACGGAAAGTTTAAATCGAACAATATGGGAATCACTTATTCCCTCATTTATAAATTGCCTCTTTAGAATATACAATGACAGGATTAGAGATTTGGCTGCTTGCGATAGGTCTGGCGATGGATTGCTTCGCTGTTTCAATTGCAAGCGGCATTATTTTGAAGCGTATCCAATGGAAGCCGATGTTGGTCATGGCTTTCGCATTCGGATTTTTTCAAGCCGCCATGCCCTTCATCGGGTGGATGTTCGCAAAAAGTTTCAGCCACCTCATAGAAAGCATAGATCATTGGATTGCCTTTTCCATTTTGGCTTTCCTCGGTGGCAGAATGATTTGGGAGTCTTTCAAGGAAGAAGAAGAGTGCCGGTTATTCAACCCCACAAGTCTGAAAGTAGTACTCACCATGGCGGTAGCGACAAGTATCGATGCATTGGCTGTCGGCATTTCGTTCGCCTTTTTAGGAGTGCAGAGTTACAGTGAAATCCTATCCCCTATCTTTATCATAGGCTTCGTCTCGTTCGCCCTGTCACTAATCGGACTTGTTTTCGGTATTCAATGCGGCTGCGGGCTGGCACGTAAGTTAAAGGCAGAGCTATGGGGTGGCATCATCCTTGTGATTATCGGAGTGAAGATTTTAATCGAGCACCTGTTTTTCCAATAAAAAGAGTTTTCCCATCAAACAATAAAATGTAGTATGAAAACAAAGAGAACTTTCCTTTGGTTGGCTTTCTTGATTTTAGCCACCATCTGGATATTAACAAGACACAATCAGCAAGTCGGCTACAACAGTATCCAGGGATTAGTGTTCGGAACTATATATAAAATCACCTACGAGCACGACGGCGACTTAAAACCGGAAATCGAGGCCGAGTTGAAACGCTTCGATTATTCGCTGTCACCATTCAATGACAGTTCCGTCATCAGCCGTGTAAACCGTAACGAAGAGCTGACTACCGACAGCTTCTTCCAAAAATGCTTCAACCGTTCGATGGAGATATCACGCGAAACGGAAGGTGCTTTCGACATCACGATAGCGCCCCTTGCCAATGCCTGGGGATTCGGGTTCAAGAAAGGGGCTTTTCCTGATTCGCTGATGATAGACAGCCTGCTGCAAATCACCGGATATGAGAAAGTGAAGTTGGAGAATGGCAAAGTAATCAAGGAAGATCCCCGCATCATGCTAAGTTGCAGCGCAGTAGCGAAAGGATACTCTGTGGATGTAGTGGCACGCCTGCTCGACCGGAAAGGAATAAAGAATTACATGGTAGACATCGGTGGCGAAGTAGTGGTGAAAGGCAAGAACCCGTCCAACGGCTTATGGCGCATTGGAATCAATAAGCCCGTAGATGATTCACTGGCGGTGAACCAAGACCTGCAGACGATACTCGAAATCTCAGATTTAGGATTGGCTACTTCTGGAAATTACCGCAACTATTACTATAAGGACGGTAAGAAGTATGCACATACCATCGACCCGCGAACAGGCTACCCGGTACAGCACAGCATACTCTCCTCTACCGTAATAGCCAAAGACTGTATGACCGCCGATGCTTTGGCAACCGCCTTCATGGTGATGGGACTGGAAAAGGCGGAAACATTCTGCAAGGCAAATCCGGAGATTGACGCCTACTTCATATATAGCGGAGAGAACGGAGAGTTCAAGACTTACTATACGGAAGGAATGAAAAAGTACATCGCAAAATAAAGTCATATTTCAAGCCTTCACACTACTCTTTACCTCTTCGCGAGGACAGTTCCATAGATATAATTCATAATTCTATGATGATATCTAAGAAGAACATACTTTTAGTTGGATGCCTTAAAAACGTTTGATTTATTGTGATTTCCCAGTTTATTTGTTACCTTTGTATCATACATGATACATTAATACATATTCTTCCAATGAAAAGACTATATGACAAATATACGATATACCAATTCTCTGATGAAAGTATTATTACGGAAATCTGCAAAAGAATCAAGATGATGCGGCTCAGTTGCTGTTTTTCACAACAAGAATTTGCCGACAAAGCAGGAGTATCTATCATTACTATTAAAAGAATAAAATCCAGTAAAGTG
>CAKUYM010000381.1 GCA_934716785.1 uncultured Bacteroides sp. | reverse complement strand
CGCCTTATCAGGAGAACGAGGTGACATGGATTAAAGGGGGCACGAAACTCGCTTTCTTAAGCAACGACAACGGAAGCAGCCAGCTTTATGAAATGAATCCCGACGGCAGCGGTCGTAAGCAACTGACCAACTATGACGGTGACATTGAAGGGTATTCTATTTCACCGGACGGCAAGAAGATTCTATTTATCTCGCAAGTAAAGACAAAGGAAAGTACGGCCGACAAGTATCCGGATCTGCCGAAAGCTACCGGTATCATTGTCACCGACCTGATGTACAAGCATTGGGATGAATGGGTGACAACCGCTCCACATCCTTTCATTGCCGATTTTGACGGCAACGGCATCTCCAATATCGTGGATATTCTGGAAGGTGAGCCGTATGAAAGTCCGATGAAGCCATGGGGCGGTATCGAGCAACTTGCCTGGAACACAACTTCGGATAAGGTTGCCTATACCTGCCGGAAGAAGACCGGACTGGAATATGCGGTTTCCACCAATTCAGACATTTATATCTATGACCTGAATAGCAAGAAAACGGAGAATATCACCGAAGAGAACAAAGGATATGATACCAATCCGCAATACTCACCGGATGGTAAATATATTGCCTGGCAGAGCATGGAACGTGACGGATACGAAGCAGACCTGAACCGGCTGTTTATCATGAATCTGGAAACGGGCGAGAAACGGTTTGTCAGCAAAGCATTCGAATCTAACGTGGATGCCTTTGTATGGAGTGCAGATGCCAAGACTATCTATTTTACAGGTGTATGGCACGGAGAAACTCAGATCTATGCATTGGATTTGGCGGATGATTCGGTAAAGGCTGTTACTTCGGGAGTGTATGACTACGACGGAGTAGCGCTTTTCGGCGACAAGTTGATTGCCAAACGCCACTCCATGAGTATGGGGGATGAGATTTATGCGGTGGCACTGGACGGAACAGCCACCCAACTGACGCAGGAGAACAAGCAGATTTATGATCAGTTGGAGATGGGCAAGGTGGAAAGCCGCTGGATGAAGACAACAGACGGCAAACAGATGCTGACATGGGTTATCTATCCGCCACAGTTTGATCCGAACAAGAAATATCCTACCTTGCTGTTCTGTGAGGGTGGTCCGCAAAGTCCGGTCAGCCAGTTCTGGTCTTATAGATGGAACTTCCAGATTATGGCAGCCAATGACTATATCATCGTTGCCCCGAATCGTCGCGGCCTACCGGGATTCGGTGTGGAATGGAACGAGCAGATCAGTGGTGATTACGGTGGCCAGTGCATGAAGGATTATTTCACGGCGATTGACGAGATGGCAAAAGAGCCGTATGTAGACAAGGACCGCTTGGGATGTGTAGGCGCCAGCTTCGGAGGCTTCTCCGTATATTGGTTGGCAGGACACCACGACAAACGCTTCAAGGCATTTATCGCTCATGACGGTATCTTCAACATGGAAATGCAATACTTGGAAACAGAAGAGAAATGGTTTGCCAACTGGGATATGGGCGGTGCATACTGGGAAAAACAGAATCCGGTGGCACAGCGTACTTTCGCCAACTCCCCTCACCTCTTCGTTGACAAATGGGATACCCCGATTCTCTGTATCCATGGAGAGAAAGATTATCGCATCTTGGCCAATCAGGCTATGGCTGCCTTTGATGCTGCCGTGATGCGTGGTGTGCCTGCCGAGTTGTTGATTTATCCGGATGAGAACCACTGGGTACTGAAACCTCAAAACGGGGTGCTGTGGCAACGCACATTCTTTGAATGGCTGGACAAGTGGGTAAAGAAAGCACCATCCAAATAATCCGTTCAAAGAACCTATCCAAATAGAATACTGAATAGAATAGTAAATAAAATACTACACGAGATAGTAAATAACGGAGTGTTAAGCGGAATAGATAAAATGAAATAACCCTCGCTGCAAATATGTAGCGAGGGTTATTTCATTTTATCTATTCCGAATAATTTATCTATTCCGAATAAATATTCTCTATCTCAACAATATACATTTTGTGCAAACCACCATGCGCACCGCCATACCATTTTTCCAAAGGCTCCTTATCCAAGAAACATTCCGGTTTGATGCCATCCGCATAGAGTTTTCTACATTCAAGACTTAAGCGAGCCTGTTCGAACAGCACATTCCCTTTTTCCGTAAATATAGGCTTTAATCCGGTTTCTTTCACTTTATCTACATTTCGCCCCGACTTGGAGCCGCATACTGCGTGAATTTTCTTATTCTCCTCTCCCAAGAAAGAGAGTGTCAGATAGTCACACTTCTCTATAAATTCGTATGTATAGCGTTCGGGGCGAACGAATACAAAAGCTACGGGCTTGTTCCACAACCATCCGATGCCGCCCCAGCTTGCCGTCATTGTATTAAACTTCTCTTTCGTACCGGCTGTGACCAGCATCCATTCTTTTCCGATGACTTCGAAAAAGTTCTCTTTCAAATCTTTAATTTCCAGCTTCTTCATCTCTTTCCGTTCACTATTATTTCTTCTTATTCAGTTTAACTATTTCTCCCAGACAAGGAATCTCTACAGGAATTTTTCTTTTCTTTGCCTCTTCCGCAAATACTTTCGGAGGATCGTGTAGCGGCTCATCCGACAAGTCGAACGTACCGTAATGCATCGGAATAGTAAGTCCGGCATCCATTTCTTCGGCGGCAGTCAGAGACTCGTAAGGCGAGATGTGATTGGGGCGCATAAACCAACGGGGCTTGTACGCACCGATTCCCAACAAGGCATAATCCAGTGAGCCGAACAAATCGGGTATCTCACGGAAGTGGCTGGAGTATCCTGTGTCACCGCTATAATAGAGTGAGATGCCATTTCCTTGCAGCATAAAGGCTCCCCACAACCGTTGCCCGCCATCACGCACGGAACGCTTACTCCAATGTTGCGCCGGCAGGAAAGTGATTTTAAGTTTATCATCCTCAATCTGCTGATACCATCCGGCCTCCACTATATTCATTTCGGGAAACCATTTCTGGATTAATTCACCCGTCCCCAGTCCGCAGAACAGTTTCATTTGCGGATTGTTCTTCAAAAGACGGGCTATACTTTGCTTGTCCAGATGATCGAAATGGTCGTGGCTGACAAGCAGATAGTCGATTCCTCTGAAAATATCGGGATTGGCAGGAAATTCGCTCTGGCGTTTTACAAAAGGGATGCTTCCGAACACCGGATCGAACATAATCCTTTTGCCCGCCAACTGGAGGAAGAAAGAATTATGTCCCAACCATATCAGGGAGTCTCCCACCACTGCATCCAACGAACGAAGATAGCATACCGTCGGATTCCACTTCACCGTCTTCTTCTCCTTCCGTTGAGGATTGGGTGAAAGACGCCATTTCAATACGTTCCCCATTCCCGGACGGAAACGGTGTTGCCTATTGAAAAAGCGTCCGCGCACCATCGGATTTCCTCTCCAATACGGATTGACGGTAGCCAGACGTTCGTTTCTCCTAAAACATATACGTTCACCCATTTTTCTTTCTTGAATACGTCTTCGCAAACTTACTAAAAAACTCCGTATATTTGTGTCCGTTAAACCACAAAAAAAGAAAATACATATGTTTACCATTCGAAAAGCAACGGTCGATGATCGCAAACTCATCAATAAGATGGCAAAGGAGGTTTTCCCCGCCACTTACAAGGACATTCTATCTCCCGAACAACTGGATTATATGATGGAGTGGATGTATGCCCCACAGAACATCACCAAACAGATGGAAGAGGAAGGTCATGTCTATTTCATCGCTTACAAAGACGGAGAGCCATGCGGATATGTCTCTGTACAGCAACAGGAGAAGGATGTGTTCCATCTGCAGAAGATCTATGTACTTCCCCGTTTCCAAGGGATGCACTGCGGCAGTTTCCTGTTCAAGGAAGCCGTCAAACATATCAAGGAAGTACATCCGGAACCCTGCCTGATGGAGCTGAATGTGAATCGCAACAACAAGGCATTGCAGTTTTACGAACACATGGGAATGAGAAAGCTGCGGGAAGGTGATTTCCCGATTGGCAACGGATATTACATGAATGACTATATCATGGGGCTGAATATATAGGAGACTCACCTGCTCAATGAGATCCCCCTCACTCCCCCTCGCTACAAAGAAATAACCCTCGCTACAACTATCATGCAGCGAGGGTTATTTCTTTAAAGGGTTATCTCTTTAAACGGCAAGATATACCGGATTTATTTAGCCACTTTTTCAAGTTTCTTCATGATAGAGAAGATGAACAGAGCAGACA
>CAKUYM010000380.1 GCA_934716785.1 uncultured Bacteroides sp. | reverse complement strand
GATCTGAGGATATGGCGCATATCGCTAAATTTTACACTTTGAAATCTGCGAGTTGAACTTGCGAAACTTAAATTAATCATTATCTTTGCAAGATGGAAAACAAAGGAATAAAATATGAGTTTACCGCCAAAGTGTGGAACTACTCATCGACTGTCGGAGCGTGTGGGTGGTACATAGCTTGCCTCCCTATAGAAATGTCCAAAGAAATAAGAGAAAACCTTAAATTCTTGGAAGAAGGTTGGGGACGTTTGAAAATGACTGCAAAAATCGGCAATAGCCAGTGGGCAACCGCCATTTGGTTTGATACAAAACTTCAGACCTATTTGCTTCCCCTCAAAGCTGAAATCAGGAAAAAGGAAAAAATTGAGACTGACAAAGAGATAAAGATTATGATTTGGATTTAAGTCCAATGCAAATTCGCTATCTATTGCCTACAAATCCAACTTCGAGACAATATACCACTCACTATATGTACCAATCACTACACACACCACTCACCATATATCACCCGCTATATACACCACCATCCAAACCTTTATACAGACTCCCCTTATAGACTTCAACCAATAATCGGGTGAAATCAAGCAACTGCACTTTTGATTTATCCGATAAGTTGGAAGCCAAAAGTCCACTGCCTGAGATTCCAGGATTGCGAGTTATAGAATCCTTTTTAATGGTGTTCATTATCAGTTTGGAGCCTGTGAGATTTTGAATATTTTCTTTTTGCAAACAGGTAGCGATGTAGCTATCCAATCGCAGCATATCATCCAACGTCATAAAACCATACCACAACAGGCATTTCATACCTGATTGCGTTGCTTGAATAAAAACATCCAAGAACGTATGTCCATTCATTCCCTTTACGTCTATTTCATAAGGGTCAATATGGAGAAATGTACCCTTAGGCAAAGTCGGCAGTAAATCTATGACACCTTTTGTCGAATCACAATTCTTTGTGACTATCCGATTGTCTAAATGTTCGGATTCTGCAAAGCTCTTGACATTCTTCAACGCCTTACTTTCCAAATCAAAGAAATAATACTTGTCAGCATATCCTCCAATCACCTTCATCGCCAATGCAGGAGAACCATAATAGCGGTCTTTTAGCACAGCGTCACTTTCCAGCTTACAATATAAAGAATCTTTCAACTTTCTATTTACTGATGCATTCTGCAAGAAATGATAAATTCCATAGTCCTGTTCCGGTGTATGAGCCAACGTATAAACAGCATTGGCAGAATTGGTATCAATATACACTGTCGGCATCTCATTCTTCAGCGTCTCGCATAATACAAGATGCTTGAAAACATCTGCCTGTTTGCCATAATGGGTATATTCTTCCATAAAAGTATCCATTTTCATTGTTTAAACCACAAAGATAACCATCTTTTATAAAGATAACCATATCTTTACGAAGAAAAGCTGCACAAAAATAAAACAGACTTAAAAAAGGATTTTATCTCCTTTTTATCGAATTATTATCCACCTATCCAATGAAAACATTATATTTGCATCTATTATCAATAAAAGAGAAACACAAATTAAAAAGTTATGAGCATAAAAGTTCGTTTGATTATCATGAATTTCCTGCAATTCTTTGTTTGGGGATCGTGGTTGATATCATTAGGTGGTTATATGGGCAGGGAACTCCACTTTGAAGGTGGACAGATCGGAGCCATTTTCGCAACTATGGGGATAGCTTCTTTGGTAATGCCCGGTATTATCGGTATCATTGCCGACAAATGGTTTAATGCGGAACGTTTATACGGTTTTTGCCATATCGTAGGTGCAGCCAGTCTTTTCTACGCTTCTACAGTAACAAGTTATGACCAAATGTACTGGGCGATGCTGATTAACTTGTTGGTATATATGCCAACCTTATCATTGGCCAACACTGTATCATATAATTCTTTAGAGCAATATAAATGTGACTTGATAAAAGATTTCCCCCCTATCCGTGTATGGGGAACAATCGGATTCATCTGCGCCATGTGGGCAGTAGACCTTACCGGATTCAAGAATTCGAGCGCACAGCTTTATGTAGGCGCCGCTTCCGCATTACTCCTCGGACTCTATTCCTTCAGTCTGCCGGCATGCCGCCCCACAAAATCTGAAAACAAATCGCTGCTTTCCGCATTCGGTCTGGATGCCTTAGTGCTATTCAAGAGAAAGAAAATGGCTATCTTCTTCCTTTTCTCCATGCTTTTGGGGGCAGCGTTACAAATCACCAATACATACGGCGACCTGTTTTTGGGCAGCTTCGCCACTATTCCGGAGTTTGCCGACTCCTTTGGAGTAAAGCATTCCGTAATTCTGTTGTCCATCTCACAAATGTCCGAGACCCTGTTCATTTTGGCTATCCCATTCTTCCTCAGACATTTCGGTATCAAGCAAGTAATGCTGATCAGTATGTTCGCATGGGTATTCCGCTTCGGTCTGTTCGGCTTCGGAGATCCGGGCAGCGGACTGTGGATGCTCATCCTTTCCATGATTGTTTATGGTATGGCATTTGATTTCTTCAACATTTCCGGCTCGTTATTTGTTGAACAGGAGACCAGTTCTTCCATCCGTGCCAGTGCGCAGGGATTATTCTTCATGATGACCAACGGATTTGGAGCAATCATAGGCGGATATGCCAGCGGTGCTGTGGTAGACGCATTCTCCGTATATGCCGACGGCAAGTTGTTAAGCCGTGAATGGACAGACATCTGGCTGATATTTGCAGCCTATGCACTTGTCATCGGCATCTTGTTTGCCTTGGTATTCAAGTACAAGCACCAACGGGAGAGTCAAACGAATTAAGTAAGAAACAATGGATAAAAAGAAAGTTGAGTTAAAGGTCATAAATATCACCAACAGTCAGGCGCAAGTAGGCGCATTTGCCATGTTGTTAGGCGAAGTGGACGGTGACCGGCAATTACCGATCATCATCGGTCCGGCAGAAGCTCAGGCTACCGCTTTGTATCTGAAAGGGATCAAAACGCCACGACCATTGACACACGATTTATTTATCACCACCCTCATGGCATTGGGTGCCAGCCTGATACGGGTATTGATCTATAAAGCCAAAAACGGTATTTTCTATTCCTATATCTACCTCAAAAAGGAGGAAGAGATTATACGCATTGATGCACGTACCTCTGACGCCATAGCCTTGGCCGTGCGTTCAGACTGTCCGATTCTAATCTTCGAATCCATTCTTGAACAGGAATGCCTGCATATCTCCGACGAGAAAAGAGCTCGTTTCGAAGAGACGGATGAAGACGAAGACCCTGAAGAAGAACATAGCACGTCGGCTCCTTTTTCCATCTCGCTTGAAGAGGCATTGCAGCAGGCCATTAAAGACGAGAATTATGAACTGGCCGCCCAGATACGCGACCAGATCAATGCAAGAAATAAAAAACAACAACTATAATTATGCACGTATTTTATACTCCTGATATACAAAAGAACAATGAACTTCCGGAAGAGGAAGCACAACATTGCACCCGTGTCTTGCGGTTGGGTATCGGAGACGAAATCACCCTTACTGATGGCAAGGGGAATTTCTACAAAGCAGAAATCACGGCTGCAACCAACAAGCGTTGTCTGGTAGCCATCAAAAAAACGGAGTGCCAGCCTCCGCTTTGGCCCTGCCATTTGCACATAGCCATGGCACCAACCAAGAATATGGACCGCAACGAATGGTTTGCAGAGAAAGCTACCGAAATCGGCTTCGACGAACTGACTTTCCTCAACTGCCGTTTCTCCGAGCGCAAAGTCATCAAAACCGAACGAATCGAGAAAATCCTCGTTTCTGCCATCAAGCAGTCGCTAAAAGCCCGCCTGCCCAAACTGAATGAAATGACTGATTTCGATAAGTTTATAGATCAGGAGTTTAAGGGTCAGAAGTTCATAGCACATTGCTATGAAGGTGAAAAGCCGATGCTGAAAGATGTCTTGAAATCCGGAGAAGACGCCCTTGTACTGATAGGTCCCGAAGGAGACTTCAGCGAGGAGGAAGTAAAGATAGCCGTTGAACGGGGTTTTGTCCCCATCAGCCTTGGCAAATCACGGCTTCGTACAGAGACAGCAGCTTTGGTAGCCTGCCACACGCTGAATCTGCTCAACCAATAATCGGTGGAGACGCCCAATAATCGGGAAAACATCCGAAAATCGGTGGAAGAATCCGTTAACCGGCGAAAGCACCCGAACCAATGCGATAATACAAATTTTAAATAATATAAGTATGGTAAAGAAAATGATTTCACGACTCTCGGTACTGGCAGTACTG
>CAKUYM010000379.1 GCA_934716785.1 uncultured Bacteroides sp. | reverse complement strand
AAGAATGGAAAAGAATGTTGCCGTGCTGAATTGCAGACCGCAGGCAAGCCGGAACAGATAAAACTCAGTGTGATTCAAAGTCCTAAAGGTTGGAAAGCGGATGGTGCCGACATGGTATTGCTTCAAGTGGAAGTGATGGATAAAGATGGCAGACGTTGTCCGCTGGCTAATGAACTGATACATTTTGACGTAGAGGGACCGGCTGAATGGCGTGGTGGAATAGCACAAGGCAAAGATAATTATATTCTTTCAAAAGATTTGCCTGTTGAATGTGGAATCAACCGGGCTTTGATACGCTCTCTTACGACTCCGGGAACGGTTCGTATAACAGCCAGGGCTGATGGATTGCAATCTGCCGAAATCAGTCTTTCTTCTGCACCGGTTGAAGTGAAGAATGGCTTGAGTGACTATATTCCGGGAGATGAACTGGAGGGTAGGCTGACCCGTGGAGAAACTCCATTGATTCCTTCTTACAAAGATATGAAAGTCGATGTGAATATCTTATCGGCGGTTGCCGGAGCCAACCAGGATGAAGTTGTCAAAAGCTTCGATGATAATGAATTGAGTGAATGGAAGAATGATGGCAGGCTGAACACTGCATGGATAACCTACCGTTTGGAGCGTGCAGCCCGTGTGGATGAAATTTGTATGAAACTTACCGGTTGGCGTTTGCGTAGCTATCCTTTGGAAATATATGCAGGTAATGAGTTGATTTGGAGTGGTGAAACTGAAAAGAGTTTGGGATATATCCACTTGGATGTAAAACCTGTATTGACAAATGAGATAACCATTCGTTTGAAAGGTGCCAGCAAGGATGAAGACGGTTTCGGACAAATTGTAGAGGTGGTTGCGCCTGCTGCGGGTGAGCTGGATTTGTTTAAGGCAATAATTGGCGATAAAACCAATCACGAGTTACGCATTGTTGAAATTGAGTTTAAAGAGAACTTGTGGCAATAGAAATGGGTATATTGGATAGACCGAATATTTTCATGAGTTAAAGATTGGTGGACGGGAATTTTTTTTTGAGTAGATAGGCGGGGAAACTTCCCGCTTGTATTAAGGTTTTATAAATTGTTAGATGAAACATTGGATTATGATGAATATGCTTTTGCTTGTCGGAAGCATATCCGCTTTTTCCCAACCTTACAGTGGAGAAAAGCTATCAAGAGGACTAATAGGTATTCCTACAAAGGATGGTATGTATTTTAGCTGGCGCATGACCTTGGAGGATGCAGTCGGATTACAATTTGATTTATATCGTAGTTCCGGTGGAGGTGCAGAGGTGAAATTGAATAAAGAACCGATAAGTCGGACTTCCGATTTTTTAGATCGTACGGTTGATTACACGGTTGATAATCGTTGGACTTTAAAAGCAACTACCGGAGAAGTCGCTACTTGGACTCGTCTGAAAGGAGGGGAACGGAATCCTTATTTAAGTATTCCTGTTTGTAAACCGGAAGACGGAGAAATAGCGGGTGAACCATTCACTTATACAGCTAATGATTGTAGTGTGGGTGATTTGGATGGTGATGGAGAGTATGAAATTATTTTAAAATGGGCTCCTTCTAATTCAAAGCGACCGCCACAACGTGGCTTTACCGGTAATACCTATTTGGATGCATACAAAATGGATGGAACGAGATTGTGGCGTATTGATTTGGGACCGAATGTACGTTCCGGAGCAGCTACGACTAATTTTCTGGTCTTTGATTTTGATGGAGATGGATGTGCGGAAATTTGTTGTAAGACGGGAGATGGTACTGTCGATGGACAGGGACATCGGATAGGAGATGCCCAAGCCGACTGGAGGACATGGGATAAAAAGAGTCCTACGTATGGTAAGATAGTAAATGGGCCGGAATATCTCACGGTCTTTGAGGGACGTACTGGAAAAGAACTGGATTCGAAAGAATATATTCCAACCCGTTATCCTTTGGATGGTTGGGGAGGTGTTGGTGGCAATTGTGGCAATGACAATACTGGTGGTCGTTCAGACCGTTTTACAGCCGGAGTAGCTTTTCTGGATGGAAAAACACCTTCACCTGTCATGGTAAGAGGATGGTACGGACGGACGGTGGTAGCTGCATGGACTTTTATAAACGGGGTATTGAAACATACATGGACTTTTGATAGTGCGGCACCGGGTTGGGAGGCCTATTCGGGCATGGGAAATCATAGTGTGACCGTAGCGGATTTTGATGGTGATGGTTGTGATGAAATCTGTGTGGGGGCTATGACTGTAGATCATGATGGTAAAGGACTGTTTACTACGGGCTTGCGTCATGGAGATGCTTTGCATACCGGACGTTTCATTCCTTCCCGTCAAGGTATGCAGGTTTTTGGCGTACATGAAAATGAAGGCGAAAATGAAATCGTAAAGCGTACTCCTGCCGTAGCTATGTTTGATGGAGCAACCGGAGAAATTATCTGGCAGGATGGCTTGGGACAAGATGCCGGTCGTGGAGTGGCTGCCGATATTGATCCACGTTATGATGGAGCAGAGTGTTGGTGCGATATAGGAGGTTTGAGAAGAGGGGATACAGGAGAAATAATAAGTAGTAGAAAGCCTGACTCCTGCAATTTTACCATTTATTGGGACGCTGATCCTTTGGCGGAACTACTGGATCATGTTTCCATCAGTAAATGGAATTGGAATGCGGAAAGTACAGATTTATTATTGAAAGCCGAGGGAGTTGTTTCCAATAATGGAACAAAAGGTAATCCGTGTTTGTCGGGTGATATTTTAGGAGATTGGCGGGAAGAGGTAATTTGGGCCTCCGAAGACCAGACAGAATTACGTATTTATTCTACTACTATACCGGCTGTGGACAGGCGTGTCACATTGATGAATGACCGTCAGTACAGGTTGGCGATAGCTTGGCAGAATGTCGCGTATAATCAGCCACCGCACTATAGTTTTTAGCCTTGTCGTCATTCTGATTAGGATATATGTACTATTGGTTGAACGAATAAACAGGAAAATGAATGAATTTCTATTCTCCGGTTTGTTCGTTCATCTTATTTTTGTGAGAGATTTGAAATGTAATAAAAGAAAAACACTATAAATGTCATGAAAGGAAATAAACTTTGTTTATGTTTTTTGTTAGCTGCTGGAGTTGGGCTTGGAGTGCATGCTCAAAATAAAATAGTTGCACCGATGACGGATGTGAATCAAGTCATAGATAATACACTTGATAGTTTAAATGTGGCGCGTTCCGCCCGTCCTGTTTCAGGTTCCAGCCGGAAAGGTGATAATCCGGTATTGTTTCTTGTTGGAAATTCAACCATGCGTACTGGTACGTTAGGTAATGGAAATAATGGTCAATGGGGATGGGGATATTTTGAACACGAGTATTTTGATGAAAGTAAGATAACCGTTGAAAATCACGCATTGGGAGGAACCAGCAGTCGTACTTTTTATAACCGGTTATGGCCTGATGTGTTGAAGGGAGTTCGTAAAGGTGACTGGGTTATCATAGAATTGGGGCATAATGATAATGGTCCGTATGATAGTGGTCGTGCCCGTGCCTCTATCCCCGGAATTGGCAAAGACTGTCTGAATGTGACTATTAAAGAAACAGGAGCAAAAGAAACCGTATATACGTATGGGGAATATATGCGTCGTTTTATTCATGATGTGAAGAAAAAAGGCGCTCATCCTATTTTGATGTCACTGACTCCTCGCAACGCTTGGGAAGATGCAGACAGTACTATTATCACCCGGGTGAATCAGACATTTGGATTATGGGCGAAGCAGGTAGCTAAAAAAGCGAGAATTCCTTTTATTGATCTGAATGATATCTCAGCGCGTAAATTTGAGAAATTCGGCAAAGAAAAAGTAAAGTATATGTTCTATCTGGACCGTATTCACACAAGTGCTTTTGGAGCGCATGTCAATGCAGAATCTGCAGCCGAAGGAATCCGTAATTATAAGGGGTTGGAACTGGCTCATTATTTGAAACCGATAGAAAAAGATACAGTTACGGGGGCTACCCGCAAAAAGGGGAATCCTGTATTGTTTACGGTGGGAGACAGTACAGTAAAGAATACTGATAAAGATGAAAATGGCATGTGGGGATGGGGAAGTGTTATTCACGAACTGTTTGACACAGAAAGAATCTCTGTAGAGAATCATGCGAAAGCGGGTCGTAGTGCACGTACTTATTTAGATGAAGGGCGTTGGGATAAAATTTATCATGCACTTCAGCCGGGAGACTTTGTTTTGATACAATTCGGACATAATGATGCAGGTGACATAAACACAGGGAAAGCG
>CAKUYM010000378.1 GCA_934716785.1 uncultured Bacteroides sp. | reverse complement strand
GCTGGATACCGTGCAGTCGGAATTTTACCGAACCATCGGGGGCGTTGTAGAATGAAAGTTTAGCATCAGTGGGTGTCAGATAAAAATCGCTGGTCTGTCCCGATACTTTGAATGTGGAGGGTGATTTGTAACCCCGAAGCATCGGATTCAGATTACCCGATTTTTCCAGTTGTTCTTTGGTGATACCAATTTTGTTCAGGCTCTCCCAGTCGATTTTTGCCGGGTCGATGTGGTAGCTGTTCTTCGGAAACTCATTAAAATCCGGTTTTTCTACTTTCAGCATATCCGATAACTTGCCGCCCTCCTGTGTCGGCTTCTCGATATTATCCTGAATGGCTTTGGCGTTTTCTTCTACCTGTGCAGCATCGCTTTTGAAGAAATCGAAGCCCTCCGTTTCCCGGAGCTTGCGGAAGAAGTTAGAAAAGAAGTTGGAAAACAGGTCGCTGTTCTTGTCCACACGCATAAAATCACTGCTGTGGTTTTGAGTGGGCGGCACGGTCTGTAACTTTCCGTCTTCGTCCACTCCTTTAACGACATTCACTTTGCGGCTCTGTTTGTCCAGCACCAACAATACGTCAGTCTTTTGTCCGTCCGTTGTGGACGGATTCAATTTGTTTGCATCCATATCTTTTGGAATTTTAGTGATTTGAGGGAATAGTCCCATTCAAAGGTATGGGTAAAATATGCTATATATTAGCGATTTACAGCGAAGTGTCCGCAGGTGTACCCGTTAGTCTGCAAATGTCCGTATCAAGTGGTTGCATCGACTGAAATTGTCGCAACATTGTTGCGACAATTTCATGTTATGTACTTGAAACTACACTTGAAAGCGTAAAACTCTCAGCAGTGATGAGAGAAATTAGCTGCAAATGTCTATATGAGGTGTTTAAGCCTATTATGAACCCTATGTTGTTCTATTGAAATGCTGTAAAACAGTCAAATAGTTATTTTGACCTATAAATATTGAACCCTTTGTGAACCCTTTGTGGCAAAATTATTGTTATGTATTTGCATATAAAAACATAATAGATTAACTTTGCAGAAAAGTAGAGGTTATGGCTTCATTTAGAAAAGAGATATTACAGCAGATTGAACGGATAGATGCTGGACGTATATTTACGTTCGGTGATTTGTCGTTTCCCAACGATAAATTGGCAAATGTGGCAGTACTTCTTTCTGAGCAAAGCAAGAAAGGTGTACTGGTACGAATTGAGAAAGGGGCTTACTTCCGTCCTCGCAAGTCTGCATTGGGATTAGGCTCATTACCCGTATATCAAGATGAACAGTTCCGATATATAACCCAAAAGCTGGACGGATATATTACCGGAGCGTACATATATAATAAGATGGGCTTAACGGAACAGGTGGCAACGACAATCACCATTGCGACACTAAAACCAGTACGCCACTTCCGTTTTAAAAATTTGGATATTGAAAGTGTGAAAGCCTACTCGTTGGCGTACCATGACGAAGCCAATATCCCCTATTTACGGCTATTGGATGCCATCAAGGATATTAAACACATTCCCGGAAGTACGCAACAAGATATATACGAACGTATTAAGAATCAATATTTCAAAGATTTCTCAATGCCGGAACTTATAAAAGTAGTATCTTTGACGAAAGATTACCCCCCTCGTGTACGAAAGATAGTAGCGGATATATTGGGAGAGATTGGACAACAAGACTTACGGCTGGAGCTCACCCGCACGATACTTCCTACTACACGGTTTAATCTGAATTATAAAATGGCATAAATTATATGGCTTTACACTCGGACAAAGAGATATTCAAAGAGCTAATCGCATTGGCAGCAGACCATTTCGGTTACGAACAGTCACACATAGAAAAGGATTATTGGGTATGTAAAATACTCAAAGAAATTGCTTTGTCCGAATATAAGGAAAAGGTATTCTTCAAAGGTGGAACATCTTTATCGAAAGCCTATGGTTTGATAGAACGCTTTTCGGAAGATTTGGATTTGTTCGTTTTCACTGGAGATACAGCAGCATCCAAACAGGCGGAAAAGACATTGAATAAAAAATTGTCTAAATTCATTATTGAACAGAATAACGACATATACCGTGAAGATTTATCGGAAACAGGTGGAAACTTCCGAAAGCTATTCTTTTCATACGAGAATGTTTTTCAAGGTGTTGGACTGAAAGAAAATTTGGAGGTTGAGATAAAATCCTGTGATTTGTCGGATAAGGAACAAATGTATTATCCTGCGGACACCCGCACTATCAAGTCAATTATCACTATCTTTCTTGAAAGTATTGAACGACAGGATTTGATACAAGGTTACGAACTGGAGGGATTCGAGGTGCAGTGTATTAACCCAAGAAAAACTATTTGCGACAAGATTTCAAGACTTGTCAAATTATCCTACAATGAAGATGCGGTGAATCTGCTGGCAAAACATATTCGTGATATTTACGACCTGTGTCAGTTATTGCACACCTCCGAATATCAAGAGTATTTGCAATCAGACGAATTTTTGGAAGCAATGTACTGGGTAACGGTCGAAGATGGACTGAACAAAAATTCCAAGTCGCACCTTTCGTTGGCGGATGCACCCATTTTCAAATCAGCAAAAGAGATGATGGCAAAGCCGGAAATTATAACAGCTTACACCACCGATTTGAAAAAGCTGGCTTTTGACAAACAGAAAATGCCACCGATAGAAAAAGCGACAGGAGTATTGGAAAGTGTTTTTCAAATACTCATCAGGTTTGAGGAAATAAGAAATATAAAAAATAAAATATAGGTTATGGATATTAATGTAAAACAAGCAGTTAAGCTGTTTTTTGCCAATCCATCATTAGAGATGGTTTTCTTTGAAGCCATAGCAAATTCTATTGATGCAGATGCAACAGATATAAAAATCCAAATTAGTTTGGATGAATTTAATAAACCCGATACATTGTCGATTAAAATTATCGACAATGGCATTGGTTTAACGGATGAGCGATTCGGGAAATTTAGCGAGTTATTAAAAGTAGATGAAGATACCCACAAAGGAGTTGGGCGACTGGTCTTTTTAAGCTATTTCAAAAAAATAGCAATTAGTAGTTTATATGAAAAGAAACATCGCACATTTACTTTTTCCAATGATTTTGATGGTGAATCTAAAGTTGCTGATACCGATTCAAACAAGCATGGCACAACATTGATTTTAGAGGATTATTATCTCAAAAAAATAAAGTCGCATGACTATCTAAGACCAACTACTCTTAA
Source organism: uncultured Bacteroides sp. (assembly GCA_934716785.1). Taxonomy (GTDB): domain Bacteria; phylum Bacteroidota; class Bacteroidia; order Bacteroidales; family Bacteroidaceae; genus Bacteroides. The sequence goes on along the minus strand of CAKUYM010000378.1, from coordinate 1,038 downwards.
GCATAGAATAATCGAAGAGTTTTATCCACGTTTGTATCTCCTGAAACAAGAAGGACGGTATATTAATATTAGCATTTCTCTAAATGTTAATATTGCAAATATGAATCAGCAGTTTACAACATCAGCAGCGCATATAGACACCTCTAAGATGGAGGACTTGTCTGTTGTGGATATTGATGCTGAAATGTTGGACTTGTTTGAAAAAATGAAATTGCATTACCTTATCAAACAGAAAGAGAGTGACAATACAGTTATTACTGCAATCTGTGTTGATGGAAGAACATATAAAATGGACATCATAGCCCCTGAAAATATACCTTATGGCTATGATTTAACATTCTTATTATATTCAGATTTATTTAAAGGTCAAGTAAATGCTTCACGGCAAGAATTGACGATGAAAGATGCCACGCTCAGGACTGTCAAAGTACTATTTAGGAAGAAAGTTGCAGAATTATTAAACACCCAGATTCCTGCTATCAAAGAAAGAAATGCGCAAATTAAAGATTCTTTCTCAAATAGATTCCCGCACCTTTTAGATTATTTTGAAAATGACACAATCGGATTTATTTCTCGAAATGATGCCATTCGGAATGCACAGGAAAAATTTTTTAAAGACCAAAAGGATGTCTTAGATGCAACGGACTTCTCAGATGAAAGGTATGAAAAAACACTGGAAATGTCGGCTCGAACTTTGACAGAATATATTCTATATCGACAAATAATAATCGATAAATTAAAAAAGATTGACCCTAAAAATAGCGAAGAGGATATTCATAATTTAATAGTCCCTAAACGAAAAATATTATCAGGGAAGAATTTAACTACTGATATTTACAATAATAATGCGTGGTTATTGGATGATAAATATATGACCTATTCTACAATTCTAAGCGAAAGAGATATGTCAGAGTTAGTCGATGTTATTACAGAGGGGGAAGTAAAATTGAAAGATGATTCACGACCTGATATTGCTATTGTATTTTCAGGTAACCCCAATGATGAAAAGGAAAGCACCCCTGTTGATGTCGTAATTAT
>CAKUYM010000377.1 GCA_934716785.1 uncultured Bacteroides sp. | reverse complement strand
GCATTATCTTTATCCCGAAATACCTCAGTCAGGCAACCGCCCTGAAGATTTGTTCCATTCTGGCTATTATCGGCTCACTGCTGGTAGTACTCACTCCGAGCCATGCCTCCATCTACTTCATTTCATTCATGGCATTAGGATGTTCATTGATGTGGCCGGCCCTGTGGCCGCTTGCCATGGTAGACCTCGGTAAGTTTACCAAAGCCGGTTCGTCACTGCTCATCATGGCAATGTTCGGTGGCGCCGTTATCCCCACACTTTACGGTTGGATGAAAGACGTAGCCACTCCACAGCAAGCATATTGGCTATGCCTCCCCTGCTTCCTGTTCATCTTATACTACGGTATAGCCGGATACAAAATCAGAACAAAATAGCAAGAAATAGTTATCTACACATAGAAAGCCGCTCACCAAAAGAGTGGCTTTTCTTTTTTGTTTTTCGCAAATAAGCCGTATCTTTGCCAAAATTCATAACATTCTGACAGCAGTTACGTAATAAATCAACAAATTAATTTAGATAATGAACAAAATCATTAGCAAAGAACGCTTTTCGGAGAAAGTATTCAAATTTGAAATTGAAGCTCCTTTAATTGCTAAATCTCGCAAAGCCGGACACTTCGTCATCGTACGTGTAGGTGAAAAAGGAGAACGTATGCCTTTGACTATCGCAGGTTCTGATGTGAAGAAAGGCACTATCACTTTGGTCGTGCAGGAGGTGGGATTATCGTCCACCCGTCTTTGCGAACTGAATGAAGGTGATTACATTACCGATGTAGTGGGTCCGCTGGGACAAGCTACGCATATCGAGAATTTCGGAACAGTGGTCTGCGCCGGTGGTGGTGTGGGCGTAGCTCCGATGCTTCCTATCGTGCAGGCATTGAAAGCCGCAGGCAATCGTGTGATTTCCGTATTGGCAGGGCGCAATAAAGAGCTGATTATTCTGGAAAAAGAGATGCGCGAAAGCTCCGATGAAGTTATCATCATGACAGACGACGGCTCTTACGGGCGCAAGGGCTTGGTGACCGAAGGCGTAGAAGAAGTTATCAAACGCGAAAAGGTAGACAAATGTTTCGCTATCGGTCCCGCTATCATGATGAAGTTTGTTTGTCTGCTAACTAAAAAATATGAGATTCCGACGGATGTTTCATTGAACACCATCATGGTGGACGGCACCGGTATGTGTGGTGCTTGTCGCATCACCGTGGGTGGAAAGACAAGATTCGTTTGTGTAGACGGTCCTGAGTTTGACGGTCACCAAGTGGATTTCGATGAGATGCTGAAGCGCATGGGAGCGTTCAAAAACGTCGAGCGTGAAGAGATGCACAAGTTGCAACCCGAATGCGAGGCAACCAAAGATATTGATGAAAAAAGTCGTAATGCTGCCTGGAGACAGGAATTGCGTAAATCAATGAAACCCAAAGAACGTACCGCTATTCCCCGTGTCGAGATGAACGAACTCGATGCCGAATACCGTTCGCATAGCCGCAAAGAGGAAGTGAACCAAGGGCTGACAACAGAGCAGGCACTCACAGAAGCCAAGCGTTGTCTCGATTGTACCAACCCCGGATGTACGGAAGGCTGTCCGGTGGGCATCGACATCCCCCGTTTCATCAAGAACATCGAACGGGGTGAATTCCTCGAAGCTGCCAAGACGCTGAAAGAGACAAGTGCGCTCCCAGCCGTTTGCGGTCGTGTCTGTCCGCAAGAAAAGCAGTGCGAGTCCAAGTGCATCCATCTGAAGATGAATGAAAAGCCGGTGGCTATCGGTTATCTCGAACGTTTTGCAGCAGATTATGAACGTGAAAGCGGACAGATCTCCGTTCCTGTCATCGCTGATAAAAACGGCATCAAGATAGCCGTTATCGGTTCGGGACCTGCCGGATTGGCCTTTGCCGGAGATATGGCGAAATACGGGTATGACGTAACCGTATTTGAGGCGCTGCATGAGATCGGCGGTGTATTGAAATATGGTATCCCCGAGTTCCGTCTGCCCAACAAGATTGTTGACGTAGAGATTGAAAACCTCGCCAAGATGGGAGTAAACTTTGTCAAAGACTGCATCGTAGGAAAGACTATCAGTGTAGAAGACTTGCAGGAAGAGGGCTTCAAAGGCATATTCGTGGCTTCAGGAGCCGGACTGCCCAACTTCATGAATATCCCCGGAGAGAACTCTATCAATATCATGTCTTCCAACGAATACCTCACGCGTGTCAATCTGATGGATGCCGCCAGCGAGGAGTCTGACACTCCGGTAGCATTCGGCAAGAATGTGGCGGTGATTGGTGGCGGCAACACTGCCATGGACTCCGTCCGCACGGCAAAACGTCTGGGAGCAGAACGCGCCATGATTATCTATCGCCGCTCGGAAGAGGAGATGCCCGCACGTATCGAAGAGGTGAAACATGCCAAAGAAGAAGGGGTCGAATTCCTGACGCTGCATAATCCTATTGAATATATCGCCGATGAACAAGGCCGCGTGAAACAGGTAGTGCTGCAAAAGATGGAACTGGGCGAGCCTGACGCTTCCGGTCGTCGCAGTCCGATGCCTATCCCCGGTGCGACAGAGACGATTGACATCGACTTGGCTATCGTAAGTGTAGGCGTATCCCCCAACCCGATTGTGCCAAGTTCTATCAAAGGATTGGAGTTGGGACGTAAGGGTACGATCGCCGTTAATGACAAGATGGAATCTTCCATTCCGATGATTTATGCAGGCGGTGATATCGTTCGCGGTGGAGCGACTGTAATTCTTGCCATGGGAGACGGTCGCAAGGCTGCCGCTGCCATGAACGAACAAATCAAGGGAAACAACTAAGTATTAGGGAAACGACTAAACATAAATGCTGCAACTAAGCATTAGTACGGTAAAGCCCTTATAAAGCAATAACCCTCGCTACAACTATCATATGTAGCGAGGGTTATTTTGTTGTCAAAATATCAAGAGATACTTTCTTTTCACTTTACCACTTTGTTCGTCGCGGGATCCGGGAAAATCACAGTCGGTTTGAACGACTTGGCTTCTTCAAAATCCATCAATGCGTAAGACATGATAATGACAATATCATCCGGTTGCACCTTACGGGCAGCAGCACCATTCAGACAAATCTTGCCCGAACCGCGTTCTCCTTTGATAATGTAGGTCTCAAAGCGCTCACCGTTGTTATTGTCGGCGATATACACTTTTTCTCCCGCAATCATGTTTGCGGCATCCAGCAGGTCTTCGTCAATCGTGATACTACCCATGTAGTTCAGGTTGGCCTCTGTAACGCGTGCGCAATGAATTTTCGACTTCAGCACTTCGATCATCATGAGGTTTCGTCTTTTAGTTATTCTTTATATTTAATGTTATCAATCAGTCGGACCTCCCCGCAGAACACCGTGATGCATCCCACCGCATAGGAAGTATCTTCCCAATCCTTAATCATCTGCAAAGTGTTTCCGTCTACGATCTCAAAGTACTCCAAACGTAAGCCCGGAGCGGCAGCAATCGCATCTTCCACCATCTTTTGCGTCTCGCTCACCGTGTGAGTGGCTGCAAAGTTACGACTTTTAAATAAGGTCTGAGAAATATTTAAAGCATTTTCACGTTCTTGAGCAGACAAACGCTTGTTTCGGCTGCTCAATGCCAACCCGTCTTCTTCGCGCACAATCGGACAACCCACTATTTGGAGTTTGTAGTGCAACTGGCGCACCATCTCGCGGATAATCGCCAACTGCTGGAAATCCTTCTCGCCGAAATAAGCCTTATCCGGCTGCACGGCATCAAACAGTTTGCTGACAATCTGGCAAACTCCGTTGAAATGCCCCGGACGGAAAGCACCCTCCATCACCGTATCCAATGGAGCATAGCTGAACTGACGCGTATCCGGCACCGGATACATCTCATTCACAGAAGGAGCAAATACAAATGTTGCCCCACATTCTTCCAACAAGCAACAATCTGCATCCAGTGTACGCGGATATTTTTCCAGATCGTTTTTATCGTTGAACTGTGTGGGATTTACAAAAACACTCACAACAGTTACACCATTCTCACTTACGCAGCGCTTTACCAAAGATGCATGTCCTGCATGTAAAGCACCCATTGTAGGAACCAGTCCCACCGTTTCACCTTGGGCTCTCAAGGCCGTCAATTCAGCCTGTAAGTCCTTGATAGTGTGCACTATTTTCATTTTCGTCAATTGGTTTATGTTTTACTCGTTTGCAAAAACTCTGCAAAATAAACTAATATTTGCCACATAAAGAAAGAATATCTTATTTAATGTGCCTTTTTTTTCGTATCTTTGCAGAATATTATAGAGAAC
>CAKUYM010000376.1 GCA_934716785.1 uncultured Bacteroides sp. | reverse complement strand
TATAAGTGGTACCACGCATCCGCTCCGCGCGGTACCATCCGACCGCTACAACGGTACCATTGGAGCGATATTCTCAACTGAAAAAAAATGTAACTTTGCACACATAAATTTAAAGCATACAGATATGAAAAAAATGATTACAAAGGTGATGATGACGGTCGTGCTACTGTCGCTCACTACAATGGCTGAGGCGCAGAGAATGGATAAGGATGGTTATCGCATCAAGGCAATGTGGCTCTCTTTCAAGGCAAGGCGATACGTGAGGCTGACGTCAGGACCTTCGTGGTGCTTGGCTATGGTTATGCTAAAGATTGTGAGAATGTATATCTGAATGGAAAGGTGTTGCCTTGGGTGGATCCAGTGACGTTCTCACTCAAAAAGGGAAACGGCAATCATGGACATGGTAATTACCGACCTAATCATGGAGGCGGAAACCGTCATGATAATGAATGTCAGGGGAGTTATAATAATAGGTATTACGAGAAGTATGTCGTAACCAGTTTTGATGTGTACTATGCCGGAAAGAAACTGTCAGATGCCTCTGCTTCCTCATTCAAGAACTTGGGTTACGGCTATGGTAAGGATGCCTTCAATGTCTATTATCGTGGTAAGAGAATAAATGATGCAAGTGGTAGTTCGTTCCGACTGCTGGAACATGGCTATAGCAAAGACGCCTTTAATGTGTATTATTATGGTGAGAAGTTGAATGACGCCAGTGCTTCCAGTTTTAAGGTGGACGATGATGGATATGCCCACGACGCTTTCTCCATGTATTATTACGGAAAGAAAATAAAGTAATTCAACTTTCGTAAGTAAAAATACCCCTCAGTCCACACCTCCGTGGGGAAGTAAATAATATCAATGTTTGATGATGTTGTTTGGTTGTTTAGTTGTTTTGTGATTTTGTAGGATGTATAAACATGACAAGCAACTAAACAACTAAACTGTTTTTCTCAATTGAAAAACTTGTCATGCCCTATCGCAGAATAGTTACTTGCCGTTTTTCTGCAAAGGTCAGAATAATATGCCGGTTATGCAATGAAACATCGTAAACGACCAGTTTACAGCCTGATTTATCACATTTTGCCCTATCGGACAAATCGCTATTTTTCTATTTTCGTTATTGCCATGCAAACCACTCTATGTACAAGAAATCATATTACGACTTGTTGAATACTGGCAAGAACTGCTATTATCGAATGATGACGAGAGCTTCCATGTATTGGTGCAAGCTCCCTAATGTGGGGTTACTCTCGCTACGCTCGGTATTGGCTTCCAGCCAAATCAAACATCTATGCCTCAAGCAACTAATCAGTATGGAAGACCGTACCGAGCAAAGCGAGAGTAACCCGGGACGAAGTCTCGGGATATTATAAAGTCACACTCTCATCTGTCTGGAAGACAGTACCACACGATATGATCATAGCGTACATTATGAATTCTCATAGTTCATAATTCAATCCAGATAATTTTGATTACCTACTTATGTCTAGTGAGTGTAATAATTATATCACGCCCACCTATACTTTTGGGCTTCGCTTTATGAAAAAGCACCAATTCGTTTTCATCCATTTTTTCAATTGTGTAGAAATCAATATACGTAACGAGTTGAGATTCAAATTTGAAAACTATGTACATTCCTTCCTCAGAATTACCTACCTTATCACTTTCAAATAGTGATGTGTTATAATCCGTTAGAGGTTTTTTATCCAAATAATATTTTTTATGGTGTTCTGCAACTATTTTTCCATTTCTAATATATTTTGAAATAATACAATTATTATCAAAAGATATTTGATACAGATTTTCTCCATCCTCTTGAATCCATGTTGTTCCAAGTAATTGATTTTTGTAAATCAATTGTTTGCTTTTCTGAGCAAATGAGACATTAAAATAACTTAATGCTATTAATAATAACAGTATTACTTTTTTCATTTTTCTTTTTGTTTTATCGCATATATTTCTTCATCTTCTAATCTGCCATTTTATATAGAGAACAACTAACACCCACATTTACATAATATGGAAATTGTTTTTGATGTTCCTTTTCTGTTATCGATTTTTATAGTACCTTCAAAAGTTGTAGATTCGTATTCTTCATACTTTTTTGTCAAAATATTCACGGTTAAGCAATAACTGGAATTTGCAAATTCTTGTTTTTCTTGCGTATAGCTCGTTAGACACAGTCTTTCTTTTATACCATTTATTTTCACATAAGCAGTTTGACAAAAATCAAATATCATAATGAAACAATTATTATCCATATCTATTTCATTTAAATAATAATCACAAGAACCTCCATCTATTTCTGAAGGATAATCAGTAAAGGTTTCAATAATCAATGAACTGTCATTGACATTTGTATTTGATTGCAGTGAATCAACATAGTTAGTGCTATCAGTTGTTTCTGCATTTATCGCCAAAGAGAATGCGAATAATAGAAATAGAATGTTATAAAGTCTCATTTTACTTGGGTATTGAAATGTGAATATGATCATAATGTCCATTTTTGATATTTCGCGCCCATGGGGCATTTATTGGATTTCCGTTATTTATCTTATTGATTATAAATGGACCATAATTCTCTAAATAACCTGGCGTGTTTTTTATTATTTCTTGAATAATTCTTGCTTTTTCATTGTTTTGAGAAACATGTACTCCATCTATATAATTTATGTCCAAGGCACGTGCACCATTTGCCATACTGTGTGCCGATTTTGTCTTGTTTGAATTGTGATTTGTCGTACTTGAAATCCGAATAGATTTGATTCCTTGTCGTTTTGCCGAATCCACAACTTTCTTTAGATAATCAAGAAGTCGATTATTTACAAGCTGATCTGCTCCATTATCAAATGATATATTAAAATCATCAATTCTAATTTATACATATGGATTATTATCACTAGAGGAAGGAGAACTACCACCAGAAGAAGATGAACTACCACTACTATTTGACAAATTTACTAATAACAGTAGTAATATCAAAATCTTTTTCATTTATTTAACAAGATTGTAGTACGACCATAATACTCATCAGCATTCATATTTACCCTCAAATCCGCAACTAAGCCCTTCAACGTCCTTCTTGCGTCTAAACGTCCTCTCATTACTGAATTAGCAGATGAATTGAGGCTGAAACACCCACTTCTGCCTACCACATCCCCTTACCCCACAATGCGATTTGAGACAGTGCTGATTATCGAACAATCTACATCTTAGATCGAGGGTCGAGTCGATTACAGATGACTGTGTGGAGTCAAATTGCTCTACGACCTAAAAATATTCCTCCAAAAGGAGTGAGTTTCTCTGATTTTATTGCTGTCTTTGCCATGTCTATCGTTGGATTCTTTTGTTTATTTTTCTCTAATGATATTTTAATTACTGATTAGCATCCTGTTGGATATTTGCGAGACTTCAGTAAAGTAAATTATTTCATTTCCCCCTGTTGAAAAGGTGATAGAAAAGCAGTCTTGTATCTACTTGATAATTAGTATTTTGCAAAAGCATAGCTTTTAGGATGTAATAACTAAGCTTTTACCTCCTAATAACTATGCTTTTACCTTCTAATAACTATGCTTTTACTATGTAACTCAACTTTCGCAAGCTAAAAAGCCCCTCAGTCCCCACTGTCGTGGGGAAGATTAAAACATCAATATAGAAAAATAAAGAAAAAACAGAAAAAATATATTTGTTTATTTTTATTTATTGATATTTTATTGCTGACTGTCAGCTATGTAATAGCTATGCTTTTATAGAGCCCACTCTTTTCCCCTGTAAGGGGGAGGCTATATACGTTCTTCGGCTTGCGGTTTCCCAATTGCGTCAGCGCGATTTTTCACTCTTCACTTTTCACTAAAGAAGAAAATGTAACCAGTTTCCTCCTCTAAGGGGGACAGGAGGGAGCTCGTTCTAAAGAGGGTTTCTGGAGTAGATTAAACTGTCGGAAGTATCTATTTTAACATTTATTCATAACTTTTCGACGATTATTCTCTAAAAATATTTTATGTGGTTTGAAGTTCCACCCTTCCACCTTAGGGGTGTTATATATTTAAGAATCAATATGTTAGGTATGGTGGAATTATGGGTGGAATTAGGGTGGAATTACGTGAAGTTCCACCCTAATTCCACCTATAATTCCACCATATACAATCATCTGATTATCAAGATGATAACCATACCAAGGTGGAAGGGTGGAACTTCAAATGACAAAAATTATTTTTCGGAAAAAACACAGGAAAAAGTAGTAACTACTCAGGTAGGTTTGTCGTACTCCCCCATGCACGACTTCCCTCGTTGCAACCAACGAGAGTA